>JANWKQ010000127.1 GCA_025451295.1 Flavobacteriales bacterium | reverse complement strand
CGTAATAGTTGTTGTAAACATTTACGTTTTTGCTATTGGTAGTAGGGGTAGGTGCAGTAAAATCATTTCTTTCGTAACGATTATCACCAAGAATAATTTTATTGTTATAATCGTTGGTAAAATAATAGACTTTATTATCCCTGAATGCACAGGTATTAATGGTTATACCCGAAGATGAAGTAGTCTCTGAATAATCTCCGTAATCGTAATAATTATTTTGATCTACCTTGAAAAAATAATAGGATGAATAATCTCCTGAGTTAAAATTCTTTTCGAAAACACAGGTTCTGAAGTTAACTGATTTACAACCCGAGATAGTCACCAGATCAAATTCACCTGTCTCCCTGAAACGTGTTTTTACAAAATTTAAATTGGTTGAATTGTTTAAAACCAGCAGGCCATAGGTACATTTATATACATCACATTTTTCCACCGTTACATTTTCAGAATTATTTACTTCCATTCCGTATGTACCACTTCCAAATAGTTTACAATTCGTGATCTTCACATTTTTACAGCTATCTAAACTCACCACACCACCAATACAGCTGCCTCCTACGAGGTGACCCATTGTAAAATTATCAAGTGTAATATTGGAACTCTGATAAAATTTCATCACCCAGGTATATTGTGGAGTTACCAGGATCCTTGCATTTCCTTTACCAATGATCTTTAAATTGGATACATTGGAAATTAAGATCTGTGAGCCGTCATATTGATCCTCCCAGGTAACATAGGATGATCCAACCCCAACTACTGAACTAATATCATAATCGCCGGCACTCAGATAAATTGTTTTATTAGGACCGATGGCCTTTAAAAAATCTGTAGCTGTAGATACCGTTACAGAAGTTTGTGCACTCAGGGCTGTAATAAAAAACAGACAACAAATAGCTGACTTCATTCGCATCATTTTAGGTTAATTGGAAAATAAAAATAGATATTAAAAATGAGTTTCTCTAATTTTGGCCCATGAAAATCTTATTCAAGTATTTAAAGCCTTATAAATGGCTGATATTTCTTACCCTGCTGTTGGCCGCCATCAATACCGGTTTTTCGATGGTTGACCCCATTTTGCTGGGCAAGCTGGTAAGGCTGGCCACCAGTTATGCGGGTACCAAAAGCAGCGCCGACAGCTTTTTATGGAGCTTTCAGTTCAATAATCCGGGTGTTTTATTCATCCTTATAATGTCCATCAGTGTAGCCATGATCAGCCGGATTGCCAAGAACTTCCAGGATTACTTTTTGAATGTAGTGATCCAGAAATTTGGGGCCTCTGTATTCACTGACGGACTCCGTCATGCCATGAAACTCCCCTATCAGGAATTTGAGGACCAGCGGAGTGGAGAAACCTTGTCAATCCTCACCAAAGTAAGGATTGACGTGGAAAAACTGATGAACTATTCTATCAATGTTTTGTTTGGTATTATTGTGGGGGTGATCTTCGTTTTTGTCTATGCCGCCATTTTTATCCATTGGAGTATTCCCATCGCCTATCTGGTAGGTATTGTGGTACTCACTTTGATCACCAATGTACTTAGTAAGAAAATAAAATCGATTCAAAAAAACATTGTTAAACAAACCACCGCATTGGCGGGTGCAACAACCGAATCCCTTCGAAACATCGAATTGGTAAAAAGTCTGGGACTTACTGATCAGGAGGTGAACCGGCTCAATAAAAACACTTTTAAGATCCTTGGACTGGAACTCACAAAGGTAAAGCGCATTCGAAGCATTAGTTTTATCCAGGGCACCCTGGTAAATACATTGAGACAGGTGATCCTTTTTATTCTGATGTATCTCATTTTCGGACATCAAATGGATGCCGGTCAGTTGGTAACCATGCAGATCTTTTCCTTTTTTGTTTTTGGACCTTTGCAGGAGATCGGTAATATATTATTGTCGTACCGTGAGGCAGAAGCATCACTCAACAATTTTAACAACTTAATGAATAAAAAACCAGAGTCGATACCGGAGGCTCCAAAACATTTGGGAACCATCCATCAGCTGGCTTTCGATTCGGTAAGTTTCCAGCATAACACATCACTTTATAAGGCGATTGATGACATTAGCTTCGAAGCAAAATCGGGAGAAACCATTGCATTTGTAGGCCCATCCGGTTCCGGAAAAACAACATTGATGAAGTTGCTCGTTGGATTGTATAAATGTCAGGAAGGAAAGATCCTCTATAACCAAAATGAATCTTCTGATATTAGTTATGATGATCTAAGAAATCAGATCGGTTTTGTAACACAGGATACCCAGCTGTTTTCCGGAACAATTAAAGAAAACCTGTTATTTGTAAAGCCTGATTCAACCGATGAGGATCTTCACCATGTATTAGAGAAAGCAGCATGTCAGAATCTATTGGCCAGAGCTGAAAAAGGTCTGGATACCATGATCGGTGAAGGGGGGCTTAAACTAAGCGGAGGTGAAAAACAACGTTTATCCATTGCCCGTGCTTTATTAAGGAAACCACATTTGTTGATCTTTGATGAAGCCACTTCCTCGCTGGATTCGATCACTGAAGAAGAGATCAATGCCACAATCAGGAATGTCTCCACCGAAAAAGAACAGATCACGATCCTCATTGCGCACCGGCTTTCAACGATCATGCATGCCAACCGGATCTACGTGTTGGAAAAGGGAAAGGTGATCGAAACCGGAACCCATGACAAACTATTGGGTGAAAAAGGTTTATATTATGCCATGTGGAGACAACAGATCGGAGAAAGAAATTAGATCAGATTTTTCATTATTTTTATCACAATAATCTAATACCTTCTATATGATAAAACTTGATGCCGGGGGTCCCATCTTATTGGTCATACCAATAGCATTCTTATTATTTATGCTCATTATTTCCTTTGCGGAGGGATTTATGATATCGAAATTCCTGAAAAGAAAACTTGGTTGGGCAACCGGGGTTTCTTTTACAGCGAATATTGCATCCGCCATTGTGGGTTACTTCATCCTGAGTTCATTTAAAGAAATACCGATGCAGCTTTTTGCACTCTACTTGGTAACCATCATCGTTGAAGGTATCATTTTGTTCCTATTTAATAAAGGAAAAGATATTTCGCGGGTTATACTGGCAACACTCCTTATGAATATCATTTCTTATTTGTTCCTGGCTTATCTTGTTTACAAGTTCACCTGATATGAAAAAGATCGCGCTGCTGGCAACCGGTCATGGCCTGAATGATTGTATCTCCGGTTTTATTCTCGCAGGTCTTATTTTTAAAGACCTTTCGAATATTGACCTGGGTGTTGCGGTGCTTATCTATAATATCGTTGCTTTTGGTGGCCAGGTTCCATTGGCGTGGATGATCAAAAAAAATTATCACCCCAAATCTTTACTTGTTCTTTCCTACGTTTTACACATCAGTAGCTTTTTATGGTTGTTGGTCGACTATAAGCTGGCCATTCTTTCTATTGGGATCGCTTCGTCATTGATCCATGTAGTTGGTGGCTATGAATGTAAAACAGAAACGCATCAGGCAAAATATCTTGGAGTTTTTGCCAGCCCAGGTGTAATCGGATTGGCTCTTGGTGGTATCTTAGGAGCTTATCAGATCAACATAATATTGCCTTGTATATTGTTAGCCGTTTTATTATTGACGCTTACAGCCCTCACAAAATTCAATACGTCTCTAAAGATCTCTCCATCCGAAAAAACCGGGGAACCGGATCAACATGACATAGCGATGATATTGTTGCTAACAATCATTTCATTCAGATCCGCCATCTGGAATATTTTCCAGATCATTTATGAGCAGAATTTTGAGATGTTGATCTTTATCGGACTATCTGCTATGCTAGGAAAACTGCTCGGCGGATATCTGGCTGATTATTTTGGGCGTATAAAATACACGATGATTGCTTTGATCCTGTCTATCCCATTCCTTACACTTTTAAAAAATCATACATGGGGCCTTTGCTCCGGCATTTTTTTATTACAATCATCCCTTCCGGCTACCACGGCTTTAATGATCGAAAAATGGAAGAACAGTCCGTATATGGGGGTTGCCTGTTCCTTTGGTCTGCCCATTATTTTAGGGGCACTTTTATTCTATACCCCGGCCCGGAATATACTTAACAATGATTGGATTATCGCAGGATTAACAGCCCTCAGTATATTATTAATCTATATAGCTGGCAGGAAGAAAAAGGAATTGGGATAAGCGGCTCTATAAACATGCTCCGGTTCATAAGTTCAAATTACCCCCATTGACTCTGGTTTTCCTTTTCGTTAGGTTTACTTTAAATAATGACGCTATGATTGTAAAAACGAACCAGGGCTATAAGGTTGTTTCTGCAGAAGGAAAGGCCTTAACACTACCAAACCTTACAAAGGAAGAAGCTATCAAACGTCAATACCAGGTTGAATTTTTTAAAACCTGCGTCAAGAGCCAGAAAACCCAATAGGTACACCCTCTTCTATTATTAAGATTACCTAAATTCTACCATACCGGTTAAGAGTGGATAATAATTTTCGCTATCTTTAGTTATTATTTTACCTCTGTTAATGAAGAAGAATTTTATAGCCGGCATGCTTTTCCTCCTGGTATCCAACGTATCAGGACAGTCTATTTTCTCAGAAACCTATTACAGCACCATTAATTCCGGTTTTATTTTGGAAAATACCCAGGCAATCGCAAAGATCGATCTGAATTCTTTTATTTCCACCATCAATACCAAATTACCTCAAAAGATCCGTGATAAAATTGTTGGTACCATTAACTTCCAGATCCTTGTAGATGGTAGTGGTAAATCCTGTCTCTTGAGTGTGGATAACAAGACCAATACAACCTCCCGAATGATGAACATCAAGCAAATTATTGATGGAAATGTAATATGGCAAAACACCAAGGAAACTGTTTCTACCTTTGTTTCCCTCATCTTTAACAAGGGCAAAGTGGTGGCTAAAAGAATGGGGATCGGAGCTAATTCCGATCTGCATGAGCTCAATGAATAATGAGCCGGATCCGTTTAAAATTTCATGAACTTTATCTTCTGATCGCTATCTGCAACCGATAAATAATAGGTTCCCGGTATCAATTCATCCACATCAATCTGATCATTTTCCATTTTGCCTGTTTTTACCACAGCTCCCATAGAATTATAGATCACGAAGTCATTGATCGTTTCAAGGTTGGTAACCGTTATGGTTGATGTTGCCGGATTCGGATATAACGACAATTGATTTTCTTTTTCACCAGGTTCTACCGAAATAGGACCATACCATTTATAGTTACCGTCAAAATCTACTTGTTTTATTTTATAATAATTGGTTACATCTACAGGTGCATCCATATCATTATAAATATACTCGAGCAAATTATTAGAATTCCCGGCACCATCAATCGTATTAATTAAAGTATAGTCCAGGGCATCAGAACTTCTGTGAAGTTCATAATAGTCGTTATTGACCTCTGAAGCAGTGGTCCAGGTAAGCTTGATCTCTCTGTCTATTCTTACGCCGTTAAAATCAACCAATTCAACCGGAAGTGTACTCACCAAATGGAGTCTAACCTGCATGTGATCAATTTCGACCTGCTGGTTTTGTACCCTTGCCGAAACAGCAAAACCAAAGCCCACATTCGTAACATCAGCAAGCGATACGGTGGTACCCCATAGATTTGCAGGTCCTCCATATGTTTGATATGCATCCTGATCTGGCCAGGTTGTACCAACTGCCTGACTGGTTCCTGTTGCGACGCCTGCTTTGACTAGTCTAACATCATTGTCAAAATCCCTGGCCCTTTGCACGCAAATCATAGAAATAACCTGTCGGTTAGGCGCTGCAGAAAACTGATACGTAGGAGCTACACTACCACTTGTTCCATCAGGAACGATGGCATTTCCGCACATCATAGTGGCAGAAGAACCGCCATAGACCGGAATTGTTGATCCATTCTGGTCGGTTCCTTCAACAAAGTTTACACCCGGGATCCCACTGGCACCCCCACCATTAAAAACATAACTACCATTGTTACCACAAACCACAGCGGTTACGGCACAACTTCCCTCAATCATAGGTGCTGGATTACCCAATGGAAAAGGATTGATATTACCAACCACAGTATCCGTTCTGAAATCAAATATAGGAGCGATCTGATCTACATTCTGAAATGCTACAGCAGAAACCATTTGAACAAATTCATTACTGTTACCAGGTGCATTCACAACAATCTGGTTACCCACTGCTGCAGTAATTCCAGCATCATTCAAAAACCAGATCTCATTTCTTGCCCAGAAAGTAGTTCCACTTAACACATTGGAAAAAGCCACCTCACAAGCCTGGATCATGGGCACACCACCATAGGTCACGGAAATAACATCCCGGCTATCGTTGCCTGCCGTTGGTGGAATAATGGCTGGAGTACTTGGTCCGTTTTCTATTCCAATAACCACAATTAAGGCTCTATTCATAATAGCTGGAGGAGCAGCTGCAGTTACAGCAAAATTATAAGGACCTCCCAAAGGTAAAACAGGAAGTGCTTGCCATGCATTCAATATTGCCACATCTGGTTGAACTGCTGATCGTCTATCTACCTGAGTTTCTACCCCCGTAACTATACACGAAGGGCAAGGCGCGGGTAACACAAACCCAAATTGGGTTGCCTTCACGTAATTTGTAATTCCCTGCTGACCAGCGGTTGTAAAACATCTACTGGCATTGTTTGATATCACCCTGTTAGGGCTATTCCAAACAATCGTTCCCACAGAAGCATCATTGGAGCAACCTAGTCCTGCCGGACTGTTATAGCCGACTGTAAACTGTGAATAGAGGCTTGAAAAAGATAAGGTAATGAGGGAAAATAGGAATAATGATTTTCTCATGTTTTTTTTAAAGTAGACGGTTGACTGCAAGTTTTGAAATATACCCTTTAGACGGATTGTCACCTCACATAGTTGCGAAACACAGGTTATCATGTGGTTAGGTTTTGTGAAGAATATGTTATTACAATGCATAGAGTACAAGTGAATACGGTAATCAGAAAAGTTTATTATAAAATGATTAAATCATATAATGCAAACACTGCACTAATTACGAGGGAGACACTTGAATGGATTTAGAAAATTTTGATTTTTTTTTAACGATCCTCAAAGAATTCCTGCTGAAGAAAAAAAAACCTCCACTACAAAACATAGAAATGGGCACTTGTTGTCCCACTTAATCCACCCGTTCTGTTAAATTCCCAACCATTTTTATCGGCTTCATCTTTAATAAGCCAGGCAATCTGATGCATAGTTCCTTCAAAATCAGAATTCATCATATCCATATAGATTGGATATAAAAGTGTAAAAGGTTTAGCAAATTTCACCTGATTCATTTCTATCCATTTTTTCATTTTATCGATGGCATCCGGAATATGCTCACAATTTTCGATGATGAATTCTTTTTGAGTCCCATTTTCGGTAATACCGGTTGCCAGATCAAAGGGAGGTTTGGCGGAGGGATTGGCGTGAAAGAGCGCCCAGTGTATGGTGGTGGACATGAGGTAAGAATTAAGAGGATAAATATAAATAAAATCAGAAGCAGCTAAGCCCAGGGATATGCTGCTCTAAAAATCATCCAAAATCCTTATATTCGCATCCCGATTCTTCGGTAAGAAAAAGATGAAAGTATGTTCGAAAGTCTATCAGAAAAATTTGAGAAAGCATTTAAAGGTTTAAAAGGTCAGGGTAAGATCACCGAGATCAATGTAGCCGAATCATTAAAAGAAGTTCGTCGTGCATTACTCGATGCCGACGTAAGTTATAAGATTGCCAAAAGTTTTACCGATATCGTTAAGGAAAAAGCGCTCGGTCGTGAAGTGCTTACCTCTGTTAGCCCGGGACAATTGATGGTGAAGATCATGCATGAAGAGCTGGTGGAGCTCATGGGTGGTGATAAAGCTGACATCCAGCTGAAAGGAAGTCCATCGGTTATTTTAATGAGTGGTTTGCAAGGTTCAGGTAAAACCACCTTTACCGGTAAGCTGGGAAATTACCTGAAAACCAAAAAAGGAAAAACGGTGATGCTTGCAGCGGCTGACGTTTATCGTCCTGCGGCGATTGACCAGTTACATGTATTGGGAGAGCAGATCGGCATTCCGGTTTATAGCGAAAAAGAAAATAAAAATCCGGTAGAGATCGCAAAAAATGCGATCAAAGAAGCGAAATTAAAAGGCTACCAGGTAGTGATTATTGATACCGCGGGTCGTTTGGCTGTGGATGAGGAGATGATGGATGAAATTTCCAAACTTAAAAAAGCGGTTGATCCGGATGAAATCTTATTTGTGGTGGATGCGATGACCGGTCAGGACGCGGTGAACACAGCCAAAGCATTTAACGAGCGATTGAATTTTGATGGTGTGATCCTTACCAAACTGGATGGAGACACACGAGGCGGAGCCGCCTTAACGATCAAGGCGGAAGTACAAAAACCGATCAAGTTTGTAGGTACCGGCGAAAAAATGGATGCGATCGATATTTTCTATCCCACAAGGATGGCAGATCGGATTTTAGGAATGGGAGATATTGTATCGTTGGTTGAACGTGCCCAGGAACAATATGACGAGGAACAGGCACATAAGCTTCAGAAAAAAATTGCGAAGAATCAGTTTGACTTCGATGACTTTTTAGCACAGATCCAGCAGATCAAGAAAATGGGAAACCTGAAAGATCTGATGGGTATGATACCAGGCATGGGAAAAATGATGAAGGATATTGATGTGGGTGATGATGCATTTAAAAATATTGAAGCGATCATCCGTTCGATGACCAAACAGGAAAGAACAAATCCACAGGTATTGAATGGAAGTCGTAAGCAACGAATTGCGAAAGGTAGCGGAACAAATATTCAGGAGGTAAATAAGTTGCTGAAACAGTTTGATGATATGCGAAAAATGATGAAGATGATGGGCAATAAGCAGAATATGCAAAAGATGATGAAGAATATGCCCAAAGGAGCTGGATTAAGATAGATTTGGGATTTAGGAATTACAATTTAGGATTACATGAAAGAATTAACCACTGATATTGCTGCTAAAATTATCGATGGAAAAAAGGTATCGCTTTTCATCCAGGATGAATTAAAAAAACAGGTAGAAGAGATCAAATCAAATGGAGGAAAAGTTCCTCATCTCTGTGCCATCCTGGTTGGTAATGATGGAGGCAGCGAAACCTATGTAGCTGCCAAGATCAAGGCATGTGAAAATATCGGATATAAATCATCCATGTATCGGTTTGATGATAAGGTGACCGAAGCGGATCTCATCAAAAAAGTAGATGAGATCAACAATGATTCTGATATAGACGGATTGATCGTTCAGCTCCCACTTCCTAAGCATATTGATGTGGATAAAGTGACCAACTATATTAAACCAGAAAAAGATGTAGATGGTTTTCATCCGGTAAATCTTGGGAAGCTTTTATTGGGTTTGCCTACCTATGTTTCGGCCACACCCTTTGGTATTATGCAATTGCTTCGATTTTATAACATCGAAACTGCGGGAAAACATTGTGTGGTCCTTGGCCGATCGAATATCGTAGGAACACCTTTAAGTATTTTAATGAGCAGAAATAGAGATCCTGGTAACGCTACAGTTACCTTATGCCATAGCAAAACAAAAAAATTAAAAGAGATCACCCTACAGGCCGATATTATTATTGCCGCTTTAGGAATTCCTGAATTTTTAAAAGGCGATATGGTAAAAGAAGGTGCTGTTATTATTGATGTGGGCACTACCCGTGTACCCGCCACCGATACCAAATCGGGATGGAGATTAAAGGGTGATGTGGACTTTGACGCAGTGGCTCCCAAAGCTTCTTTTATAACTCCGGTACCCGGAGGCGTAGGCCCTATGACCATAGCCGGACTCCTTGCCAATACAATGAAATCTGCCAAAAAGGAAATTTACAAATAGGCATTTTTACGAATCAGAAAAAATGCTTATTTTTATGTCTGCCAATTATCCCTTTAAAGACTATACTTATATGCGAAAAATCCTTATTCTATTGATTATTACCCTAAGTACGGGTTCTCTTTTTTCACAACCACAGCCAAAGATGACTTTATCTGATAAGATCAAGCTGGTAGATGCGGATGAAAATTATCAAAAAGAGTATTGGGATGCTGCCTATACTTTATATCGCGATTTGCACGTTAAATATCCTGAACATTCTGTTATTAGCTATAAAGCTGGAAAAGTAGCCTATCGCTTAAAAAAATACGATGAGGCATTGACATTCCTTACCAAAGCAGCTGAGAAAAAACCAAAAAATGCAAAAGACCTTGAACTCTGGTTGGGTCAGGCTCAGCATAAAGAGGGATTATTGGATGAGGCGTTGAAAAATTATGAGTTCTACCGCGGAACATTAAAGGGAAAAGCTCAAACCTCGGATATCGTGAACGATTATATTCTGCAGGAAAATCAGGCAAAAAAATTGATGTCAACTCCGGTAAACGTAACCATTACCAATTTAGGAGAAGCGATCAATTCCGAGTTTATCGAGAGCAATCCATCAGTTACCGCTGATGGCAAGACCCTTATTTTTACCACTTGTCGTCCTGGAAATACGGGTGGTTTAAAGGATCCTATCAACGGACTTTATTTCGAGGATATATGGATGAGTGAAAGAGATACGGTGACCGGTGAATGGCAGGATGCGGAAAATATTAAAGGAGCATTGAATACAAAAGAGCATGATGCCAGCTGTTGTATTTCGGCTGATGGAAATGTTATTTACATTTATAAAAGTGTGAATGGAGGAGATATCTACTATTCAAAAAAACGTAAGAATGGCGAATGGAGAACACCCGAAGTTGTAAAAGGAAAAGTGAACTCCACCTATTTTGAAACGAGTGCAAGTGTTACTGTTGATAAAAAGAAACTCTTCTTCATCAGCGAAAAGCCAGGTAAAGGAGCCATGGGAAATGGAGATCTATGGATGGCCACCAAAGTGGGTTCATACGAATATGAAGAACCTGTTAACTTAGGTCCATTGGTAAATACGATCGATGATGAAGTTTGTGTTTTTGTTCATTCGGATGGAAACACACTTATTTATAGTAGCAATGGTAAAAACTCAATTGGTGGTTTTGATCTCTTTAAAACAGAATATAAAAATGGTAAATGGACTGCACCTGTCAATTTAGGATATCCCATTAATACGATTGGTGATGAGAAGCAGTTTTCAATGACGGCTGATGGAAAAAAAGCCTATATAACTTCACATAGGGATGATACCAAAGGGGAATTTGATATTTATGAAATTGACCTTACCAACTATGTGGTGCCAGATCCGGATGGAACCAACCAGGGCTCAACAGGACTTACATCGGGTGCTATTTCCATCTTCAAAGGAAAGGTGCTGGATGGAAAAGAAGGTACACCAATCGAAACAGTTGTGAAGATCACCGATGATAAAGGAAAAGTTTGGGATGAAATGGAAACTTCTGAATCTGGTGACTTTTTGATCGTACTAGAAGGAGATATTACCTATACCATCAATGTAAAACAGGAGGGTTATCAGGCTTACGAGGAAAAAATATTTATTCCTAAAACTCCGGGTAAAACCGAAACCATCGTTAAAGCAATCTTCCTGGAGGATGCCCAATAAAAAAATTACGGTAAAAAAGGTAACCGAATTTCTTGGTCACCAGCACCCGGTTTATACAATCATTACGGCGTCTGAACAAGGCCGTTTTTTTTCGGCCGGTGGCGATAAGACCATTGTAGAATGGGATATGGCCGATCCTTCAACAGGTGTTCCAATTGCCCAATTCAAATTTACCATTTACAGTTTATGCAGGATACCCGAACGAAATATTTTACTGGCCGGCACGTCCGAAGGAGGTATACATGTAATTGATCTGTCTACTAAAAAAGAAATTAAATACTTTCAAATAAAAGACGAAGGAATATTTGATATTCAATATTCCAGACATCACCAGTTAATAGCTGCGTCGGGCAGTAAAGGCAATCTCATTTTTATTCATCCTTTAAAATTCAGCCTGCTCTCCACCGTTCAACTTTCGGAAGACAAGATCAGGAGCATTGTGTTCAATCCAACCAGACCTTATTTGTATGCTGCCTGTTCCGATACCCGTATATTGGTTATAGATATCATAAAAAAGGAAAAGGTCTTTGAATATCCTGCACATAGCTGGGCATGTAACGCTGTACTCTATGATTCTGCACATGATGAACTGATCTCAGCATCCAAAGATGCACATATAAGAATTTGGGATATCAAGAAAGAATTTGAAATGGTCAAAAATATTCCAGCCCATAATTATGCCATCTACCAGATTGCTTATAATCCGGGATTAAATATGTATGCAACGGCTTCACGGGATAAGACCATCAAGTTATGGGACGAGGAAATGGAAATACTGGTCCGGATCAATAAGGAAGATTTTGAAGGGCATACCAACAGTGTGAACACCGTTTGCTGGCTGGATGAAAAGCATTTAATAAGTGGTGGAGATGACAGAAAAATAATGCTCTGGGAGGTAGGATAAGCACCTCAATATTTTTTTAACTTTTTGGTGTTGGAATTTTTAATAATTTACCATTTAGAAACACCACCACTATGAAAGCCATATACCCCATCCTTTTCATTGCCTGCCTTGGGATTTTATCCTGTGGCAAATCAGCAACCAAAAAAACGTCGGATAAGGATACAAACTCTATTGATACCGCCAGTGTTGAACAACTGGAAAAGGAACTAAAGAATCTGGAAGTTCAATCATCCAGGGTACATGAAAAACTAGATAGTATTAATAACGAGATAAATAAATAGTTATGAATAAAATATGGATATTATTCGTGGTGCTGGCATTTGTTACCACTTCCGCACTTTCAGCCCAGAAAGGCAAACATAAAGGCAAAAATAAGGGTGGAGACAAATCAAATTCCAATATTAATATAAACATCAATATTGGGGACGATGACGATGATCATAAAGGAGGTAAGCACGATCACTACGACGATTATTTTCACGACAATGGATGGCATCATGGTCACCATAAACATGAACGTAAATACAAAAACAGCACTGTTATATGGTTCTTTGGGCCCGGGGATATTTATGAATGCCAGGGGAAAAATAAAAAGCAGAAGATCGTCATATTTGATCAGGTTTGTCTAAGACTGACCACCAATATTGGTTTTATGTTTGGATTGATTGGTGACATCCGGCTCAACCTGGATACAAAAAAAGAAAAGATGAAACCGGAACGGTATGATAAAATAAAGATTGAAATTGATCTGTTGGACGAAGAACTAAAGTCCATCGAAATAAAAAAGAATAAGATCAAGTTGAGATTGGGAACATTGGCGAAAGATAAGGACAATTAAATTGATGAAATCCCGCATTTAGCTGACCCAATGTTATGACAGATCGCAGTTTTCAATTTGAAATAGTATTTTTATAAAATGAAAATTGAAACGGCTACGATCAAAAGCAATATCCTTTTTACTGCTATTCTCTTACACAGTATTATTGTAGTATTTGCACCTGCCGCAGCCGTTATGGCAATGATCTTTATGCAGGGAAGACATCGTCGTCGTGTACATACGGAAAACGATGTTTTATCAAGTGCAGATTCTTTTATTTCAACGGTTGCTGTCATATCAGTCATTCTTGTGGTTGTTCTAACGGGAATGCTTTATTTTAGGAATTTCCAACGAAAGTTTATCGTTTCATTTGAATTTGACGATGAAAAACAGGTATTCCAGTTGGGTTATAAAACCTATTATAACAATAAACTTCGATTTACGGCAATCCCCTATAATGATATAGAATGCAGTGCATTGGTAAAACCTAAAAAATGGATGGAAGTACCGGCCTTTCAGGAAGGATTAAATCCAAATGATCTGATCTTGGATGAGAAGATCAGTTTCACCGTAAACGGTAAGTACGTTGGGGAAATATCCAAAGGTGGAACCTATTGGAACAAAGAAGGCGGGAAGATAAAATTACTGTTGAAAGAAATGGAAATCAGAAAGAGTGGTCTGCAAAAAACTTAATCCCCTTCCTACTTGTAAACCCTAACCTGCTTAATATATAAATCTCGGTTTTTACCCATTAGTTTGAATTCTAAATCAAACTCGCAATTTTTACCCGGACTATATTTTTCATTTACTCCGGCATATAGGTTTTTGTTCGTCAAAATTTCGATTTTGATATCCTTTACAGCCTGGTAGAGGTTCTGGATTTCTTTTTCACTCATGATCGGTTGATATTTATTAAGAATGGAAAATGAAACATAATCGATAATGACCTTCCCCTTCCAGGCTGCCTGTTGATACTCATAGACAGTGAATATTTCCGTTATCTCTCCTGGCTTCGGCATTACCACCGAGTTTTCACCAATCTGAACATTTACAGTTATGCCCCCTGTATTTCGATAAATATTTTTGGTGACTACCACCCCATTCGCCTCTTCTTCAGGAAAAGAACGATGGATGAGAACTCCCATGGCAATTGTTTTCTGATTAATTCCGAAATACTTTCGTTCATAATAAGCTCTTTCGCTCCATGTACTTGCCCAGACCTTTTTAATAGCCCTTTCAATGGTTTCTTTCTTATCACCAAGGATGGCAGTCTCTGACGTATATAGGCCTGCTCCATTAAATTCAGGAAGATCCTCCGCATTGGTAGAAGATCTAAACCTGAACGCCTTGAACTTGGATTGGGTCTTTAACTTGGTTTCTATAGCCTCAACCAAATTCCGGCTAACCGGATAATCCTTGATCAGCTTTCTCATTTTCTTTAACACCTCTTTTTCTTTCTGCGGATTTGATTCGGTTGAAAGTTTAGATAGCAAGGCCTCCGCTCCACTTTTTATAAAATGTTCCCAATAGAAAAAATAGGGAATGGCCAAACCTACCTCCGGCACTTTAAATGATTTCTTTTTTAAGGCAATTTGATTGAGCAACGAATAATGAAAGGCTTTAGAACCTACTTTTTCTATTCCATATTCCGGTATTACAGACAAATCCATGATCTCCTTCAGGGTGGTATCCATATCCAGGTTCACCACTTTACTTTGCTGGTCAACATCTATAGGATCATAGATCAATTTTAGAGAGAAGGAATCCTTTAGTACTTCAAACTCCACAGCTTTATCCAAAAAATATTGAAGCCGGGGACTGTTCCATATGTTTTTTTGAGCAGCGATGGGAATATTTCTGTTTCTTCCCAATAAAACCAAATGACTTAAAGGAGTTTGGAGTTCGTTCACGATCACTCCTTTTACCCTGGGTAAAACAAGCGGAGTTTGGTCCAGAATGATGATCTCGTTAGGGTTGGGCACAAGACTATCTAAATCCTCTACCTTATATTTTTTGAGGATGCCTCTGGTCTTTGCTGCAAAAATGGGTTGATATTGAATGGTTCCGAATATTCTTTCGGTAGTCATCACTGGGATATGTAATAATCCTTCATCATGTGCCTGCATGAGTCGCGGTGTATTGGCATAAAAGAACAATGTATCGGTAATATGCAGTTGTTTATTGATGGCGTTATAGAGATCATGGATTGAATTCAGGTCCATCCAATCAGAAGGTGAAAGTTCCAGAAAAAAATCGGAGGTTTGCGGAATATAATTAACGTTACCTAATAAATAATCCCTTTCCTGCCGGTCTTCACTATAATTTCGTGCATTGAAGGTAAATAAGCTCTCATTATATTGTAAAACTGTAGTAGCAAAGTCAAAATGGTATTGATAGAAACTACTATTAATGAAATAGGTTTTCCCTTTTTTAAAATCATATACCACCTTTACAGAAAGTACGTTCGAAAATTTACTGGACAGAGGTTCGCCCATCAGGTCTTTATATTCAGAAAGAGAGTCAATGTCAAGTAAAAAATTATGAACTACTTTTTTAGGTTTTCCGTGGGAATCAAGTCCATCGGATGCACCCGGCTTTGATGTGCTTCCACACTGAAAGAAGAAGGGAACCAATAAGAGGGCAATAAAAATTGGAATTCTATTGGACATGCGAATGGTTAGGTACTAAAAGTAGTTTATAAGTAAAATCATGGTTCGACAAGCTCTCCATGACACGTTCTACACAAGTTATAAAAATCCCAATTCCAACTGGGCCTCTTCACTCATCATATCTTTGTCCCAGGGTGGATCAAAAGTGATTTGAACATTTAAATCCTTCACCTGTTCCAATGACTTTACTTTAGCATCGATATCAGCAGGAATTTCTTCCGCAGCAGGACAATTCGGAGAAGTAAGGGTCATTAATATTTTTACATTTCCTTCTTCATCAACGGTGATATCATAGATCAACCCAAGCTCATAAATATCCACAGGGATCTCCGGGTCATAAACCGTTTTTAATTTGGCTACAACGTCGGATTTTAATGCTTCTATGTCTAATTTATCTGCCATTTAATAGTACAAAGTTACCAAGAATTTAATGTTTAGTCAACGCCAATGCATACAATTTCATTTGTTTGATCATACTCACCAAACCATTGCTCCGGTTAGGGGATAAATGCTCTTTCAATCCGATTCTATCAATAAAGCTCAGATCTGCATGGGCTATTTCCTCCGCTTTCTGTCCATTCAATACTTTCACCAGCAAGGCCACCAATCCTTTCGTGATGATCGCATCACTATCCGCAGAATAAAAAACAAAGTCTCCATTGTTGGCTGCATGCAACCATACCCTGCTCTGACAACCCCGAACGATGTATTCATCCGTTTTATATTTATCATCAATCAACGGAAGATCCTTTCCCAGCCCGATGAGATAATCATATTTACCCTCCCAGTCGTCGAACAAGGCAAAATCTTCCTCCAGCTCTTTTTCTATTTCAACCATCGATGCCATCAGGATAACATTTTTATTGCTTTCTTCACGGCTTCTATCAGCCGGTCAATATCATTTTCATTGTTGTAAAAAGAAAAAGAAGCTCTTACTGTACCGGGAATATCAAACCAAGCCATCAATGGCTGGCAACAATGATGTCCGGTACGTACAGCCACTCCCATTTTATCGAGAATGGTACCCATATCAAATGGATGAATATCTCCAACCAGAAAAGAAAGTACAGACGATTTTTCAGCAGCTGTTCCAATCAAACGGATTCCATCCAGCGAATTGAGTTCTTTTGTGGCGAGATGCAGCAATTCATGTTCTCTTTTAGAAATATTTTCCAACCCAATACCGGTAAGATACTTAATGGCATCTCCTAAAACGATGGCTCCTTCAATATGAGGTGTTCCTGCTTCAAATTTGAATGGAAGATCATTATAGATCGTTTTTTCGAAACTCACCGTTTTTATCATTTCTCCACCACCTTCAAACGGCGGCATTTCTTCCAGCCATTTTTCTTTGCCATAAAGAATGCCAATGCCTGTTGGGCCACACATTTTATGTCCTGAAAAAGTATAAAAATCACAATCCATATCCTGCACATCAATCTTTTGATGCGGTGCCGCCTGTGCTCCGTCAATATGTACAAGTATGTTACGCTGATGAGCCTCCTGGATGATATTCTTAACCGGATTTACTGGTCCCAACGCATTGGAAATATGGGCCACCGAAATGAGTTTTGTTTTATCAGACAAAAGTTGTAGAAATTTGTCCCAGATCAGCTCTCCTTTTTCGTTGATCGGAACGATTTTTAATGTTGCTTTTTTTCCCTCACATAGCATTTGCCAGGGTACAATATTACTATGGTGTTCTAATTGGGATATCAAGATCTCATCCCCTTCCTGTATATATTTTCGGCCCCAGCTATAAGCCAGTAAATTAATGGCACCGGTGGTACCTTTTGTAAAAATAACTTCTTCAGTTTTCGAAGCGTTGATAAATTCCTTCACAAGAAGACGTGAAGCTTCAAATGCATGGGTACCTTCCTGGCTGAGCGTATGCACTCCCCGATGTACATTTGCATTGTAGTGGGAATAGTAATGCACAATGGCATCAATCACCTGCTTCGGTTTTTGGGAAGATGCGGCATTATCAAGATAAACCAATGGTTTTCCGTTCACTTCACGTTTTAAGATCGGAAAATCTTCTCTTACTTTTTTCCAATCAACCGAGGCAGACAAAGAAGTCGATATTTCTTTTGTGGTAACCAAAACCTAACTTTCAAATTTCTGATCGATCAGTTTCTTTACTTCTTCCTTAAAATGTTCGTCATCCAATTGCTCCACGAGATTTCCCGCAAAAGCATAGAGCAGCAGTTTTCTGGCCATTGTTTCTTTAATTCCCCGGGCTCGCAGGTAAAAAAGTTCATCTTCATTTAATTGACCACTGGTGCTACCGTGACTACATTTTACATCATCCGCATAGATCTCCAATTGGGGTCGGCTATATGAATTTGCCGTTTCCGTTAAAACAATATTTTTATTGCTTTGATAAGCATTTGTTTTTTGAGCATGTTTGGCTACATAGATCCTGCCTGAAAATACGGAAGTTGCTTCATCATCTACGATCGCCTTGAAGATCTGATCACTTTCACAGAAGGGTGCATTATGTGAAATCCTGATCCAGTTATCCGCATGCTGATGATCATTCAACAGCGACAGACCTCTGAGTTTAGCATGTGATTCTACCCCATTCATTTCCACCCAATAATTATTCCGGGCAAAAGCTCCACCAATGGTTACATTGTTCAAGTTCAATTGAGCATGAGGTGCCAGGCTGGCATAAAAATGAGTGATCTGGTAAGTATCCTTACACTCGTTTTGTAAACGACTGAAAGAGAATTTCCCATTGTCCAAAACAACCGCATCCGTTAGTAAATTATGAAATACCTTCCCTCCTTCTCCTGTGCATAGTTCTTTTTTGATCAAATGCATAGAGGCATCCCGACCCACCAGGACCAGATTATGGGTCTGATGAAAAGTTTCGTTCTCGTTATAGCAATCCTGTTGAATGTAAATGGGTTCATCAATCACGCAATGATCATGCACGTAAATGAACAAGCCATTTAAACAAAAAGATTGGTTGATATGAGCAAAATAATCGTTATTTCTTAAAGGGGTTTTATAAAAATATTTTTCTGCCAATTCCGGATATTTGCCAATACCCTCAATGAGTGGAAGTATTTCTACTTTATTCGCCGTTTCCTTCGTGAGCTCAATGGATGTAATGTGACCGTTTTCGATCGTTACTTTATTTTCCAACGAGAACTTTGGTTCACAGGTAGGAATTTCAGAAATATGAGGTTGAAATTCAAACAACGACAAGTATCGACGGATTGGTGTATATCTCCAGTCCTCATTCTTAATATCGGGTGCTGACTGATCTTTAATTAATGCATAGGACTTTTTGATCCTTTCATCAATGGGGTCAAACTCTGCATGTGCTAAGATCCCATCATAAAGATTGAAGAATAATTGGGTATCAATATTTTTTGTCTCCGCCAGTTCCATTATACGGTTACTTCTTTTAGCCAGTCATATCCTTTTTCTTCGAGCTCAATGGCTAGTGATTTATCACCTGATTTTACAATTTTCCCCTCAGATAATACATGCACAAAGTCAGGTACAATATATTCCAACAAACGTTGATAGTGTGTGATAACAATAAACGCATTGTCTTTGTTGTGCAATTTATTTACACCATTTGCTACGATCCTGAGTGCATCAATATCCAGCCCTGAATCCGTTTCATCGAGTACAGCCAATGTGGGCTCCAGCATAGCCATCTGAAAGATCTCATTTCGCTTTTTTTCACCACCTGAAAAACCTTCATTCACCGAACGATTGGTGAGTTTGGTATCTAACTCTACCAATTTCTGTTTTTCTTTTACTCTTTGTAAAAATGTTTTGGCATCAAGCTGGTCCTGTTTTCTGTATTCCCGAATCTCCTGTACAGAAGTCTTCAAAAAGTTCATCATGCTTACTCCCGGGATCTCCACCGGATATTGAAAAGCAAGGAATACACCCTCCCCTGCCCTTTCCTCAGGTGATAATTCCAATAAGTTCTTACCGTTGAAAGTAATCTCTCCTTTTGTAACTTCATATTCCTCCCGACCTGCCAATACTGAAGCCAGGGTAGATTTTCCGCTACCGTTAGGGCCCATAATAGCATGGATCTCACCGGATTTTACTTCCAGGTTCAATCCTTTCAGGATTTCTTTTCCTCCGATGTTTGCGTGTAAATTCTTAATCGATAACATATTTTTTTTTGAAATTCAAAATTTGATATTACCCCACAGATCCTTCTAAACTAATTGCTAAAAGTTTCTGCGCTTCCACCGCAAATTCCATTGGCAATTGATTCAATACTTCTTTACAATATCCATTTACAATGAGTGCTACTGCTTTCTCGTTGTTGATCCCCCTTTGATTGCAATAAAAGATCTGGTCCTCCGCAATTTTAGAAGTGGTGGCTTCATGCTCTACCACGCCTGTTTGGTTATTCACCTCTATATATGGATAGGTATGTGCACCACATTGATCACCGATCAATAGTGAATCACATTGTGAAAAATTACGGGCTTTGGTTGCATTCTTTGAAATTTTTACCAACCCTCTATAACTATTGTTACTCTTTCCAGCAGAAACACCTTTTGAAATAATGGTACTTCGGGTGTTTTTTCCCAAATGGATCATTTTTGTTCCTGTATCCGCCTGTTGATAATTGGACGTAACCGCCACGGAGAAAAATTCTCCAACCGAGTGATCTCCCTTTAAAATTACGGATGGATATTTCCACGTAATGGCTGAACCGGTTTCTACCTGCGTCCAACTTATTTTAGATCCGTTATAGCAAATGCCTCGCTTGGTAACAAAGTTGAAAATGCCACCTTTACCTTCTTTATCACCCGGATACCAGTTTTGAACCGTTGAATATTTAATTTCAGAATGATCCAGCGCAATCAGTTCCACCACAGCGGCATGCAATTGGTTTTCATCACGCATCGGGGCGGTACAACCCTCCAGATAGCTTACATAAGATCCTTCGTCGGCGACAATTAAGGTTCTTTCGAACTGACCTGTATTCATTGCATTAATTCGGAAATAAGTGGAAAGTTCCATCGGACATTTAACACCTTTTGGAATGTATACGAACGAACCATCACTAAATACGGCTGCGTTTAAAGCAGCGAAGAAATTATCTTTATAAGGTACTACTGAACCTAAATATTTTTTTACCAATTCAGGATGTTCCTGTAATGCTTCGCTGATAGCACAAAATATGATTCCCAGCTCCGACAGTTTTTCTTTAAAGGTTGTTTTTACACTTACTGAATCCATTACTACATCTACCGCAACACCAGTAAGCATTTTTTGTTCTTCTAAAGAAATGCCAAGCTTTTTGAAAGTGGCGAGCAATTCCGGATCCACTTCATCGAGTGATTGATATTTAGGTGTACTGCTGGGAGCCGCATAGTAAATGATTTTTTGATAATCAATGGCCGGATATTTTACATGAGCCCAGTTAGGTTCTTTTAATGTTAACCAATGCCGATATGCTTTCAACCGATAATCCAGCATCCATTCAGGCTCATTTTTTTTAGCGGAAATAAAACGAACAATATCTTCATTGAGACCCATAGGGGCCGTATCCATTTCTATGTCTGTATAGAAACCATACTTATAATCACTGCCAACAACTTCCTCAATTATTTTATCCTGATCGCTCATTTTATTTTGTTCAAATGTTCAATAGTTCAACGTTCAAGGGTACTTTGAACGTTGAACTATTGAACTTCTATACCGAAAAACTTT
>JANWKQ010000126.1 GCA_025451295.1 Flavobacteriales bacterium | reverse complement strand
ACTACTCGCCAGGCGTATCCTATAAAAATCCAACACTACTCGCCGAAGTATTCTACATAAATCCGCGGTGTTTCGCAGAGTTTAACACAATGCAAGGTGATCCCGGCCGGGATATGCGGAATCAGCTGATGCCATATCTCATAGACCAGGTTTTCGATCGAACAAAACTTTCCATCCATGAAGGGTACATCCATATTGAGATTTTTATGGTCGAGCACCTCTATGATATATTCCTGGATGATCAGACTAAGCTTTTTTACATCAAAAAGAAATCCTGTTTCCGGGTTCGGTGTTCCTTTAATGGTAACATATAGATCAAAATTATGCCCATGCCAGTTTTCATTGGCACATTTCCCGAAGACCTCATTGTTTTTTTCCACCGTCCAGGCAGGGTTATACAGTTTATGGGCTGCATTAAAATGTTCCTTTCTGGTGAGGTAAACAAGCATTTTTAAAATTTTTGCAAAGTTAGGCTTTCTTTTGTTATAAAACTCATAAAACTGCGGTTCCCAGTCCCTAAACCGCTTGGGCAAAAGCGGAATCTGTTACCTTTGAAACCAAATTAAAAAAGATGGAGATAAGTGCCGAAATGCAGCAACGATTAACCGAACTTCAGGAGAAGTACAACACGATGGGACAAGACCTGGTGTCTTATCTTGATGGTTTATTATATGCTGATTACTTAACCTATTGGGATTATATACATGTGGATACGTTGCTGAGCCTTCAAAATCCAAAGACATCCTTTCCGGATGAGGAGATCTTTATCATGTACCATCAGATCACCGAACTTTATTTTAAGCTGACCCTCCACGAACTAAAACAGATAACAGCAGCGGTAAATATTACACCCGATTTTCTGAAAGCCAGACTCAAGCGGATCAACAGTTATTTCGAGAACCTTACCCGTTCTTTTGAGATCATGGTTACCGGTATGGAAGTGGACCAGTTCCTAAAATTCAGAATGTCATTATTACCGGCCAGTGGATTCCAGTCGGCCCAATACAGGATCATCGAGATCTATGCAACCCCTTTTATTGAATTGGTGGAGAAAACGGTAAAAGAAGAATTCAGGAAAAAAGATGCAACATGCAGAGAAATGTATGATAACATTTACTGGAAGAAAGGAGCTACTGAACTGGCCACCGGCAAAAAGACACTTACGTTAAGACAATTTGAAAAAAAATATTCTGAACTGATCATAGATACCGCTGAATCCCTCAAAGGAAAAACCCTGTTTGATCAATATAAGAATCTGCCTGAATCAGAACAACAGGATGCGGAATTACTCCGTGAGATGAAGCAGTTTGATCTGAATGTAAATGTCAACTGGCCTTTATCTCACTATAAATCCGCGGTTCGGTATTTGCAAAAAGACCCGGAAGATATTAAAGCAACCGGCGGAACCAACTGGCAAAAATATTTGCCTCCACGTTTCCAGCTCCGGGTATTTTATCCTGGAATTTGGACGAAGGAAGAAATGGAAGAGTGGGGAAAAGGATATAAAACCATTTAAGATTTTGGTCTTAGCTAATGTTTAAAAACAAATAGGAAATTGTCATCACGTACCATTCGAATAATTGTAATCCTTGTAACCATGACCCTGGCTGCTCTGGTCTGGCTTCAGATCTATTGGGTACGAAGATCATATTTGCTAACTGATGAACAATTCAATAACAGGGTGAATCTGGCATTGAATTCAGTAGCTAATCAGATCAATTTATACAATAAAGATACACTCAACATTATCGACCCTGTACAACAGGTATCCAGCAATTATTTCCTGGTCAATGTGGCTGGAACGGCTGATCCGGATCATCTTCAAAACCTGTTGCTCATAGAGTTCGATCATTTTAATATCAACCTCGATTTCAATTTTGCCGTCTATGACTGTTTCCTGGATTCGATCCAGTGGCGTAGTTATAATATGAGGACCCACAGTAACCTGGAATCAGTGGAACAAGTGAATCTTCCTAAGATAAAAATGGCCCCGGATAGCCATAAATTCGCCGTCTATTTCCCCACAAAGAATATCTATATCGCCCGTCAGCTTGGCGTAATGATCTATTCCAGTATTGGGATATTGATCGTGATCGGTTTCTTTGTTTATATCGTATTTGTGATCTTCAAGCAAAAAAAGCTGTCAGAGATGAAAACGGATTTCATCAATAATATGACACATGAATTTAAAACTCCGATTGCAACGATCCAGGTGAGCAGCGATTCTTTATTACGAGGAACGAATGCTACCAATCCCGAAAAAGTAACCACCTATGCCAATATTATCCGGGATGAAACGGATCGCCTGAAAGGACAGGTTGAGCAGATTCTCCGAATCGCTATGGTGGATAACGTAAAAAATAAGCTCATCAAGGAGCCGGTTGATTTCAACCAAATGATCCGTGATATAGCGGACAACATGCTGGTAAGGATCGAAAATGCCCGTTGCAAGCTGGACATACACCTGGATGCTAAAAACCCTATCGTCTTAGGTGATCGTGGACACCTGGTGAACGTGCTCTATAATCTGGTCGATAATGCCCTCAAGTATTCAAAGGAAAATCCCTACTTACGCATCAGAACATACAATAAAAAGAGTAAATTAGTAGTTGAAATTGAGGATCATGGCATTGGGATTCCAAAAGAAGCCCAAAAACATATCTTCGAAAAGTTCTTTAGAGTCCCCACCGGAAATGTTCACAATGTAAAAGGCTTTGGATTAGGATTAAGTTATGTAAAAAAGATAATCGAATCCCACAACGGCAAAATACATTTACATAGTATTCCCGGAAAAGGCACAACCTTTACCATTTATTTAAAAACCAACAATGTATGACAGAAGAGAAAAAAAATATCAATATTCTTTACGTCGAAGATGATATGAATCTTGGGTTTGTTGTAAAAGAAGTATTGGAAGAAAAAGGCTATTCAGTTAAACATTGTGTGGATGGTGATGATGCCATCCAAAAATTTGGTACTGATTCCTTCCAGTTATGTATTTTGGATATTATGCTTCCTAACAAGGACGGATTTGAAGTGGCTGAATTCATCCGAAAGGTCGATGCCACCGTTCCCATTATTTTTCTTTCGGCCAAATCACTATCTGATGACAAGATTAAAGGATTAAAAATAGGCGCTGATGACTATATTACGAAGCCTTTTTCTACGGAAGAATTTCTTCTGCGTGTGGAGAATCTGCTGAAGCGTACGGGTACCTTAGATAATGATGGTGCGGATAAAGACATTTTTCCTATTGGTAAATATACTTTTAACTATAAGGAATATTGCCTGAATCTTGGGGACGATACCAAACGCCTCACTGAGAGAGAAGCCAACCTGTTGAGGTTACTCTGTCTGCATAAAAATCAGATCATAACACGGGAAGTTTTATTAAAATCAGTCTGGGGAAAAGACGATTATTTTACCGGACGTAGTATGGATGTATTTATTTCAAAACTCAGAAAGTATTTAAGCACGGATGAGAATGTAAAGATCCAGGTAGTTCACGGGATTGGATTTAAAATGATCATTCCGAATTAAAATTTACCGGGCTCAAAAAGGTAAATGAAATGAAAAAAATTAAAAATTCGATTGTGGTTCTGTCAATAGCCATCTGTATCAGCAGCTGTGGCTTTGACCTCTCGTTCGAAGATGCGACCATTGAACTCCCGAATACCTACGGTATAAATGTGGAAGCAGTATTTGAGGTTCCGGAGTTATTTATTCAACACGATGTTAATTTCGATGAGATTGTGGTAGCTTATAAAGTGAGAAAAAATGACGCTTTTGTGGCCAATGTAAAGATCTATGTATCTGCCGCCCAAACGGCAGACAACGTTCAACTTCCCGGTGACGAGGATGTGATCAGCGTAACATTGGGTGTTAATGAAACAGAAAAAGGGGGTGTGGTAACATCCGCGCTGTTGATCGATATTTTAAATAACAAACAACCTTATTTTGTGATCGGATGCCAGAATTTGTCGGCAGCTCCCATTTCATCGGTATTTATCGACCTGGATGTAAAATGCAAAGGCAGTTATAAGCTCTAGTGCATTAAGTATTCTTTTATTTCAACACAAAAGTTTCCATAAACTTGGTCGTATATTTCCCTTTACGGAAATTTTCATTCTGCATCAGTTGTATATGGAATGGAATGGTTGTTTTGATCCCTTCGATCACATATTCCTGCAGCGCCCTTAACATCGTATCAATGGCTTCCTCACGTGTTTGATGCACGACGATCAGTTTGCCGATCATACTATCATAATAAGGAGGAATAACATATCCTGCATAGGCGTGTGTGTCTACCCTTACACCATGTCCACCCGGTGAATGATAATGTGTGATCTTACCTGGGGATGGACGAAAATCATTATAAGGGTCTTCGGCATTGATTCGACATTCAATAGCACACATCTGTGGGATATAATTTTTTCCACTGATTGGAATGCCAGCGGCAATCTTGATCTGTTCTTTAATAAGGTCATAGTTGATCACTTCTTCCGTGATCGGATGCTCCACCTGGATCCGGGTATTCATTTCCATGAAGTAGAAGTTCCTGTTTTTATCCACCAGGAATTCAATCGTACCAACTCCCTCATATCTGATGGATTCTCCTGCTTTAATAGCAGCGATCCCCATCGCTTCTCTCAACTTTGCCGTCATAAATGGAGAAGGTGTTTCCTCCACCAGTTTTTGATTTCTGCGCTGAATTGAACAATCTCTTTCACTCAGGTGACAAACTTTACCAAACTGATCACCTGCGATTTGTATTTCAATGTGACGAGGTTCTTCAATAAACTTCTCCATATACATGGCATCATTTCCAAAGGCTGCGCCTGCTTCTTGTCTTGCCTTATCCCAATTCTCCTCCAGTTCTTCTGGTTTCCAAATGATTCGCATTCCTTTCCCACCGCCACCAGCGGTTGCTTTCATAATCACCGGATATCCAATTTCTTTTGCGCTTCTTTTTGCATCTGCAAGATCCACCAATAAATCAGGAGATCCAGGAACACAGGGAACACCTGCCTTTAACATCGTTGCTTTAGCATTGGATTTATCACCCATTGCATCGATCATTTCAGGCGTTGGTCCAATAAATTTTATTCCATGCTCTGCGCAAATCCTGGAGAATTTTGAATTTTCTGAAAGAAAACCATAGCCGGGATGAATGGCATCAGCATTCGTTATTTCTGCCGCTGAAATAATATTCTTCATACTCAGGTATGATTCCTTGCTGGGAGGTGGCCCTATACAAACGGCCTCGTCTGCAAAACGTACATGTAAACTATCCCGGTCGGCGGTCGAATAAACGGCTACTGTTTTTATACCCATTTCTTTGCATGTTCTAATCACACGCAAAGCAATTTCCCCACGATTAGCAATCAATATTTTTTTAAACATACTGTATCAGCTGTTAGATTAAAAAATGATTTATCCAGAAATTAAGCTGGGTCAATTAAAAATAAGGGTTGATCGTATTCAACCGGTGAAGCGTCGTCCACAAGAATTTTTACAACCTTACCTGATACTTCCGATTCAATGTCATTAAATAATTTCATTGCTTCGATGATACATAAAGTATTACCCGGCTTTATTTCATCACCTACATTCACCAATAGCGGTTTATCAGGAGATTGACGACGATAAAAAGTACCGATCATTGGTGATTTAATGGTAATATATTTGGAGTCATCACCACCGGTAGAAACGGGTGGATTGTTACTCGTGGTAGTTGTATTATTGGTTGGCTGAACCACAGGGGCCTGCGCGGTAATCACCTGGGGTACCGGAGCATTCATCACCTGGGGCTGCACATAAGTCACTTCTTTGCCAGTACATATTCTAAGTTTCACGCCCTTTGTCTCGAGTTCCACCTCAGAAACACCACTCTTTGCAACAAATTTGATCAAGTCTTGAATTTCTTTAATATCCATATGTTTGGGGTTTTAAAACCAGGGTTCAAAAGTAGATAAATAACAATACCCTGCTTAATTCTTATCAACAAAATCCTTAAAAATTGGCCAAAATTGGCCAAAAAAAGCAGGTTTTGAGCCAAAATCGGCCAAAACTGGTCATTTTTTGCCGGTAAACAGAGATTTGATCGGCATCTTTACGCCCGATTTCCAGATACCAAAAGCCGCACTGGTAAAGAAGCTAAACATCGCATAAACGATGGCGGGTAAGGCCATAATAGGCATTTTTAAAAGACTGGTCGCAATATAGATTGCCAAAACTGTATTATGAAGTCCTACCTCCAGACTAATAGTAACCGAGGATTTTTTACTGAGTTTTGACCCTTTGGCAATATAATATCCAGCAAACAAAGCCGCTGCATTCAGAAGTAAAGTCATGGGGAGTATGGTAATATAATCGGAAGTGGTCATTTCCACGATCTTTTCCTTTTTCTCCAAAATGATGGCACCCACCAGGGCGACGGCCATTAAAACTGGCATACTCCATTTCATCGGCTTCTGGATCCTCGCTGATATTTTGGGATAATAATGGGTAAATACAATCCCAACAATAACAGGAACTAGGGTGATCAATAAGATATGTGTAAGTGTTTCCCAAAAAGAAAGTTGAATGTCTGCATCCCCTTCTGTATGCATAAAAAATTTCAACGCAAAGTTTAATAACAGTGGAATCGAGATCTGTGTAAGAAAACTATTGATCGTGGTTAATGAAACACAAAGGGCCAGGTTTCCATTTAATAAATAGTTCAATAGATTACTGGTTGCCCCACCCGGACAAATCGCCACCAGAAATAATCCTACCTTGATTTCCGGCGGAACAGGAAAAATGAAAGCAATACTAAAAGCAATCACTGGTAACGCCAACATTTGCGCCGCCAATCCAATGATGACAGCTTTGGGTCGTAAAAAAATATTGGCGAAATCTTTCCGGGTTAACGACAACCCCATTCCAAGCATAATAAACGCCAACGAAACCGGAAGAAGAATGGAAGAAAAAAAATGAGTCTCTAGCACCTGGAGATTTTTATTTCTGTACTATTGCTGCTACAATATTAGCAAAACTATCCGGCATTGGATTGTATATGACGCTTATAAAAAGATGAAAAAGCCCCTTCTGCTCCCCTTTTTAGCTTTATTTATCGTAAATGCCATTTATGGGATCAACTTTGTGATCGCTAAAGACGTAATGCCCGCATTCATTAAGCCTTCAGGTTTTGTTTTGGTAAGAGCAACAGGGGCAACCCTCATGTTTTGGATCTTGTTATTGATAACCGGATATGAAAAAATTCAACGAAAAGATCTGCATTTATTTGCAGCCGGAGGTTTATTTGGTGTAGCCATTAATCAACTCTTATTTTTTGAAGGATTAAATCTATCCACACCTATTAATGGAAGTATTCTTATGTCCGTTACCCCTATCACCATTTTAATTATAGGTGTTATTTTTGCCAGGGAAAAACTTACCTGGTTAAAAATAGCAGGAACCTTGTTAGGTGCATCCGGAGCAATTGCGATCATCGTTTATAGCAAAGGAAGCATGGATCTTTCATCGAAAACCTGGTTGGGGAATATTTTTATCATTCTCAATGCGATCTCATATGCCATTTATTTTTTATTTGCTAAACCATTGATGAAAAAATACAAACCGCTTACAGTGATCACCTGGGTTTTTACTTTTGGACTTTTATTTGTTCTTCCATTCGGATTTAACCAGGCTTCGGAAATTCAATGGCAGACTTTTACCTCGGATATTTACTGGAAGGTTGGTTTTGTAATTGTCGGTGTAACATTTATTGCATATTTGTTTAATATTTACGCATTAAAACATGTAGACAGCTCAGTGGTAGGTATTTTTATTTATGTGCAGCCAATCATTGCAACCGTACATAGTGTATGGATGGGTAAGGATTCCATTACGTGGGTATTGGTGGGTTGCGCCAGTATGATATTTACCGGTGTGTTCATGGTGAGCAGGAAGAATAGTATTATTCTTCCCGATAAATAAAATCTATGTAAAAACTCATGTTGTCCTCCAGCACTACCAGGTTGCTCCCCAACAAAACAGGATTTATCTTTAATTTTCGTTCTAATATTTGATGGCATAACCGCTTAAGTCCTTTGATGCATTTTTTATTTTCCACACAGACAACTACCGTATCAAGATAAGGCTTATAACCTGTATCGGTACTCAACCAAACTCTTAATTTCCCATTCCTTTTTAGCTCATGTTGAAATTTCTGATTCGATGTAAAATAATCATAAAAAATTTCCCAGCCACCATCTATGCTAACCGGTTGGTTCTTGTTAGGTGATGGGTCCAAATATTCAAATTTGGTATAAAGTGGTGGCGATTCAGGCATTTCAAGCCATAAATATTCCACATCATGGCCAAGTTTTGATAAAGAATCGAACTCGGCCATCTGTTTCTTATAATGAATAAGATCCGCCTGATATTTCTCTTCAGCTGCAGTACTTAAGCTATCATAGTACTCTGCAATATCCAAATACTGCTGATAGTATACCAATGGTATGCTATCCAACAAGCGGTTTGGGTTTGCGTGATATGACCCGGTTTTATTTGTGAGTACTGTAAAAAGTTCTGTTTGGTTTTTTCCGGGATCCATTTCCAGATCCAGCCTTGTAATTTTGTTATCGGAACAATAAATATCAAAAACGGTATATGGACTATAACCCATACTAAAAACCTTCAATTGAACCAGGTGATTTTTGGGTGCCTGGGAAAGAATAATTCTGCTATATCCAGTTTCATCGGACACGCCAAAACCCAAAACTGTCGAGTCCGACTTGTCAATAATAAAATTTAAAGCCCCGGAGATAGGATTTTTTTCGTATTTGGTTTGAAGACGAAGACCAATGGTCTGTGAAATGACATTTATCCCGGAAAAGAAAAATATGAGGAGTAAAATTGGAAATGTCTTTTTCATACTTGAAATTTACTTCAATAACGATAAAAACACAAATAAAGTACGGAACTGCCCCCGATTGAAGCGGCATCCTTTTTATTGCCTTCGGAAACCGCTTTCGAAACGATCGTACAGACTTCCCATGGGACGTCTCCCCAAATTGACGAAAATTCTAATCAATAGCAATAAAAAGATATAGCGGAAAGCGGGATAAGGCAGTAAAAAAAAGACCGAACTAAATCGGTCTTTCATTTAACTATCCATTGTAAAATATTTAGCTCACCAACTGCTTCGCCAAAACTTCTTTCAGCTGGGCATCGATAGCATCCAAAAATTCTTCTGTATATAAATAATGTTTCCCATGCTCCACTTTATTACCATGGATACAAACCGCCAAATCTTTGGTCATACGTCCACTTTCCACTACATCGACACAAACTTTTTCCAATGCCTGACAGAAGTCGATCAATTCTTTATTGTTATCCAGTTTACCGCGGAATTCCAATCCACGGGTCCATGCAAAAATAGAAGCAATTGGATTGGTAGACGTTCTTTTCCCAGCCTGGTGATCACGGTAGTGACGGGTAACGGTACCATGTGCTGCTTCGGCTTCCATGATCTTTCCATCCGGTGTAACCAAAACAGAGGTCATCAATCCCAATGAACCGAAACCTTGAGCAACTGAATCAGACTGCACATCTCCATCATAATTTTTACAAGCCCAAACGAAACCACCATTCCATTTCATAGCAGATGCTACCATATCATCGATCAAACGATGTTCATACGTGATACCAGCCGCGTCAAATTTTGCTTTGTACTCCTTTTGGTAAATTTCTTCGAAGATATCCTTAAACCTTCCATCGTATTTTTTTAAGATGGTATTTTTTGAGCTTAAATACAAAGGCCATTTTTTCTGCAAAGCTACATTCATACAGCTGCGTGCAAAGCCATAAATACTTTCTTCCACATTGTACATTCCCATCGCCACACCCGGGCTATCAAACTGGAAGATCTCATGTTCAATCACTTTTCCATCTGCACCTTCAAACTTCATGGTAAGTTTTCCCTTTCCGGGAATTAAAAAATCGGTGGCTTTATACTGGTCTCCAAAAGCATGACGACCCACCACGATTGGCAGGTCCCAGGTAGTTACCAAACGAGGAACATTCTTCATCACGATCGGCTCACGAAAAACAGTTCCATCCAAAATATTACGAATGGTTCCGTTGGGAGATTTCCACATTTTTTTCAATTTGAATTCTTCCACTCGGGCTTCGTCGGGTGTAATGGTAGCACATTTAATTCCAACACCATATTTTTTGATGGCTTCAGCCGCTTCAACCGTAACCTTATCTTCGGTTTGATCGCGATATTCAACACCTAGGTCATAATATTTAATATCCACATCCAGGTATGGAAGGATAAGTTTGTCTTTAATAAATTTCCAGATGATGCGGGTCATTTCGTCTCCGTCCATCTCAACAACCGGATTTGCTACTTTAATCTTTGCCATATGTTTTTTAGTTTACGCGCTTCTTTAAACTTTGAATTTCTGCGTTGTCCTCAACCTCTAAAAGCTCATTTACGCAAGTAAACTTCGCTTTTTCGGTTTCGTCCGCCTTGAAATTCTTTGTTTAAAGAACCGCTTGCATTTATTTTGTTTAACGTTATTCTTAAGGCGGGAAGCAAATGTAATAAAATTGAGTTTGGGTTAAAAGTGATTTTTTAGGAGTTTTTAGGGGTCTCCCCACCTGCGCGGCAGGTATTGCCCGCAAGCCGGTGGGCGCCTTCGGCTTGCCTGTCCGGTTTCCCGGCAGCCATCGGGACGTTTACCCCATCCACCTCCGGCGGGCCGGGGTTTGCGGGGTATCACTCCTCTTTCGCCGCGGCGAAGAGGCGGACCCGGTCCAGGCTTGGAAAGCTGCCGAAACCGTCTTAATTTTAGAGTATGAATAAACTGTTCATCTTAACCATTGGATTTTTTCTGTTTTTAGGAAATATTTCCGCACAGACCGAAACCAAAGTATTCACCAAAGCAGATACTGCCATTGCACAAATTTATTATCAGTTCGAGGCGGCCGACTATGATGGAACTTTACAATTGATCAGGGAAGCAAAAATAAATTATCCGGAAAGAAAAAGTGACCTGGTTATTTATGAAGTAAATTGTTACTTAAGCAAAGCAGACTATCCAAAGGCATTGAAAGCCATCAATGAAACAATCGTTTTTTATAAAGACAGTACACATATTCTCAAACTTCTATATTTTAATAAAGGTGTGATCTATGCAAGTTATTCCTCTTCGTACACTACAAAAACAGAGCAGGATAGATACAATGATTCGGCGCTTGTTTACTATACAAAGACGAAAGATCTCGATGATAAATATGATATGGCCTATAATGGAATCGCCAACTATTATATTACACGTGGAAATGAATATTTGAAGGAGGCAGATGAGGTGCCACTTAATAATGAAACGTTGTATAAGCAACTTAAAAACAAGGGACTCGATGAGTTTAACATCGCTATCTCTTATTTAGAAAGAGCCATGGAGATCAATCCAAACGAAACCTATAAAAAAATACTCGGACAACTCTATCTAAAGACCGGGCAACTTGATAAAAAGAAATACCTGGATCAACATTAATCCTTCACAAACTTCCTGCACCAGGTTCGGCTTTCGTTGGTGAGAAAATATAAGCCTGGAGATAGATGGGACAAATCAATCGAATTGTTAGGCTGAAAAATTTGGATGATACGGCCATCGATAGAAAAAACAGATAGTTTTTCCGTAAAAGGTTCAAAGGCTTCAATAAATAAAATATTCTGAACCGGGTTAGGGGAAATTTTGACGAGACTTCCTTTCTCATCCTCCAAAGCCAACGTCTCAAACCAGGTTTGATCAATACATAGACTATCCGTAAACATTCCATCGTCCTTATAGCAAACAAAACCTAGTCCACTGCATTCTACGAGAATACCGCACCAATAGTTATCCGTTGGGTACCAATAACCGGTTGTTATGATCCGTTCATAGTATGTCTGAAAATTCATTGTGGTATCTGGACCCGGACGAAATTTTAAGGTATAATAACGCAGCGACTGGCCTCCAATCGTTGCATGCCCAGTGTCCGCCACAATCGCAGGACATTGATAAGGAATAGAATCTGGACAATTCGCCCAGACGTTTAAACAATTCGCTAATGGTGATTGAGTTGTATCTCCGATTTGCAAAGAGAAATTGTATAGCTCCTGCCAGGTTGAATCATTATCATTGAATATGGAAACAGTATCCCCGGAAACATGAAAATAATGATGGAATTGAGAGGTGGAATATGTTGACGGAGGATATGTATAAGATGTCTTGCTGGTTATTTTAACATCTTTGGCAGCCATCCCAAAAAAAACGGTATCACCAACATACTCCCATCTTTCATCCGTTGCATAACAGGTCCAGGGAACATATCCTGCATGAAATATCCATGTGGCCCCGGGATGTGCAAACACCTGCCCTTTTGCAAAATAATTTAAAGACCCCAATATAAATAGTAAAATGGTAAGGGCTGGTTTTTTCATTTTCATGTCGGTTTTGCCGACTAAGATACTATTGTTTCACAAACTTCCTGCACCAGGTTCGACTTTCATTGGTGAGAAAATATAAACCGGGAGAAAGATGGGATACATTCATTGAATTTGTCGATTGAAGAGTTTCAATAATGCGGCCATCCACAGAAAGAAGAATCAGTCTTTCATGCAGCAACTCCCCGTTTTCAATGAATAAATGGTCCGTGGTTGGATTGGGATAAATCCGGATTTTTTTATTGTCGTCTTCTTCAAACGATAAAGTTTCAAACCAGGTAAGATCAGAACAGGAAGAATCCGTCATCATTCCAACATCTTTATAACAAATGAAACTCGGATTGATGCATTCAGGAACTGCACCGCACCAATATTCATCATTCGGGAACCAATAATTTTGTGTAATAATTCTTTCGTAAAATGTCTGATTGGCCGAGTCGGGACCCCATTGTACACCAGTGGCGTAACGAACCGTATAGTACCGAAGCATTTGTCCTGCAATTAAAGTACTCCCGGTGTCTATTACTTCTGAATAATCGTTATAAGGAATCGAATCCGGACAACTACTGGCCCATCCATTTAGCCTATTCCCCAAGGGATTTTGAACAGTATCACCTATCTGCACCGAAAAGTTGTAAATCTCCTGCCAGGTAGAATCAAAACTAACAAACAGCCAAACGGTATCTCCATTAACATGGAAATACTTATCATAATTATAGGTTGTGAAGCTTGTAGCAGGAAACCCATTTGCTACTTTTTGGGTTAAGTGTATTGCTTTGGCACTGGTACCAAGAATAGAAGTATCTCCTGTGTATTCCCACTTTTCATTCACCTCAAAACACATCCCAAAAAACTCTGGAGATTGAAACATCCAGGTTGCCCCCGGATACCCAAACACCTGTCCTCTGGCATAATAGTTAGAAGTACCCAGCGTTAATAATAAAAGAAGAAGGTAGAGTTTTTTCATATATCTATCGGTTCTATCTGCTAATATACCTATTTTTACCGCCATGAAAAAATGTATTTTTCTAGCTTTTTCACTTCTTTTCTTATTCGCCTGTGGCGGTAACAAAGCCCCGGATGTTTCAAACATTAAGGTTGATCTCCAATTCATCCGTTTCGATAAGGCCCTGGCCGATCTTAAAAAAGACACCGTATCATTCACAAGCTATCAAAACCTGAGAAAAAAATATCCCGATTTTACGGATCTCTATTTTCAGCGCATTGCCCGGATTGTGAATGAACAGGAAAAAGATTCCGCAGCCATTCCTTATATCCAGGGTTTTTTATTTGATAAAGCAGTTCAGGAACTTTTTGCTGATGTTGACAAACAATATAACAGTACCGACGATCTGGAAAAAGAAATTGTTCGGGCATTTAAATATTATAAATATTATTTACCCAAAAAGGCCATTCCAAAAATCTACTTCGGAAATTATAGTTATAACATCAGTGCTGCGGCAATCACTGATAGTGTTATGTACGTTTCACTTGACCAATACCTCGGAAAGGACTATAAATTCTATGAAGGTGAATATGATTATCTCGTTTACAGAAAAGCTAAACCCTATCTTGTAACGGATGTGATGAAGTGCTGGATCGATGCAGAGTTTGATACCGGTCAGCCGCGACTCGACATGTTGGACGAAATGGTTTTCAATGGAAAGGTGATGTATCTGGTGGACAAAGTACTTCCCTTCACACACGACTCTATTAAATTTGCTTTTACCGATGATCAGGTAAAATTCTGTAACGAAAGTGAATTCATGATGTGGTCTTTTTTCCTGGAGAAAAAATTATTGTATACCAAGGATGTAAAACTCATCAATAAATATTGTGGTGAATCTCCCATTAGTGCAGGTATGCCCGAAAGAGCTCCAGGTCGCACAGGCATCTGGCTCGGCTGGAAGATTGTTACCGCCTTTATGAAGAACAATCCAAATATCACCATCGAACAATTGATGATGAACAACAATGCCAAACAGATTTTAAACAGTAGCCGTTACAAACCGAAAAAATAAATCAAAGCCGATAGTCCAGAGGTCCCATGGGACGTCTCCTCAATTGGGCTGAAAGATAATTAACACACCATGATAAAAAAGAACTCCGAAATCTCCATCAAAATAGGAAGCGACGAAAACAACAATCCCATTGCCATTCAATGGATGGCAAGCGATAGTGGTATCCCTGATTACAGAGAAACCAAAGCCATGATGTTAAGTTTTTGGGATGTAAAAGAAAATAATTCCATGCGGATCGATCTCTGGAATAAAGACCTGATGGTTGAAGAAATGTATTATTTCGTTTACCAGAATATGGTTTCCATGAGTGAAACCATGATCAGGGCCACCAATGATAAAGAGTTGGCACAAGATATGCAGGACTTCGCCGCTTTCTTTGCCAAGAAATCCGGAATCATAAAATAATAATTACATTTAGGACTCATAATTCACGTGATGAAGTCCCGAAAATGGAACAAAAGGACAAGGATAAAATACTCGTAGAGCAGCTTACGAAAGAAATCAAGCGACTTGGCCGAATCATTGCACTTTTACTGGCCAGTCTGATCCTTATTCCATTGCTTTTGATTGTTCAACCCGATCTGTTTTCATGGTTTAGAAAAAGTGAATCTGAAATAGCTGCTGAGAAAAAGAAAAAAGCCATTGAACAATCATTGGCCGACACCCAACCAAAAGAAGACAATGGTTTTTGGAAACCCGCTGATCTGAATTCAATTTCCAACAATCAGCTCAAAGCCCAAATTCTTTACGGACAAGATTTAATTGCACATACAGCCAAATATTTGGGGCCAAAAGGCAGCGTTTCACAAACCACCAACGGAATGAATTGTCAGAACTGTCATTTAGCTGCCGGCACAAAGACCTGGGGCAATAATTACGGAGCTGTATTTGCAACGTATCCAAAATACAGGGCGAGAAGTGGTCAAACAGAAGATATCTATAAACGGATCAATGATTGCATTGAGCGCAGTCTGAACGGAACGGCCTTAACCCTCAACAGTAAGGAAATGCAAGCCATGAAAGCCTACATTGAGTTCATAGGCAAAGAGGTAATAAAAGGAGAAAAGCCCAAGGGTTCCGGTATTGTTGAACTTCCTTTTTTGGATAGACCTGCGGATCCTTTAAAAGGAAAAGAATTATTTGTGGTGAAATGCCAGCGCTGTCATCAACCGAATGGAGAAGGTATATTAGCGGGTGATCAGATTGAATATCTTTATCCACCACTTTGGGGCAATCATTCTTATAACCAGGGTGCAGGATTATACCGAATGAGTCGTATGGCGGGTTTTATTAAAAACAATATGCCACAAGGGGTGAGCTTTCAAAATCCTGAACTAACGGATGAAGAAGCATGGGATTTAGCAGCCTATATAAATTCACAGGCCCGACCTACCAAAGATTTTAGCGCTGACTGGCCAAAGATCGCCGAAAAACCTGTTGATCATCCTTTCGGACCTTATGCAGATAAATTTTCGGAGACTCAACATAAATTCGGACCTTTCCAGCCTATTGCAGATGAAAAGAAGAAAAAAAAGAAATAGAACAGAAACATTTCCAACAACCAATAAAAAATAAAAATGAAACATCTTCGACTTTTGTTACTTGTCCTCACCTTAAGTACTTCTGGCATCTCCTTTGCGCAAAAAGCACATAAAGTGGTATTTCAATTTACCAATGCCAATGATACGATGCAGCAAAAGGCATTTACTCGTCAACTGCAGAATCTTACGGAGCATTGGCCAAAAGCCAAAATAGAAGTGGTATGTTATAATAATGGAATAGAATATTTATTGTCAGCCAAATCAAAACATATCAACGCCATCAATGAACTGAATAAAAAAGGAGTACAGTTCATGGCATGCCAGAATACAATGAATCAGCGAAATATTAAGCCCGAAGATTTGTTACCGATTGCGGTGATCGTTCCGGCCGGTATTGCAGAAATTGTTGAGAAAGAAGAAAAAGGCTGGAGTTATATTAAAGGGGGTTTTTAGCTATTGGAAAAATGAAAAAGAAAGGAAGAAGACATTTCATCAAATCCATCACAGCCCTCGGAGTGGGTGCTGCGATTATGCCTCCGTTATCAGGAATGAAAGGTAACATCGATGAAATTTCAGAATCCGATGATGAACTGGATAACAACAATTTTTCCAAACCAAAGAAGATTACCATCCTTCAGACCACAGATGTGCATTGTCAGATCCATCCACATGATGAATTGTTTTGGGAAAATGATCAGACCGTTTTTCGAAGAACGGGCGGCTATGCCTACATAGCCACTATGTTAAAACAGCTTAGAAAGAAAACCCCCAATACATTTGTGATTGATACCGGTGATATGTTTCAGGGTAGTGAATTGAGTATAAAAACAACTGGTAAGGCTTTCGTTCCTATTCTGGATGCATTGAACTACGATTTGTATTTACCGGGAAACTGGGAGGTCGTATATGGTAAAAAAAATATGCGCACCTTACTGGGTGCTCTCAAAGCACCCAAGATCTGTGCAAATATGTTCCATGATGCCGGAGATGGTAAAACAGGTGAATTAATATTTCAACCCTACGAGATCTGGAATGTGGCCGGTATTAAAATCGGATTTCTTGGATATACAGATCCCTGGGTCCCAACAAGACAAAATCCTACCTATAGTAAGGGTATCGTTTATAAAAAACCAGAAGACAACCTGGCTTATTATGTAGATGTGTTAAAAAATCAGGAGCAATGCAATTTTGTTTGCATCATTGCACATTTAGGTTTATCCCAGCAAATTTCTCTAGCAAATATGCCTGAATGCCAAGGTGTGAATTATATTTTAGGTGGTGATACTCATGAAAGAGTCCGCAAACCGATTGAATGCAAATATGCAAAGGTGGTTGAGCCCGGGGCATTTGGATCTTTCATTGGCAAACTGGAATTAACGGTGGAAAACGGAATGATCACCAAAGATGAATACGAACTTCTTGAAGTAAATCCTTCCAAACTAAAAGCGGATCCCGCCATTCAAAAACTTTTGGACGAACAGGAATCAGTCTATAAAGAACATATTAATACCGTTATTGGATATAGTACCCTTCCTTTGTACAGAAATTTTGTGGTAGAAAATACGATTGACACCTTGATACTAAATTCCCTGAAATGGAAATTTCCGGAAATGGATCTGGTTGCAATGAATGGATTCAGATTTTGTCCACCAAGAACTACTGTCGATGAAACCGGGAATATTCCGATCACTAATGGTTTTTTATTTGATATGTTACCGGTTGATCACGTGCTGCGGACCGCCAAAGTAACCGGAAAACAACTTATCGAGTGGCTTGAAAAAGAACTGAACAATGTATTTGCAGCAGATGCTTCTAAACGGATTGGCGGATGGATGGTAAAGTTCAAAGGAATGGAAATAAGCTTCAATGCTTTTGGCGAAATGGGATCGAGGGTACAAAGTCAGACGATGAATGGGCAGCCTATTGACCCGCAAAAACAATATTCAATGTTATCCTGCGACAGAGATGGGGATCCGCGTGATACCTTATGCAGGATTAAAGGAGTAGCGGATGCTCTAAATACTGAACATACCATTCACACGGTGATCATGGAATATTTGGCCGCCAATTCACCTGTAACTCCGGCTCCTGCGAAAAATGCTCATATGTTGGATGCGCCGGAAACCCTGTTATCGCAGGTAACAGGTGTAGACTATACTTTTCGATAGAAAATAATTCCTTGTTATCAAATATTGTATATTTTTAAACTCTTAACCAAAAAACCATATTATGTACTACAACAGCCGTTCAAGCGATGATCCGAAAATGTTTCTCACGATCCTCCTATGCGAAATGCTCATCTTCATCCCCATTCTTGTTTTCATGGCCGTTTGCATGTGGAAAGTATTTGTAAAGGCCGGACAAGAAGGTTGGAAAGCACTGGTTCCTATCTATAATATTTATGTGCTTACAGTAGACATTGCTGGAAAGGACACCACAACATTTATCCTTCGTTTTATTCCGATCATTAATATTTATGCGGCTATTGTTACTTATATGGCACTGGCCAAAAGTTTTGGGAAAGATGAAGGATTCGGTATCGGACTTTTTTTCCTGGGAATTGTATTCTTTCCATGGATGGCCTTCAGTAAGGATATTAAATATGTGGGTCCGGGAGGGATTAATACTCCACAAACCAGCGATAATTCCTTAACCAATAACTGGCAGAACAACGATCCGAACAATCCGCCAACGGTTTAAGACTTATTTATTAAATAAAATTGAATTTATAAAGGCTTGATGAAAATCAGGCCTTTACTTCTTTTACCTTCTTACCAAAGAATCTTTTTTGCCAGATGAGTAGCATGATTACTCCTACCGAGATACAGGAATCTGCAAAATTAAAGATGGGTCTAAAAAATATCCAACGGTCATCCGGACCAAATAAAAATCCGGGGAGCCAACTGGCCTGATTTCTGTGAATATTAAATATCTCGCAATAGAACATATCTACTACTCTACCTTTTAATAGGCTGTTATAACCGCCTTCAGATGGAAACATGGTGGCCACCTGATTCATCGTACTTCCGGAAAAGATCTGTCCATAAAAAATGCAATCGATGGTATTGCCTGCGGCCCCTGCAAAGATCAGGGCAAAAACAGTCATCTTAAATTTATCATTCGACTTTTTAGAGAGGTCATAGATAAACCAGAAGATCAAAACACAGGCCGCGATGCGAAAAATGGTCAGGAAGATCTTTCCGCTATCACCACCCCATTGCATGCCGAAAGCCATTCCATTATTTTCGATAAAATAAAGCTGAAGATATTTCCCCAATACAAATTTACGATCATCCAAAGTCATCGTCGTCTTAATACAAATCTTTATGATTTGGTCAATTACTAATGCTGAGAAAATAACCAGCAATGCTCTCTTGAGCATCGAGGACTTTTGCTTTTGAAGGCCAATATCCGTCATTCCTGGTTAATCGTTGCTTGATTTTTGAGCCATCTTCGCTTCCATGCTCAATGTAGCATGCGGAACAGCACGTAATCTTTCTCTTGGTATCAATTTGCCGGTTACCCTGCAAATACCATACGTTTTATTCTGGATCCTTAATAATGCCAGTTCCAGGTTATCAATAAATTTTTTCTGACGTGCAGCCAACTGACCAATTTCTTCCTTTGAAGTGATCTCAGCACCATCCTCCATTAATTTAAAGGTAGGAGATGTATCATCGGTATTGTTGCCGTCTTTATGTGAAAAGGCATCGGTAAGAATTTCCAATTCCTTTTTTGCTTTATCAAGTTTCTTTTGGATCAGTTCTCTGAATTCATCCAACTCCTCATCCGAATACCGGATCTGATCCTCTTTTTTTGAAACTGTTTTTCCTTTCGGAGTTGGCTTTCCCTTTGCTACTGTTTTTGCCTTTGCCATAATATTCTCTTTTTTCGGGTTAATATTTGTTTTGCTTCCCCGGCAGGTTAAGTTGGTTCAGCCGGGCAAAATTATTAAACTAATGATACTTCTATCATGGTTTTTAAATTATCTTCTAACTCGATTTCAACAGCCGAAGTAGCATCCAGCTTCTCCGTAACTTCCAGCTTATCAGCCAGAACCTCACTACAGATATAGCTCATATTGCTTCGAACCGCATCCTCGATCCCTTCAGCAGGTTGTATCTTCACCTGTATCCGGTCGGTTATTTTGTAGTCCCTGTCCTTTCTTAAGTTCTGCACCCGGTTAACGATATCCCTCGCAACACCTTCCTGCGTAAGTTCAGGAGTTAAGGTAATATCGAGTGCTACCGTAAGCTCATTATCATTTGCCACCAACCAGCCCGGTATATCTTCTGAAATGATCTCCACATCTTCCCGCATTAATATTACCTGCTCACTGTTGATGTGCATCTCATACGAACCATTGCGTTCAATTGTTGCAATTTCCTCCTGTCCAAAATTTCCAACGGCTGATGAGATCTCCTTCATCAACTTCCCATATTTGGGTCCCAGCTTTTTAAAGTCAGGTTTTATTTTCTTTACCAGGATACCTGCTTCATCATTCTCCAAAAAGCTGATCTCTTTCACATTCACTTCGCTTCTGATAAGTTCCTGGACCTTCTCAATGGCTTTTTTATGGCTCGGATCAAGCACCGGTATCATCACCTTTTGTAATGGCTGACGCACCCTGATCTTATGTTTTTTTCTCAATGATAACACAAGTGAAGTAACCCGTTGTGCAAGTTCCATACTTTTTTCAAGCTCCTTATCGATCAGATCATCCTCCGCTTTTGTAAGCAAACTTAAATGCACCGATTCGGCCGCAAGCGGTGTGCCGTTTTTGATAGCAGTATCACGTACATTATCACTCAGATTTTTATATAACCATTCTGCAAAGAATGGAGCCACCGGACTCATCAACTGGCTGATCACCATCATACACTCGTACAAAGTTTCGTAAGCCGCCTTTTTATCTTCCGTCATTTCACCCTTCCAGAAACGACGACGCGATAAACGAACATACCAGTTTGATAATTTATCCGTCACAAAATCCTGAATGGGTCTTGATGCCTTCGTGGGATTATAATCCTCGTATTGTTCGGTTACTTCTTTGATCAGTGATTGCAATTCCGAAATGATCCATTGATCAAATTCCGAACGGTCTTTTACCCTGATCACATTTTTTTCGTCAATCTTAAATCCATCCACGTTGGCATAGAGTGCAAAGAAAGAATAAGTATTGTACAATGTGCCGAAAAATTTACGCTGCACTTCCACCACTCCATCCATGTCAAACTTTAAGTTATCCCAGGGTTCTGCATTGGTGATCATGTACCAGCGCAATGCATCAGCACCATAGGTGTCCATCGACTTAAACGGATCCACCGCATTACCCAAACGTTTGCTCATCTTCTGACCTACTTTATCAAGAACGAGTCCGTTTGAAACGACCGTTTTGTATGCAACGGTATCGAAGATGGCTGCTGCAATCACGTGCAAAGTGAAAAACCATCCGCGGGTTTGATCCACACCTTCAGCAATAAAATCCGCAGGGAATGCTTTGCCTCCGTCGATCATTTCTTTGTTCTCGAATGGATAATGTTGTTGCGCATAAGGCATCGCTCCACTATCAAACCAGACGTCAATCAGATCTTTTTCGCGGTACATTTGTTTCCCGGATGCAGAAAGAAGGATCACATCATCCACATACGGACGATGTACATCAAAATTCTGGCCTTCTGCATACGGATTTGTTTTCATGAATCCTGCAGCAATGGATTTTTCTATTTCCTTTCTTAAAAGCTCAATACTATTGATACAAATTTCTTCCGTGCCATCCTCGGTTCTCCAAATCGGCAAAGGAACACCCCAATACCGGCTACGCGATAAATTCCAGTCAACCAGATTTTCAAGCCAATTCCCAAAACGACCCGTTCCTGTAGATTCTGGTTTCCAGTTGATCGTTTTGTTTAAAGCGATCAATTTGTCTTTGATGACGGTGGTTTTAATGAACCACGAATCCATCGGATAATATAAAATGGGCTTATCGGTTCTCCAGCAATGTGGATAGGTATGCTCATATTTTTCCACTTTAAAGGCTCTGTTTGTTTCCTTTAATTTAATGGCGATGCGAACATCCACCGATTTATAATCCTTCGGAACTTCACTTAAATATTCTTCTTTTACATATTCACCCGCCATGTCGGTTACCTCGGCAGTGAACTTGCCTTGTTTATCAACTAATAGAATTGCGCCAATACCATTTTGCTTTGCGGTTCTAAAGTCATCTGCACCGTGTGATGGAGCAATATGCACAATACCTGTACCATCCTCGGTACTTACAAAGTCACCTATAACCACTCTAAATCCATCTCCGTCTGGTTGTACGTAAGGAAGTAATTGCTCATAACGTAAACCTTCCACATCCGATCCCTTGTAAATATCAACTACATGATAAGGTAATTTCTTATCGCCTGCTTTATATTCCCATGGCTCAGCATTTTCATTATCGGTTGAAAAATATTTAGCCATCAGATCCTTCGCTAATATTACATGCACTGGTTGAGCCGTATATGGATTAAATGTCTTTACCAAAACATAATCAATATTCTTTCCAACAGCCAAAGCTGTATTAGCAGGCAAGGTCCAGGGCGTAGTCGTCCAGGCTAAAAAATAGGTTTCTTCCGGTAGTTCTTTACCCAATTTCGTTTTTTGATTGGGTAATGCTCTAAATTGGGCAACAATGGTCGTATCCTTTACAGGTTTATATGTTCCCGGTTGATTTAATTCATGAGAGCTCAAGCCAGTGCCGGCTGCAGGTGAATAAGGCTGAATAGTATAACCTTTATATAAAAGATCTTTTTTGTAAAACTCACCCAACAACCACCATACGGATTCTATGTAATCATTTTCATAGGTTACATACGGATCACTCATATCCACCCAATATCCCATTTGCTCGGTAAGCTCGTTCCATTTGTCGGTAAACTTCATCACCGATTTGCGGCAAGCCTGGTTGTACTCATCAACAGAAATCTTTGTACCAATGTCCTCTTTGGTAATTCCCAATTCTTTTTCCACCTGAAGTTCAATGGGTAAACCATGCGTATCCCATCCGGCTTTGCGCTGTACTTTATATCCTTGTAAGGTTTTAAAACGACAAAAAATATCCTTAATGGCTCGTGCCATTACATGGTGTATGCCAGGCATACCATTTGCACTGGGTGGACCTTCGTAAAAAGTATATTCCTTTTTTCCCTCACGGGTACTGATCGACTTTTGGAAAGTATTATGTGCTTTCCAAAATGCCAGGATCTCCTTGTTGATCTCGGGTAGATTCAGTTGTTTATATTCCTTATATACTTTACTCACGACAGGGCCATTTTTCTTGAAAGGTGCAAAGATAGGGTTTTTTTGAGGATTTTGATTGGTACACAGAATCTTTAAAAAGATCGCCCCAACGGGCGTTTTTACTTTTTTTCATCAATTTCTTTGGGCGCCTGGCTGATGCTCCGCCAGCATTTGGTCTGGAACTTTAAACTTTCTGCATTTTCGTCAGCAGAATGATACACTAAAGGCTTTTTTTTATATTTTCGACACAATTCTCCAACACATTATAATTAATACTACCATGAAAAATATTGTACTATTTACCGTTGCCTTTTACAGCTTAACGCTATTTGCTCAAAAGTCAAAGCCTACCCTTCAAAATACCTTTGTATCAACCACGGTGAACGAAGGAACCAAAAATCACTTTACAGATAATGTCCATAAATGTGACCTCACATTCACCATTGATGCAGATGCAAAATTAAATGGCGAAATAACTATTAAAGATGCCGCCACCTCTGGTATAATCTTTAAGGGTACAATGAAGGACAACTATCTTATTGATTCAGCTATGTGGTATGAGAATAACAACCTTATCAAAGTGGTCAACTTTAAGGAGAAATGTTGTTCGGCCCCAACAAATTATGTAGACCCAACACCTAAAGTTCTGTCAAGTATTAAAGGAGAAAAACATGGACCGGAAAGGATTTTTTATTCAAAACCGGCAAATGTGGTTAAAGAGATCAACTATTATCAATCTGGCAAAAGGCAGGGTAAACAGTATGAATATAGTTCAAATGGGGCCCTGGTTAGTATAAGAAACTTTAAAGACGATAAATTACATGACACAAGTTGGACCAACTGCCAGAACAAGGTTGGCAATGTTGAAATATTTACCAATGGTGTCCCAACCGGCGTTTGGAAAAAGTATAGCGCAACGGGTGTTTTAACCGAAGCTACGTATAAATTAACCGGAACCGATAGCACCTTACTATATTTAGCTGATGGAAAACTACAGACCATCATTTGTAAATCTTCTTCAGAGGGTGGTATGTATACCTACCGTGAATATGACATAAAATATAAATTAACAAAGCAATATTATGCCAAAGATAGATTAGACACCATTGGAGAAGTGATGGATGGAATGTATGAGGAATATACCAACGGTATTCTGATCCTTAGAGGAGAATACTATATGGGGCAAAAAATAGATATCTGGACTACCTATGACAAAAAAGGGAGGGAAACAAAGTCTGAAACATTTATGACGCGTGATGAGGCAATGGCCAATCAAAAAGAGGTTCTGCAGGTTACCAATGCGGTGGTGGCCGTAGATCTTTTTCCACCGGCCCTTTCCAAGGCAACCATTACCATGACATTCGGGTCCAATGGTAAAATTGAAAAGCTATTTAAAAAAACACAAGAGATCAATTGGTCACTGGATGTAAAATCAGCAACAGACTACCAGGTTATATGCAACGAAGAGACCATTACCGAAAACGAAAGAACGGATGTGATCAACTATATTACCTCCTGTATTTCAACTGTTAAAGGGGTTCGTTATAGCCACAAGGAGGTGAATTTCATTACCCATTATAAGCTGGTGTTTAAATAACAGCAATATTCTAAAAACTTCATGACAACCATCGGGATATGATGGAGATTGGAGGTTGAACTGAAGGAATTTAATACCAATATTATTAGGTTAATATTTTCTTTCACTTACCCCTTGTAAGTTATTCCATAATTTTCAACCTCCCTGCCAAATATTCGATTTTTTTTTTACTTTCGACGGCTTTCATTTGAGCACTAATCCTTTTTACATCATGAAAAAATATTTAATTTTTTTTATCTTCATTTTTTCCTCCGCTCTGTTTGCGCAAAAAGCGCAACCTGCTATTCAGGCCGTTTGCACCTCAATCGATGTAAATGTTGGAAGCCATAACCTGTTTGCAGATGCAACTCATAAAAGAGATCTTGCTTTTACATTGGATGGAAATGCAGAATTAAAAGGTCCGCTTATCCTTACAAATACAAAAACCACTGAAGTGATATTTAAAGGAACCATGGAGGGAACCCATTTGGTGGATTCAGCCATCTGGTATGATCAAGGACGTATAGTGAGAACCGTCAATTTTAAAAAAACCTGTTGTACCAATAATACCGATAATGTTGAACCTTCCTTAAAACCCAATGCGGCCTTAAGGGGCGAAAGACATGGAATAGAAAGGGTTTACTATTCCTCTAATCCGGATATTTTGAAATCCAGATATACATATGAATCGGGGAGGAAAGTTGGTAAGCAATATGACTATGATAGTGTTGGCTCGGTATTAAACATAAGAACCTATTTAAACGGAATATTGAATGACACCAGCTGGCTCAATTGTACCAATCCTAATGCAGATATTGAGATCTATAAGGAGGGTAAACCAGCCGGGGTATGGAAACAATATGATGCCACCGGAATGCTTACCGAAGAAAAATTCAGATCAGAAAAAGTGGATAGCATCGTTACCTATTCATTTGACGGAAAGATCAGTTCTGTGTATTCAAAATCTGATCCTTTTGCTGAGAAGCATTCAATACATGAATATGACAGCAAACTTACGCTCCGTTCCAAATATTTTTTAAAGGAACGTTGGGACAATGATTCATCTTACTTCGAAGGCACTTATATGGAATTTGATTCACTGGGTCGCAAAGCCAAAGTAGCCAACTATGCCTTTAGCAAACTTACCGGTGAATATGAAGAATACGAAAATGGAAAGCTTTCTAAAAAAGGACATTATTTTCACAATGAACAAATCGGCACCTGGTATATGTATAGCCCAAAAGGAAAAATTACCGGAACCGAACAGTTCAAGAACAAAGAAGATATTATTGTATCCCAGGAAATTATTGAGGCTCCCATTGAAAAGCTGGTAGCCCTCGATCTTTTTCCTGACGGGATCGTGAAACCGGTGATCACAATAACCCTGGCCCCTAATGGAAAAATTGCCAAGCTGCTCAAAAAATATCCAAATATCGAATGGGGCATGCATGTAAAAAATCCTACCAATCATGAAATTATTTGTGAAGACAGTCGCCTGAGTAAAAAAGAACAGGAGGATGTAAAAAAATATTTAAAGATTTCGGTTACCCAGGTAAAAACGGTTCATTATGATCATAAAGAGGCTCCGTTTACCATCAACTATCAATTGGTTTATCAATAGGACGATTTTCCTCTGGGGGGAAGTTTAGCTTGACGAAAAAGAGCAAGGGGAAACGAGGCATAAAAATCTATTTAAACCACAACCCTACCCAGATCCACCATCCAAAACGAAACAACATCCAGCCCTTTGAAAAACGGCCTGTTAGAAAATAGAGTTGACCCAGGAACATTGCACCATAGGCCTTGGCTGTAAATTCGAGATAGCGACCCAGTTTTTTACCGAGTGAGGCATTTTCCACTTCCAGCTTTTCACCTTTTGCAAAACCGTAACAGAATTTTTTTAGATAAACCGGATTGAGTTTACTATTATCCACACAATGCTCTACATGCAGATCAGGAAAGTACATTACTTTGTCTTTATCCTCTGCCCTTACCCTTGAAAACAATTCTTTTTCTTCACCGGCTAGTAAGATGGCTCCTTTGCGACCCAAATTTGTATTGAAATATCCATACCGGTCAAAAAAACTTCTTTTATAAGTCATATTGGAGCCGCAGGGGAATTTCCCATGATATAAAATCTTAAAGGTTTCATCACCCAGATCGAACTGGCCCGTAACACCCCAGTAATAACGTGTATACCACTTCGGTTTTCCATCCACAAAACGTGGAATGATCTTTCCGCCAAATGCAATGAGTTCCGGAAATTTCTCTGAATAGTCCACACATTTTTTTAAAAAATCTGGTACGGCGATTGCATCATCATCGAGAAAGGTGATCAACTCACCATTGGATTCATGAACACCCTTGTTGCGGGAAAAAGAAAGCCCCTGATCGGTTTCTGTCACATAAATGAAATTTAATTCCGGGTGATCATTTCTGAAAGCGAGGATCTCTTCTTCAGACCTATCTGTACTGTTATTATTCACAACAATAATTTCAAACAAGGAAGCTGGCAATGTTTGCAAAACCAATGCATCCAATGCATGGCGAATATATTTTTCGCGGTTGTAAGTGCAAATAACCACCGATATCTTAAATGGCGCAGACATTGGAGTGTAAAATTAAACAAAATACCCGACTGGTTTTTAACAGATTATCTTATTTTTGTAGGATTACATCAGGAAAGGATGAAATTTCTCCAGAATAAATATGTGCATATTGGTTTGTTTGCTGTGATCATCATCATTGCATCTATTCGCAGTTTTCAGCGGATCCCTTTTTCTGATACAAATAAGCCCAATGGTTATGATGAACAAATGTGGACCTCAGCTTCCATATCCAGTTATCATATGTATTTTAAAAATTATGTTCGTCCAACTAAAGAGCTTGATAACTGGTTCCCAACCTATGCCTGGCAAAAAGGTGTACATGCATTTACCGGTGATTCACTGGTATATGGAGCCATGGGCATTCAATATAAGCCGGATACCATTCACTTTCCGTGGGACCAGGTAACCATCAACACAAAAAAGAGTCAGTATATGCTGGCTGTTCAATATGACACCGCCATTTTTCCCAGAAAAGAATTTCAATGGTTCGACAGGGCCATGTGGACATTTGGATGGAAAGCCCCTAACTTTGGAAAATATATTATGGGATGGTGGGTCCAGACTTTTGCAAAAACAAAACCTGATCCCAAAGGATATTTTGAATTCGTTGTGCCTACCAATCTAAGCAATCCTGACTCTGGTAAATATGAACCCTCGACGAGTCCATCCCCGGCACCTTATTCTTATGCACCGATAGAATATGAACGGCTTGCACGACAGCCCAACGCTATCATGACAATCTTTACGATCGCAGCCGTATTTTTAACAGGTTGGTTGTTCTTTAATTTCTGGGTAGGTTTTTTAGCCGGCACCTGGCTCACCCTCAACAAAACTTTTATCGTAATCAATTGTATGGTGGGCCTTGATTCATTCGCTGTCTGCTTTTCTGCCATCGCATTTTTAATGATGATGTGGACCATCAAATCCATTTTGAAGAATGATAAATGGTGGAAAATTATTCTTTGGGGAGTTGGATCCGGAATAGTCTCCGCATTTGCCCTCAGCAGTAAATTAAATGCAGGTATGGTAATCCTTACCGAAGCCGCGATTTTTGCCATCCTTTGTCTGATCGCATTGTTTAAAGGATGGAAATTAAAAAATTTAAAACCCGTTGAAAGATTTACACCCCTTTTAAAAACGATTGTAGCTGGGGCGCTTACTGGTATCATTGCACTTTTCATTTTCATCAGGTTGAATCCACAGGTGCAAGGTCAACCCAAACAAAAAATTGCTGCGATGCGGGCCTCCATTGATGATTATTTCGACCGGAGGGCCAGAATATTTACGAGTAACCAGATCACCGACCGGTTAAAAGCAGTCAATGCTGAGATCATGACTATTTCAAAACAACCGGGTATTGACCAGCAAGCGCTGATGAATGTGTATAACCAGCTGAACCAGATTGGAAAAAATTATAATGATGAAGTAAGAAACAATTCACTCAGTGAAGATCAATTTCATTTGAAACGATCCGACAAGTATGTAAGGGATGTAACAAAAATGGAAAAAGATCTCATAAAACTGAGTCCCAATTTTCAACCCAAAACTGTTTTTGTGAATTGGGTAGATGTAAAGCATAACTGGCCAAGTGCTTTTAGTCTTGTTTTAAAAAGGATCGCCTGGGTAGATCCGGAAGCACCGGATCGTTTTTATGGCACGTTTGGTAGTCTCATAAAAGTAAAATATAATTTCCTGGATGGATTGATGGCTGTTCTGGGACTTATATTCTGCATGGTGCTTGCCTGGAAACAATGGAAAGAGAAAAAACAATTCTATACCTATGGTATTTTATTAGTGAGCTTTATTTTTATTGTCTACGGAAATGTCGACTTTGTATGGCAGGACTGGCCCCGATATATGACCCCGATATTTCCACTCTATTCTTTAGTGATTGCGTTAGGAATACTCGAAACAGCCAGGTTTATTAAGGCTAAAGTGGATGCAAGAAAAAAACCACCACAAAAATCGGCACCAACTGCTAAAACAAAAAAATAATGCAATACATCTGCATTTCATTTAACAACCCCGCATCTATTTACAGATGATCTCTAAAGGGGCAAAATACCTGGTCATTTCCACGTTCTTTTTTGCCCTCATGAATGTTTGTGTAAAATCCTTGTCCCATTTTCCTTTAATGGAAATTGTTTTGGCCAGATGTGCCGTATCATTGGTTGCCAGCTATACACATCTAAAGATCATCAAACAACCCATCTGGGGTAACAATAAAAAGGCTCTCATTCTGCGTGGTCTTTTCGGCATGATCAGTCTTACCGCGTTTTTTTACTCATTACAAAGGATCCCATTGGCAGGTGCCGTAACCATCCAATATTTGTCTCCCATTTTTACAATCATCCTTGCCACCTTTATTGTTAAAGAAAAAACCCGGTTAACACAGTATCTTTTTTTTCTGATTTCATTTATTGGGGTGATTTTTATCACCCGGTTTGATCCGCGGATAAGTTTACTGGCGTTGGCTGCAGGCATTACGTCTGCCTTTTTTTCAGGTCTGGCGTATAATATGATCCGTAAAACCGGTTCAAGCGAACATCCTATGGTGGTGGTATTTTATTTTCCACTGGTGGCTTTTCCATTTGTTCTGATCGGAGCCTGCTTTGATTTTATGATCCCAACTACCCGGGAACTCGTGTACCTGCTTTTAAGCGGAGCTTTCGCCCAGTTAGGTCAGACCTTTATGACCATTGCCTTACAACAGGAAAAAGCCGGAGGAATTGTGAATCTTCAGTATGCCGGGATCCTCTTTTCCTTGTTGCTGGGTTACTTTATTTTTCATGAGACCTATCCAATTCTCAGCATAGTTGGTATGATTCTCATCGTTTTTGGCATAATTCTCAATTTTATTTATACCCGGCAAATCGCCAGGTCAAAATCCACCTAATATCGGTTTAGTAGGTTTAATACTAATTCATAATGATCCAATACTAGGTCCAGGTTGCTATTGGAAATAATAAACCCCACCTTTGCCCGAAATTTAAAAAAATTAAAAAGTGATTAAAACGACTACCCTACTCAGCTTGTTTGTTGTCTTAACAGCAACCATACACTCTCAAAGCTCAAATTCATTGCTTAATAACTATGATTTTGAAACCACCAACTGGCAAAGTATTGGATGGGTAAGTCAGACCAATACGGGTAACGCGATCATCGCCAACCAAAATGAACCATTTTTTGACAAGCAAAATATTGTCGCCAACAGCGGAATGTACTTTGCTTATATCGGAGGTTATCAGGATCCCGCTGGATTATATGAAGGAGAAATTGCCCAGGAGTTTTTTGTAGGAACCGCAGGTCATGCTAAATTAGATTTTTATGTACGCTATATCAGTCCAAGTGTTGATCCAGGCAGCGAAATCTCCATTTCTCTGGATGGAACTGTAATCTGGTCAATCAATCCGCATTATATAGTGAATTCATCAGCAACTTATGAGCAGATCATATTGCCACTTGGTCACATTGATGCAGGCAATCATACTATTTCTATTCATGGTTATGAAAATCCAATGGGTGGAGATATGCCGATGAAATTTGTTTTTGATGACCTTCAATTCAAAGTGCTTGAAACTGCTTCTATTGAAGATGAATCAAACGTAGGATTGAATATCATCACTACACCTGGAAACATCCAGATCAATACTACCACTGAATTGAATGAAGAAGCCACGATCGAGTTGCTGGATCTGTCAGGAAAAGTAGTGGCCACTTCGGTTACTTATTTCCAGAATTCATATATGCTTCCGGTAACCTCATTAAACGGTGGACTGTATATCCTGAATATTAAAACGGCTACCCAGCAATTCAGCAGAAAATTATTTATTAATTCCTAACCAATCTGGATCAACCGGAGGTTAAGCCGGTAGGACCCATTCACATAAAAGAAGCTGCCTTGAACCAACTGGGCAGCTTTTTTATTTATTGGTGGCGATAAATCAAAAATTAAGTCTTTGGAATTTTATCCGGTAAAGGATAGATTTACACATGCAAAAGAAAATCCTTATCACCCTCTGCATATGGATCGCAGGATTCGGGTTTCTTCATGCGCAGACTCCGTTGATGCAACTTGAATTGGTAAAGGCTGATCCAAATCCTTATTATGATGGTGAAAGCGGGGATCATTTTGTGCGGATCAATAATCTTCCTTATAAGCCTGTAACCGTACAAATATTCACCCTCAACAACGTATTAATTAGAATGGCGACCGTGGATGACCGTGGATACTGGGACTGGGATTTGAAAAAAGACGATGGAGAAGAAGCAAGTACAGGACTCTATCTGGTGAAAATTGATTTTGAGGGTGCATCACGTACCTTCAAATTATATATAGTGATTGCTCCCAAAATGAGCTCATTCTAATACCAAAAATTTCTCACATCAATTGCCAGGTTCATCCTGACTGTTTTAAAATCCTGTATATTTACGTAAAAATTATCCATGCCTGCTTTCGAAGGAAATATAGAAAAAATGAGTACAGTGGGAACTGCTCCTGTTCAATATTTTTTGGATCTGCAGGAGGAAAAAATTCCCATGAATGAGCTGATCGGAAAAAACATTCAACTCATATTTACAGGTCGCATCAACTGCATTAGCTGTGGCAAGCTCACCAAAAAAGCATTTGGACAGGGATTTTGTTTTAAATGCTTCAGCGAATCTGCCGAAAATTCAGATTGCATTTTGAGACCCGAAGTTTGTGAAGGCCATTTAGGTAAAGGACGTGATCCGCAATGGGAATATGATCATCATGTACAAACACATTATATATACCTGGCAGAATCAGGTGGAGTAAAAGTAGGTGTCACCAGATCAACACAGATCCCTACAAGATGGATCGATCAAGGGGCCTGGCAGGCTATTATCCTCGCCAAAGTTCCCTATAGAAAACTGGCAGGACAGATCGAGGTGGAATTAAAAAAATATCTGAGTGATAAAACCAATTGGCAGCAAATGCTGAAAGATGTAAGAATGGATGCCGATCTCATCGCAGAAAAACAAAAGGCCAAAGATTTACTTCCCGAAGAATTAAAGGCATATGTATTGGAAGAGGATGAAGTGGTTAAAATAGAATACCCGATTGGTTTGGCCCTTGAAAAAATAAATTCAACCAATCTGGATAAATCACCCACTGTAACAGGGGTGTTAAAAGGTATTAAAGGTCAATATCTTCTTTTCGAAAATGGGGATGTGATGAATTTGAGAAGTCATTCGGGATATTATGTCACCCTGAAGTGGGAGAATTAAATCTACCATCTCTATTCTATTTTTCAAAAAAAAAGGACGCAGAATTATGCGTCCTCTCATTTATAAAAATTATTTTCTATTTCAACATTACTTTGTAAACGCTGGTTTTTCCAGCCGAAGTCATCTGGACGTTGTACATTCCTTTTGCCCAGTCAGAGGCAGGAATTGAGTAGGGTCCGGAAACGGTATTATTGCTTGTAAATACCATTTTACCATTCATATCATATACATTGATCATATCCACAGTTGCTCCATTCACTGTCTGAATAGAAATATAGTCGGTGGTTGGATTTGGATAAATACTTACACCTGGTAACATGTTCTCATCTACACCAGCAGCAGCTGAAGTAATGGTAACAGTTCCAACATGGGGAACATAATTATATGCGGTGACAGTTACGGTGATTACATCACCTTCGGCTGCAGCTGGAATAGTAACAGTTGCATTTCCACCTGAAACAGTTCCGGTACCCAGAATAATATTGTTCCTGGTTAAAGCTACAAATCCACCCTCTACATTACAGGTAACTACGACTGAGGTAATACCTGGTACGTCAGCGGTTACATGTGAAGCTGTTAATGCCATTGGTGTGGTAGTTCTCACCATTAATGAAGGATCTCCAAAACAAGTCCAGGTATCCGTCATATCCATTCCTGAAGAACCGTAAGCATCATTCATTTGCATACATCCATTCATGGATAATGCACCAAAAGTTTTTTTATCGTATCCAACTACAACCGTTGTTAAGAGGTTCACCATTTCGTCCTGACCTTCCATAGGTTCATTCCAATATTGATTGATCGTGCTCATCATGGTACCAATCGCACCAATAGGTTGACCTGAACCATTCGCACTTCTCAAACAAACTTCTGCCAAACAGGTAGCTGTGGTAAATTCACCATTTACACAGGCCACTGACCAGATGAATGGTAACATACCGGCATTTTGTAAATTAGGTACTTCAGAAGTACTGAATCCACTGGTACTGCAAGCATAGGTAGAACCATGGCCTGTGTATAACATTACACCTCTTCCTGCATCCAAGGCATTGGCAACATCCATGGGTCCAGGATTACCAGGTGCATCCACACCTCCCTGGCTTCCATCATAAAATTCATCTCCCAACGAATATGTATATCCAAGTAACATGGAACGAAGATTTCTCTGATGTTGAAAATCCATTTCACCATCGTCACCAGGTCCCTGATCTGATCCAATATGAACAGACTTACCAAAAGATGCCTGTACTACAGGAGTTTTTTCATATTCAATACTGCGCTGAACCTGCGTATTTACATGTGCTACAGTCGTTGCAGAAAATCTTCCAACAAAAATTTCCGGATAGTGATCATTACCGGAAAGATAACCGTAAAAATTATCAGAGGGTCCGGCTATGCTATTAACCCCTGGCTGAGCTGCCGGGATTTGCGCATCATCACCCACAAACAAAACATATTTCAGATCAGGATTTGCGGTATAATAAGTTTGAATATAGCTTTTGATAGCAGCAGTGGTAGAACCGGTGGTCGTAGTATTGACCATTACCGTTTTCATTCCACGCTGAATTTTCCAATCCACGAAAGGTTGCATCGCAGCTTCAAAAGTAGGATATGAAATGATAAGCATACTACCATTGTCGTTTACGGCCGAGTATCGTGATGTATTATTATAGTTGAGAAAACGATTGCCATACAATCCGCTGAATTCTTGTTCCGTTGAAATAGCATTCGGGTTTCTTACCAATATATTTTCGGGTTCAGCATTCGAAACTGAAATGGCGAGTTTGATCTTGGTGTAAACTCTCAGGGTACGGGTAGCTGAATTGTACTGAACAGGATTTACAGTAATCGTTTGTGCTCTGAAATCTCTAAGTATATAAGGATGATTCAGATGAGCCAGATCGAACGGGTAAAAAACATCATGATTGTAAACATCTGCATAGGCGAATGGAACTGATGCCGGATCAAATACTCTGGAGAGGGTTCCTTTTGACGGAGCCACATCTATATTTGGATAGTCAGTATATTCCGCCGATACAACCTGGATCTGCATTGCTTCATCATCAGGAACAATAATGGATGCATTCATCTTAGGAAGATCAGGATAACCGGCTTCCAGGATAGGAGTACCATCGGGTGTGGAAATCGCATAAGCGGGTCCGTTGGGAGTATTCACTACCAGATAGGAAATATCTCCCACATTAAATTCGATTTCAGATTCATATTCATCACCGGAAAGAAACTTAAAATTCGTTTCCTGAGAATTCTGAACGATAAAGTTTTGTGAAAAGAGTGTTGTACAACAACCAATTGAAAAAATAAGTAGGAGTTTTTTCATTGAACCAGTTTTTAGATATATAAAGATATGGATAGTAAATGAGGAATTCACCCGCCCTTTTAAATTTAACACTGGTTTTTCAACAAATCTCATGTATTTAATGGCCAAGACGTTGGCCCTCATATTGCCTAGCAGCCAGGTCCAACTTAAAATTCAAAATACTGGCCGTCCCACCAGATGCACCACTTGTCTGTGGGTTGTTCATCGTAATACTTGGTATAATTAAAAGGCTGTTTAGCACCTATCGGTACTTTTAATTTTCCACCGGTGATCTTCTTATAATATCTTGAAAATTTTATTTTTCCATCTTCTCCCACAATTTTCAACCGGATATTAAAGCAAACCTCATCCTGAGCTGCTACTTCGCTTCCGGCGATATGAAAATTACGAAGTTCTTTATTCAGTCCATAAGAATAACCGAGACTCGAATCCCTGGCTACTATTCCCGGTACACCATAACCAAATACATAATCGAAATATGGATACAATCCTCCATAATATTTAAGGCTGTCTTTTATAAAATTCTTTTTGCCTTTTAATTCCATCATACAAGCTAAATATCCGGTAACCAAAGGTGCTGCGAAGGAAGTGCCGTTACCCAAAACCAGGTCATTCCCTTTTACGATCGCACAGGTCCCCGGCGCCACCACATCAGGCTTGGCACGACCATCAGCTGTGGGGCCTACCGAACTGAAATAAGTTTGATATCCATGCCGATCAATGGCTCCTACTGCAATCACACCTTCCGCATCTGCCGGTATAGCTAATGTTCGCCAGATCGTAACCAGTTCATTTCCTCCGGCAACCACCACCAGCATTCCTTTCTGTGTTGCAATCTCCGCCGCCTGGGAGATCAATGATTGGCCATTCACCTGGTCGCGGCTATGCAATACATCAGTAAACCCCACAGAACTGTTGTCGATATCAGCTCCCCATTCATAGGCTTTTTCGATGGCCTGTATCCATCGATCTTCATCGGCCATCGTCTCGGTTTGCTGATCTTCGCTTCTTAATAAAATAAACGAAGCTTCGGTGGCAAGTCCGGTTGACTTTCCATCCAAGGTACCAGCTATGCAGCCCCAGACAGAGGTTCCGTGGGTTGAGCCGTGATACACGTTTGTATCATTATCCAGAAAATCCCAGGTCTTTAAAACACGGTTGGTAGCAAAAATCTCCTTGAACGCATTGCTTTCATCAGCTTTGGTAAAACCTGCATCGATGATTGCCACAACAATACCCTTCCCTCTTATATTTTTTCCCCGGAAAAAAGAATAACCAAGTGTGTCCAATTGCCATTGCCGGTGCTCATCCAGTTCAACCGGATCCAGGGAATCTTTTTCTAACCATGAATACTCGTTTAACTGTAACGATACAGATTGTGTTGAATGTATTTTCTCCACATGATCTACAAAGGGAAGTTGCTGCAATGTCGAGATATCTTTTTCTGATTCGATGAGTGCATAGTTAAGCCAGTTGGAGATCATCCAAACTGAGTCGCAGTGCAGCTTTACCTCATCAATATACCTTACAGGAACGGGGGTCTGATAAAAATCTGCACCAATGTTTTCTCCCTTATCGGAAAAAAATACACGATAGTATTGTGCATTCAAAAAACCGGAACAGCCAATACTTAAAATAACTAAAATGTAGCGCAATGTCATATATCTATCTCCATCAAAGTTAAAAAAATTGGTATCTTTAACCTATAAAGTTATTTCTGATCAATGAAAGACATGATCGTATTTGCCATTCCGTTTTTTTTCCTGACAATTGGTCTGGAAATGCTATTTGGCTATTATCAGAAAAAGAAATACTATAATTTTAATGACGCCATTACCAATTTGAATATTGGCATAGGCCAGCAAACGGTTAGCCTCATGCTAACGTTAATTATGCTGGGATTGTATAGCATTATATATGATAATTTCCACCTGCTGGTTCTGCCGGTCGATAATGCATTTGTATGGATAGGCACTTTACTTGCTTTCGATTGTATTTACTATTGGGCTCATCGCTGGGGACATGAATGGAATGTAATGTGGGGTGCACATATTGTGCATCATCAAAGTGACCAGTACAATCTTTCCGTGGCACTTCGCCAGAGCTGGTTCCATTCTTTTCTTTCATTCTGGATGTTCCTTCCGTTGGCATTGGTGGTACCTGTAGAGGTGATTGGTGGTGTGGGTGGTTTTGTTACCTTATTCCAATACTGGATCCATACCAAAGCCATTAAAAAAATGCCAAGATGGTTTGAGTTCATCTTTAACACCCCATCTCATCATCGGGTGCATCATGCAACCAATCCGCAGTATCTCGATAAAAACTATGCCGCCGTATTCATTTTCTGGGATCGTATATTTGGAACTTTCGCTAAAGAAGAAGAAGAGCCTGTTTATGGAATTACGGTCGGGCATACGAGTCTTGATCCCATTTATGCCAATGTGCATTTCTATAAAGAAATGGCAGTGGGTGCCAGAAAAGAAAAAAGTTTCTGGAGAAAACTCACCATTGCTTTCAGAAGTCCCTCCTATCTTGGAAATCTCATCAAAGAATATTATACTGCCCAGCCAAAAGTAAATCCGGCTCCGGTAAGCATGAACATGAGAATTTATGTACTTACCCAATTTGTTGCTTTAACCGCAGGACTCATTATGTATATCCTGGAATTCAATGATCTTTCCACTTTTTATAAAATTGCTTGTCTGGGGTTGGTGATCCTCACCATTCAATCATGTGGATACATTCTTGAAAATAAAACCAAACGTTTTCCGATTGAGATCATTCGCTTGATTGGTGCCGGTGTTTTATTGAACACACTGTATTATGAATCTTATCATGCCTGGTTTTTATTAATGCTGGTACTCAGCATTTCCATTGGATTTGTATCAACATGCTGGTTTATCTATGAAAATTATATCAAAAGAAAAGAGCCGCTAAAAGTTTCCAACTCTTAACATCCTTTGAAAATAGGTTTATTCTTTGGCTCCTTCAATCCCATACACAACGGGCATTTATCGTTAGCAGATTATTTTATCAAACATACGGATCTGGATCAGATCTGGTTTGTGGTTTCACCCCATAATCCGTTAAAACACAAATCGACTTTACTCGATGATTATAAAAGACTGGAGTTGGTTCAAATGGCGATAGAGGAATATCCGAAGTTCAGAACATCTAAAATTGAGTTTGGCTTACCCCAACCCAATTATACCATTCATACACTTGCTCATTTAAAAGAAAAACATCAGGATCATCAATTTGTACTTATTCTTGGAGAGGATAATCTTAATAACTTCGATAAGTGGAAAAACTTTCAGGTGATTTTGGACAATTACGAACTATATGTATATCCGCGTCCAGGGGTGGAAGCAATCAAATTCAAAGATCATCCACATGTAAAAATGGTCGATGCGCCTAACATGGAAGTGTCAAGCACCTATATCCGCGCTTGCATTAAAAATAAAAAAAATATTTGCGATCTTCTGCCCGAAAAAGTATGGCAGTATATAGATGATTATCATTTGTATGATTAACTGCTGCTTTTTCTGGTCTCAATAAGGTAAACTATTCGTACCAATCATTATTTTAATGGTTGTTCAACTTGTTTTAGTTTATCCATATTTTTCTTCATCTCATCGTATTCAGCACATTTGTAAATTTCATGCGCTGGCACGTACATTTCCGCATAGCACCGGGAATCAATGTGATCGATTAGATCAGCTAATTTTGAAATTGTATCCAGATTCGAATAATAGTTTTTCGAATCCAAACTATCCCAATTTTCAGAAATAACCAATTGCTCCGAATAAACCAGGTTCCAGGCATGAACACAATCACAGGCGGTAAAAAGTCGGTCAACGTCTATATCCGTCCAGGTTTTTGGAGGCGGGTATTTTTTGGCTCCACAGGACAACCAGATAAAACAGCCAGTTAGACTAACTAAAGTCATTAATTTTTTCATAGGACCCTTGCCCAATAATTATATCCAACACAAATGCACGTTCCTTTTACTTTTTGTTCTTATAATACTCGTCAAGGACCTCACGAGTCAAATCAAAATCAACCACTCCCGTATCTGTTTCATTTTGTGTGAAATCTCGCAGTCGGATTCTTTGACCTTTTTCCCAGACATAAACTCCAGGAATAAGGTTGTTTAATGTATCTGTTTCGTAAATATAAGACTGAACACCATCCATTTCCCAATCCTTTATTTTATTCGATTTAACAAGTCGGGAATGGTCAAATTCGTTCTCTTCACAGAGATTTCCGTCATAATCATACTTATAATAGGCCCCATGATACTTTCCATTATCCCAATTACATTTTATTGCGATTTGACCATTGGCAAAGTAGCTAATAAATTCTCCGTGTCGTTGGCCGGCTTTGTAGTTTATTATCATCCAAACTCGGCCTGAGTCACTATACGTAATCCATTTTCCTTCCTCCAGACAATCCTTATAGTACCCTTCTTCCTGGATCGTTTTATTCTCGCTATAATCCAGATACCTGCAGTTGCAAACATATTTTTTAATTCTTTTCTCTGTAGGGTTCTCTAGTTCGTATATCGGGATACAGGTTCTCAGCTTTTGGGCATGAGCTTGAATACTCGCCAAACAAACAATAACCAAACAGGAAAACGTTTTCATAAAAAGGGATGCGCTTACTTCGCCTTCATCCGATTATTTTTCGGATTATGTTCTACCTCTGCTAAACCAAGCTCTTCCATTAAGGGCGGAACATACATTCCAAACCTACCTCTTAATCCTTTTTTCAAACCATACCAACCCTTCACCGGATTTTTAGGATCTCTGCCCCACGCTTCTACGGTTCCGTCCTTCGCAGGTTTCTGTTCATCGGCCGAACCCAATTCCATCCAATCACCATGTTTTTTGAGCATCGCATGCAGATCATTCAAACATCTTGCATCATATAGTAAAACCGTCTTTCCTACCGTACAAACGATTACTTCTTTTCCGTCTTTTACATCCTTATACATTTCGTAGTCGGAGGTTAATGGTGGAGTTTTTAATTTCCAGGGATCTTCCTTGGTTCCTTTAGCTCTGGCCATGGTTCTTTATTTTAAATGGGTTAAAAAATATTCTGAGATCTTTGTATTCAGGTGTACCCTGTCTTTTCCACGTACATTGTGTTTATGATCCGGATATAAAAAATAATCCACTTGCTTACCTTTTTTAATGCAGGCATTAATAAACTCCATACTGTTTTGCATCAAAACCACATCATCCTGTGCACCATGGATCACCAGCAATTTCCCTTTTAAGTTTTCTGCTTTATTGATCACAGATGTTTTATCATATCCTTCTTTGTTGTCCTGTGGTGTATCCATATATCTTTCGCCGTACATCACTTCATAATACTTCCAGTCGCAAACAGGTCCACCGGCTACCGCCACTTTAAATACATCGCTGTGATTAAGCATTAAGGAGATGGTCATAAATCCACCAAAACTCCATCCGTAAACACCCATTTTACTACCATCAACAAATGATTGCGATTTCAAATATTCAACCCCTTTCATCTGATCCGCCATTTCGTTTTGACCCAGCTGACGATGAATTACATTTTCGAAATCCATTCCTCTGCCTTCCGAACCGCGATTATCCATTGTGAACATGACAAAACCCTGTTGAGCCATATAGTATTCAAACAAAGTGGCTCCTCCTAACCAACGATTCGTTACAAGTTGTGCATGAGGACCTCCATATACATATACAATTGTTGGATGTTTTTTTGTTTTATCCATATTGGGCGGTGTGATCAATCGTCCGTACAACTGCGTCTTTCCGTCTGCCGCAATAATGGTCACCATTTCCAGTTTTGGCATATTGATCGAAGAATAAGTATCCGGTGCGGTTAAAAGTGGAGCAACCAGTTTACCAGTCTTCGTTTGAATGAGTGTAACCGTATTAATGATCTCGGTATTTGTTACAAAGTCTACCCAAAACATTCCGTCCTTCGAAAGCATACCGGAATGTGTTCCGGGGGTCTTGGTGATCCGGTTGATCTTTCCACTTTTTATATTCACAGAACATAAATGCCGGCCTATAGCTTCATCCATATTCGAGATGAAAAATAAATTCTCCTCCTTTGTATCAAATCCAACCAGTTCGGTAACGATCCAGTCTCCCTTCGTTAATTGTTTGATAAGTTTTCCGTTTGTATCATAGAGATATAAATGATTATGTCCGTCTCTGGCCGACTGAAAGATAAATTGATTCGGCTTGGTACTCATGAATGTTAATGGAGTCAGGGGTTCCACATACTTTGCATGTTTTTCCTCAAACAAGGTTTGAAGAAAGTTGCCGCTAACCGCATCATACTTGTTCATTTGCAGATGATTTTGATCGCGGTTAAGAATACCTACATAAATATACTTTTCGGTTGGGTCCCATGTAATAGAGGTGAGGTATTGCTCCGCTGGACCAGTAGTCTTTACTGTGGTTTTCTGCTGAGAGGTTGTATTAAAAATCACCAATGTAACTTCCTCACTTTTTTCACCGGCCATTGGATATTTAATATTTTTAGTTGCAGCTATCCTCAAAGCAGTATTTACCAAAGGATAATCAGCAACCATGGTCTCATCCTTCCGATAGTAGGCAATATAATTCCCCTTCGGAGAAAAGAAGAGGCCTCTGTCAATCCCGAACTCCTGTCGATGCACACTGGCTCCGTTCACAATTCCTTTATCCTCGTCACTGGTCACCGAAAAAGTCCCTGACCCGTTTCCGGTGCTAAAAAAAATATTGTTATCAATGGTATAAGCCGCTCCAGTATTTAATGGAGAATAAGCTGGGTTTGCGGCATTCACATCATAATAGAATAATTGTTTGATCTTACCCGAAAAAGGATTGAAGCTGAGGGCATAATTAAAATTCTTGCCAGCAGCTTCCACCATGATCACAGAATCAGTAACCCAATTGTAATCATAAGGGAAAAAACTCAGATCGTCGGGATTGAGATCCGTAGCGCTTACATAACTTTTCAGACTGGATTTAAATTTGGAAAGATCGGACAATGAGCTTGACTGCCATCCACTTTTTTCGGTGACCATCATCAGTGTAGAATAATCTACCACATAGGTAAAGTCATGTGTTTTACCTCGCCACTTTACAAAATTATAGGTTTGGGGCGCAAATTCCCTGAACTGCCCCGAAGTGGCCTGTTCAATAGTGAAGTTCTTTTGCGAATAGGTAAAACCGGCACAAACAAGCACAGCAAGAAGGCTTAGGGAATATTTCATGGTAAGTAATTTTAAGCTAAAATAGATTTTTACCCGATTGAGGACCTCGTTTTCAGACACTTTATATATAATCTTGATTATTAGGTTAAAAAACTTTAAAAACTATGGAAACGTTTTTAAAAATATTTGTTTCCTTTGGGAAATCATTTAACCTTTGCCTCTGATTTCAAGACCATTTAATTATTAACCATGGAAGTCGAAGAAAAAAAATTAAAAGTTCTCGAAGCTGCCGGAAAGCTTATCCTGAAGTATGGGATAAAGAGCATGACCATGGATGATATTGCCCGTGAATTGGGTATATCAAAAAAAACACTCTATCAATACGTCGCAGATAAGAATGATCTCATCAAACAGGTAATTGAGATGGACATGCAAATGGATCATGAACAGATATGCGCTGTGGTTGAGAAAAAATTAAATGCGATTGATGAGAGTTTCGAGATTTTCAAAAGCATTGTTAAGAATATAGAGGACGTGCCGCCGAATATTTTATACGATCTCAAAAAATACCATCCTGAGGCTTATGCGCTTCAAAGAAATTTCATGTGGACCTTTTCAAAAAAATGTGTAGAGGAAAATCTGGCCAAAGGAGTAAACGAAGGTTATTACAGGCAGGACATCAATATTCCGGTCATCTCAACCAACTATATTTTAATGGTAGTAAATATTTTTGAGAATTCGGAAGCCTTTGGAAAAGACATGCATCCAGTAAAGATTTACCGTGAAATATTTTTATACCATATACATGCGATTGCCAGCAATAAAGGCCGTAAATATTTATCAGATAATTATGCATCCATGAATTTTAATCAATAACGTATGAAAAAAGTATTCGTCATAGTCATCTTTATCATTTCAGCATCATGGTCTGCACAAAATACATTTAGTCTGGATCAGGCAGTAGTTTATGGAATCGCTAATAATGTCAATGCTAAAAATGCCATAATTGATGTTGAGAAAGGAAAACACTTCATCATGGAAAATATTGCGACGGGTTTGCCTCAGATAAATGGAAATGTGGATTATCTCTATTATATCAAGCCTAACATGTTTGTATTCCCCAATGTATTTGATACCACGGGGAGCGGTCCGGCTTTTGTTGCTATTCCGGCATCTCCGCTTAATTCGCTAAGTATGTCGGTTACAGCTTCCATGTCGGTTGTAAATGGCCAGTATTTTATTGGAATTGCCGCGGCCAAAGCTTATGGGAATTTACTTACCCAACAAAAAGCGAAAGCTGATATTCAGGTAAAAGAAGAGATCGTTAAGGCTTATTATCTTGCGCTTATCGCACAGGAATCAAAAATTGTGGTTGATTCTACTTTAAAAATTCTAGAGCAAACGGTTTATCAAACCGAACAGGTATTCAAAGAGGGCTTGATCGAAGAGCTGGATGTAAAACAGTTAAAACTTACCCAATCACAGTTAAAGGATCTTTCAGCACAGTTGGAAAGTAATATTGCACTTACGCAATATGCCCTTAAGTTCCAGATGAACTATCCGTTAGACGAAGAAATTCTGCTTACGGATAAACTGGAACCGTTAATTGCAGCCAATGATTATGACGCATTGATAGCCAGCCTGAAAGATTCTGTGGATGTAACAACCAATATTGATTATAAGCTGATTGATCAGAAATTAAATCTGGATAATTTTCAATATAAATTACAAAGAGCCGCGGCCTATCCATCTTTGTCTACTTTTTTCTCAGTAGGTGGGAATTTCTTTAACAACGACCGGTGGTTATTTCTTGGTCAGGGAACACAAGCTAATCTAAATGGGGTGATTTGGGGTTTCAATTTAAAAGTGCCCATTTTCTCCAGTTGGAACCGGGTTTCCAAATTAAAACAATTGAAACTGGAAATACAGAAGACCCAAAACACGAAGGAAATGGTTGAAGATGGATTGGAATTCAGCTATCTGAGTTCGCGGATCATGGTGAAAAACAACTATGGCAAACTAAAAACAGCCAAAGAAAATTTTGAACTTGCCGGGGAGATCCGTCGGGTGAACACTATTAAATATCAAGAAGGTTTGATCTCCAGCTTGAATCTTACACAGGCGGAGACCCAGTATTTCGATGCACAACAAAAATATTTTCAAACGGTTTACGAACTACTGGTTTCTAAGATCGCCCTTGATAAATCTATGAGTAAATTTTAATCAACTAAATTACCTGTACAAATGAAACGTTTTACTACCATCTTAGCTCTTTCAGTTCTCTTTTTTGCATGCGGGGGTTCTGGCAAATCTGATCTGGAAAAGAAGAAAGAAGAACTTGCCAAATACAAGCAGGATCTTGTGGAGCTTCAGAAAAAAATTGCAACCCTTGAAGCATATATCGCCAAAAACGATACTTCTGATAAAGGTTCAAAGAAAAAGCTTGTTAATATGATGGTGGTAAAGGTACAGCCATTTCAGCATTTTATTGAATTACAAGGAACTGTTGATTCTGACGAAAATGCCTTTGTGAGTCCCGCAAATCCTGGATTAATAACCCGGATCAATGTAAAGGTGGGTGACAAGGTAGGCAGAGGAACGGTGATGGCTTCAGCTGAATCATCTGCTTTACAAAGCACATTGGTGGAGGTAAATGCTGCACTTGATCTGGCTACTATTGCCTATGAAAAACAAAAAAGACTTTGGGATCAAAAAATCGGTAGTGAGATACAATATTTACAGGCAAAAACCCAAATGGAAAGTCTCCAGGCCAGAAGAAAAGCAATCCAGGGGCAGATCAACATGTCCAATGTAATTGCTCCCTTTAGTGGAACTGTGGATGAGATTACAGTTAAACTTGGAGAAATGGCCTCACCAGGTTATAACGGGATCCGTGTGGTGAATCTCGACAATATGAAAGCTACAGCCAAGGTGTCGGATACTTATATCAGCAAGGTAAAAAAAGGAGCGTTGGTGAATGTTTATATCCCGGATATTGATAAGTCTTTCGAAGCCAAGATCAGCTTCGTGAGCCAGGTGGTAAGTTCACAATCAAGATCTTTTCAGGTTGATATTAAATTGGATAACAGAGAGAAATTCTTGCGGCCGAATCTGATTGCCAAAATCAAAATCAATGATGAGACCATCGAAAATGCATTGGTAATCCCATCCAAGATCATTCAAAAAAATATTGATGGCTCTCCATACATTCTGATTGCCGAAAAACAGAAAAACGGTACGCTCCAAGCAAAAAAGGTGGATATAGAAACAGGAACCGACTATGGCGGAAGTACCGTGGTAAAATCTGGTATCAAAGAGGGGGATACAATTATTACTGATGGATTTCAAGATTTAGTAGACGGACAAATTATTATCACTAACTAATTAAATACACCACTTTCCTATGGAAATGGAAAAATTAAAAGAACTGAAATTTACAAACTGGTGTATTAAAAACCGTACTGCCGTTTATGTAATCACCATTCTTATTTCAATAGCAGGTATTGTTTCGTATATCCGCATCCCAAAAGAACAGTTCCCGGACATTGTGGTGCCAACCATTTCGGTAGTCACTATTTATCCGGGAAATACACCTGAGGACATTGAGAATTTTATTTCCAAACCCATCGAAAAACAGCTTAAATCAATTAACGGGGTGAAAAAAGTAACTTCACAATCCTTGAGTGATGTTTCTATTATTACCGTAGAGTTTGGCACTGGTATTAAAGTGCAAATGGCCAAGCAAAAAGTGCAGGATGCCGTTGATAAATCAAAAAGTGATTTACCTGCTGATCTAACAAATGAATCGAGTATCCAGGAATTTGATATTTCTGAAATGCCCATCATGAATATCAACCTGGCGAGTACCCTTCCACTGGATAAGCTGGAGAAATATGCCAAGGACCTCGAAGAAAAAATTGAAACCCTACCTCAAATTACAAGAGTTGACAAAGTGGGTGGTCTTGAAAGAGAAGTACATATTGAAGTGGATTTGTACAAAATGCAGCAAGCCGGTATTACTTTTGGTGATATCGAAGCGTCTGTCGGACGAAGGAATGTAAACATTTCAGGTGGTGAAGTAATTGAGGATGGTGTTAGAAGAAATGTAAGAGTAACAGGTCAGGTAACCGATCCAAAAAGTTTGGAGTCTTTGGTCATTCGTTCATTTACCGGAACCACAGCCATGTTAGGTGACTTTGCGGATATTAAGGACGGATTTAAAGAAAAACAGGACTATGCACGTTTGGATGGCAAACAAGTGATTACGCTGAATGTAATTAAACGAAGTGGAGAAAATCTTATTCAGGCTTCTGATGAAATAAAAAAAATAATTGCAACATTTAAAGAAACAAAATTTCCGGATAATATTGATATAATTATTACCGGAGATCAATCTAACCAAACCAGGGTTCAGTTGGCCGACCTGATTAATACCGTTATCATTGGATTTATTTTGGTATTGGTGGTACTGATGTTCTTTATGGGCTTTAAATCTGCGTTCTTTGTAGCATTGGCAGGACCTCTATCCTCCTTCATTGCATTCATGATAATGCCAGGATTAGATTTTACTTTGAACGTAATTGTATTGTTCTCGTTCCTTCTGGCGCTCGGAATTATTGTAGATGACGCCATTGTTGTCATTGAAAACACACACCGGCTTTTGCATAAATATCCGTTTAATATAGAACAAGCGGCTAAATATGGTGCAGGAGAAGTTTTTGTCCCCGTTCTTGCAGGAACATTAACTACCCTCGGACCGTTTGTTCCATTATTATTCTGGCCAGGCGTGGTTGGTAAATTCATGTCATATATTCCAATTACATTAATTATTACACTAGGGGCCTCCTTGTTTGTGGCATTTGTTATCAATCCGGTATTTGCAGTTTCCTTTATGAAAAAGGATGAACATTTGCATAAACCTAAAATTAAAAAGACCCTGCTTGCGGCCATCATTTTAGCATTCCTTGGACTTATCTTTCATTTATTTAAAAGCCCTGGTTTGGCAAACCTATTATTGTTCAGTGCGGTGATGGTGGTATTTCATCATTTTGTACTCAATAAATTGATCCGATTATTTCAGGATAAATTATGGCCCAAAATCACCCGTTTATATAGGAAAGTCATCAGCTTTTTAGTGAGCAAATGGGTGCCCGTATTTGCAGTCATTGGTTCGTTGACTTTATTGGTATCAAGTTTTGTGATATTTGCGAAGACCAGTAACAGTCCCGATTTTTTTCCAGATCCTGAACCAAACTTCACCTATGTATATGCTGAACTACCAATGGGGTCTGATGCCTCAGTAACTGATTCGGTAGCCAAAATTTTGGAAAAGAAAATATATGAAGTGGTTGGCACAGATAACCCAAACATTGAATCGATCATTACCAACATTGGATTAAATGCCGGGGATCCTCAAAATCCAGACAGGGTGCCTACTCCACATAAAGTTAGGATAACAGTCGCTTTCGTTAGATTTTCTGAAAGAAAAAATTTCAGTACACGAAAAACGTTGGAGGCTATTCGACAAAAATTTGCCGATGAACCTATTAGCGGAGTGATGATTAATGTAGATAAAGAATCTGCCGGGCCACCTACGGGACCACCAGTAAACATCGAAATAACAGGAGACGATTTCAACATGCTCGATTCCATTTCGAAAGATCTCAAACAAAAGATAGAAAATGAGAATATCCCGGGATTGGTTGAATTAAAATCAGACCTTCAAAGAAGAAAGCCTGAATTTATTATACAAACCGATCCTGTTAAAATGGAATCAGAGGGTGTAACAACAGTGCAAGTTGGTTTGGAACTGAGAACAGCTTTATTCGGCAAGGAAGTATCTAAATTAAAAGGAGCCGAGGAAGATGTGCCCATCATTCTACGTTTAAAACCTGAGTATCGCCAGAATGTAAATCAACTCACCAATGTGGATGTTTCATTTATGGATATGGCTACAGGACGATTTAAGCAAGTGCCAATCTCAGCTCTTACCAACGTAAAAAGGATAGAGTCCTTCAACCTGATCAATAGAAAAAATCAAAGCCGGGTTGTAAATCTCTCATCTAAAGTAATGACCGGAGTTCCACCGGCAGGAATCAATAAAATTATTCAGCAGGTAATTGACGAATATGACAAACCTACCGGTTATGAAATTAAGATCACAGGGCAGCAGGAAGATCAAAAAGAAACTTCCGACTTTTTAGGGATTGCTTTCTTAGGTGCCTTGGCTTTAATGTTTTTAATTATGGTTATTCAGTTCAATTCTGCTGTGAAACCATTGTTGATTTTTAGTACGGTATTGTTCAGCTTGATCGGTATTTTCTTTGGATTTACGATTTCTGGAATGAATATGTCAATCGTAATGACGGGTGTAGGTGTTTTCGCATTGGCAGGTATCGTTATTAGAAATGGAATTCTATTGATCGAATTTACGGATGAATTAAGAGCAAGAGGATTGGGTGTTTATGAGGCCGTTATAGAAGCCGGTGCAACCAGAATGACACCTGTAATACTTACTGCATTAGCCGCAATCCTAGGATTAATTCCATTGGCGATTGGGTTGAATATTGATTTTGGAAGCTTGCTATCACATGGTAATCCACATATTCATTTGGGTGGGGATAATGTAGCATTCTGGGGACCTTTGGCATGGACGATCATCTTCGGATTAACGGTGGCTACTTTCCTTACATTGCTGGTGGTACCTTGTATGTATATTCTGGCTTACAAAGTGAAACATAAAATATTTATCCCCGTGGGCAAATGGTTCACTAAGGTATCCTCGTAAAATTTCATAGGTTAGGTTGGTTTAGTAAAGGCCCGTGGAGCTCTCCGCGGGTCTTTTTTATACCTGCGAAGTACGAACTCTTTACGAATGTATGAACCGCGAACAGACTTTACTCGTATAAATTCGGAAGTTCGTGTTTTCTATTCGTGCTTCGGATCGAGACAAAACATAGCTGTCCAACAACTATCGCGAAACAGATAAGTCATCCAAATAAAAAAGCCCTCCCGAATCGGGAAGGCTTACAATATTTATTGGATAACAAAATTATTTAATCTTCTTGTCGATCTTCTCGGATTCCTCTGACGCTAATACTAGATCAACCAACACTCTTCCGCAATGTTCGCATACAATGATCTTTTTTCGTTGGGCAATATCCAATTGACGTTGTGGTGGGATCTTATTGAAACATCCTCCGCAGCTATCACGTTCCACAGCAACTACCGCCATTCCATTGAATGAATTATGACGAATCCTTTTATAAGCAGTTAAATATCTGTCTTCGATATTTTTTTCGAATTCATTTGATAATTTCTGCAAGCTGTCTTCTTCTTTTTTGGTTTCTTCGATGATATCATCAAGCTCCGCTTTTTTATGCTTCAGATCATTCTTACGATCATCATGTTTCGAAGTAAGTTCATCAATAGCAGCTTTTACACCTTCAATCTTGAATTTAAATTCTTTGATCCTTTTCTCTGCCAACTGAATTTCAAGATTCTGGAATTCCATTTCTTTTGACAATGAATCAAACTCACGATTGTTTCGAACATTTTGTTGTTGTTGTTCGTATTTTTTTATCAGACTCTGAGATTCCTTAATGGCATTTTTCTTACCTACGATCTCATGCTCCAATGAAGTTAATTCCTGCTTTTGTTTTTGAACCCTGGTGTCAAGACCTGCAATTTCATCTTCGAGGTCTTGTACTTCAAGATGTAACTCACCACGAATGGTTCTTATTTTATCAATCCGACTGTCTACTAACTGAAGATCAAATAAAGCACGTAATTTCTGTTCAATAGTAAGGTCCTTTGCTACAGTTGCTTCTTTCTTAGCCATGTTTAAAGATATTTTACTGGATTTGTATTTATTTTTACCTGAAGGACGGCAAAGGTAGTAAATTTTTTTGTAAGTTCGGATACCAGGAGATCAGTCGTAAATTGCTCACTTTCAAAGTGTCCCATGTCCGCCAATACAATTTTATCCTCTGCATCAAAGAATTCATGGTACTTGATATCGCTGGTTAAAAAAACATCGGCTCCGGCAGCAATGGCACCTGAAAGCAGGAAAAATCCGGCTCCTCCGCAAATGGCTATTTTTTTAACCGGTTTATTGATCCCATGGGTATACTTAATCGCCCCACAGTCAAACTGTTTTTTTACCCGGGTTAGAAATTTCATTAAATCCTCTGAATCAGGAAGATCGCCAATCATTCCGCTTCCGATTTGTGAATACTCATTCGATAATTGAACCAGGTCGTAGGCTACTTCCTCATAAGGATGGGCTTCTTTCAAAGCCTTTACTACCTGAACCGATAAATGACTCGGAAAGATCACCTCCATTTTGGTTTCAGGCTCCTGATGCTGTTCATTGATCTTGCCAACATAAGGCTGCGTGCCTGCTCCGGCTTTAAAAGTACCCAACCCTTCCACATTAAAACTGCATTCATTATAGTTTCCAATATTTCCAGCACCGGCAGCAAAAAGGGCGGTTCTTACTTTATTCGCAGCATCTTTTGGTACAAATGTATGGAGCTTGGTAAGTAAACCCTTTTTAGGACTTAGTATCCGTTGATTCTGGAGTCCTAAAAGATCTGCAATCTTAGCATTCACACCAGTCTGCACATTATCAAAATTCGTATGGATTGCATAAATAGCCACTTCATTTTTAATGGCTTTGATGAGTGTACGTTCCACATAATTTTTCCCGGTAAAACGCTTCAACCCTCTAAAAACAATGGGATGATGGGCTACTACCATGTTACATCCACGTTCCACCGCCTCATCAATGACTGTTTCGATACAGTCGAGCGACACAAGTATACCCGTAATTTCGTTCGAATGAGAGGTGATCAATCCCGCATTGTCATAATCTTCCTGATAGGCAGGCGGAGCAATGGATTCAAGATAATTAACGACTTCGTTTACTTTCATGTTTGATAAAATGGAAGGCTAAAGTAGGATTTTTTTATAGGATTGACGAGGGGCAACGGAAAAGGGTACCCCTCCTATCCCCATGCCAACAGAAGTTCAAAAGGTGGTTTCTTGCGAAAAAAGATTAGCTAATCCATTATTAAAATTTCAATAAAACAGGTCCCTCTATGGCCTTATTAACATTTTAGCTTTGAAAAGTTAAACTTTTCCTAACCCACACCGTTCAAATATTATAGCTTAATTTGAGCTAAGGCCTAGTCCCAAAACTTGCCAGTAATGAAGTTAAGGAAGTTACTATTACCCTTTTCACCTGTATACGGCGCAGTTGTCGGCATGAGAAACCGCATGTACGACAATGGGAAACTTCAGTCAAGAGAATTTGATAAACCTGTCATCGTTGTTGGTAATCTTACCACCGGAGGTACCGGCAAAACCCCCCATACCGAAATGCTGGTAGATCTTTTTAATGCAGAAAAGATCAAGTCGGCTGTTTTAAGCAGGGGATACCGGCGGCAAACCACTGAACTTATCGAGGTAAAAACGGAACATTCGGCAGCTGATGTTGGTGATGAACCCAAACAAATCAAACTCAAGCATAGCCAGAACGTGGTTGTTGTAAATAAAGACCGGGTAAAGGGTATTGAATATATTTTTAATGAACATCCTGAAATAAAAGTGGTGATCATGGATGATGGGTTTCAGCACCGTGCAGTTAAACCCGGTTTATCTATCTTACTCATCGATCACAAAGATGTAGGACATAAAGATTTTTTACTCCCGGCAGGAAATTTACGAGAAAGCAAAAAGGGAATGGAGAGAGCAGATATTGTGATCATCACAAAAACGCCGGAATTCTTCAGCCCCATGGAAAAAAGACATATCCGGGATAAAATAGATCCCGATAAATCGAAAAAAGTATTTTACACTTATATGAAATACGGAGGATTGTATAGTGTAGTCGACGATGGCAAACCTTGTCTGTTCGAAAAAGAATATTATTCAGAAAGAAATTATAAAGTCTTATTGGTAACCGGTATTGCCAAAGCTGATCCCCTGGTAGATCACCTGAAAAAAGATTTCAAACATGTGGAGCATATGTCTTTTAGGGATCATCATTCCTACAATCCGGTAGATGTGCAACGAATAGTCGATGCATATCATAAAATGCCAGGGGAAAATAAGATCGTTTTAACCACAGAAAAGGATGCGATGAGACTTATGTATCCTTCCCTAAAAGATATTTACAAGGAAATCCCGTTATTTTTTATTAGCATTGAAGCCTGGTTCCATCACGATGAGTATAAAATTTTTAAATCAGGTATTCTAGATTATGTTCGAACAAATTCTCCAGGCCTCCAGCTATCTCCAGTCCAGATTTAAAGATCCCATACATGCAGGTATTATTTTAGGCAGCGGGTTAGGGAACCTCGCATCCGAGATCCAAATAGAAATTACCATTCCTTACAGCGAAATTCCAAATTTCCCAATATCAACAGTTGCAGGACATAAGGGTCAACTCATTTATGGAACGCTGGGAAGTAAAAAAGTATTGGCCATGCAGGGACGTTTTCATTATTATGAAGGATACACTATGCAACAGGTTACTTTTCCGGTAAGAGTAATGAAAGCTTTGGGCATAAAAAATCTCATTATCTCCAACGCTGCAGGTGGAATGCATCAAGATTTTGAAATTGGGGAGTTGATGGTAATTCGTGATCATATTAATTTATTTCCGGAAAATCCGTTGCACGGAAAAAATGATGTAAAGTTGGGTGTTCGTTTTCCTGATATGAGTGCAACTTATCACCAACCCTGGATCGACAAGGCATTTGAGATCGCCAAAAAAAATGGTATTCAATTAAGTAAGGGAGTTTATGCAGGTGTCTCCGGTCCTACCCTGGAAACTCCGGCTGAATATAAAATGCTTAAAATAATTGGCGCAGATGCTGTTGGGATGAGTACGGTTCCCGAAGTGATCGTGGCCATCCATTCGGGTTTGAAGGTTTTTGCCATTTCCATTATTACAGATCTGGGTGTGGAAGGAAAAATTGTGAAAGTGACTCATGAAGATGTGGTAAGGGTTGCTGCGGCCCAGGAGCCGAAGATGACTTTGATCATTAAGGAGTTGATCGATGTAATTTAAGAAGATCGTCTTAATTTTTTTATTCTCCTCAGCTCCGCAAACATTTTAAAAAAGTAAAACATACTTACTTTACTGTTCCCCACATCTTTCCATTGGTTCACGGCTATTTCTTTTATTTTATCGGGAGCTTCCTTTTTTTCGATGTAATTAATTAATCTTTTGATCAGTTCTACATCAAATACCCAGGTGGCACTAAAAGGTT
>JANWKQ010000125.1 GCA_025451295.1 Flavobacteriales bacterium | reverse complement strand
GGCTAAAGGAGATTCGATCGTAAGGAAATTCTTTCTGAACTGCCATACAAACAAACAAACATTCAGAAGGATAATGGGTGGATTGAAATAGTATAAAAATGAATGGTGATCTATGTTAAGCATGATCATATGCAGATTAGAGTATACCGCCAGTATAAGCAGATACTTCTTTAAACGTTCATTATGCCCTAGCATCGGGATAAAGGGAACAACGGCGATCAAATACCAGATATTGAAGACATGGCTGTAAAAAAAGAAAAATACGAGTGTTAACTTTATCCAGAATTCGGCCAGTAATTGTTTATTCAACTTCAATCTTGTTTTTACGATGAAAATAATGGTAAGTGTTAGACCAACAATAATCCCAAATATATTCATTACAAACTGACATTGCTTCCACCACCATTTTTTGCTTTCGCTGTTAACAGGACTGGTCATTTCTTTGTCAATCACGGTGTTGAGATCTTGTGGAAATGCAAGGTTCAATAATTCACCCACTACTTCCGAAAACGATTTGGAAGGTTCTACGGTATTCAAATAAACAAAGGGTGTTTTCAATGTGCTCATCCCATTCCAGAAGGGCCAATAGCTAGCCAGTAGAATGATCCCAAACGAAACGGTTCCTATCAAAAAGTATAGAATTGGTTTAATGGTAATTCGTTGAGGATTGATCAGGAAATAATGGATCACAATAAATGGAAGGAAAACCACAAACACCATCTTGGTCATAATGGCAATAGAAATAGCGATCAAAGAGAAAACAATTTTTTGTTGAGAGATAAAATAGATAGCTATAAGTAGAAAAAATCCTGCGAGCATATCATAATGAATACTGCCGATACATTGGAGCCCGAAGATAGGTGTCATGGCAATCCATATATAATCGGGAACATTTTTTACCATCAGGCTAATGATTTCCAGAAAGCCGATTGCAATCAGCAACCAGATGATCTTATAAGCAATCAACACACCAAACAGGCTGGAACCACCAATCCAATTGGCAATTTTACCCATCCACAGACTGATGGGACCATAAGAATAGGGAGCATCTTTCCAGTCACCCACCAGATAAAACCATTTACTATGTTTTACCACATCCGTTTGTGAGAACACATCGATGCCCTGATTGCTTACATCACCATAGGCCATATAAATAAAAACATCATTGGAAAGAATGGGCAACATGAGTGTGGCCAGGATCACATGAACATATCCCCAGATCTTTACCTGCCGGTGACTGATATGAATTTCGTTTCGGTTTTTATAAAGCCGGTAATAAAACCAACCAAAGAGAAAAAGGGCGGAAGAAAATACCAGGAATACAAACCATCCTTCTATATTACCTAAAGGATTATCATCCACCTTAAGACTTCCGGTAAAAATAAATTTCGACCAGCTAACCAATACTAGTGCCAGTACACAAAAAATAATTCCCCTTATTTCTTTAATTTTCAGCATATAGAAGCAGCCTCACAAAGATAGAATAACTAATGCACCTGACTCGTTTCCCGCCAATCTCGCTTTTTTTTCCCGCAGAATTCGCAGAAACCGCTGAATACCTTCGGCTGATTACTTCCCTGCTTTCCCATCCGGCTGAAAAAATTCGCATAAAGGTGAATCGCAAGCGATTCCTTCTGCGAATTTTTTCATAAAAGTATAGGTGTATTTTCCGTGAGTTCTGCGAATTCTGCGGGAAACTAAAATAAACAGCCGAAGGTGGTTATTGTTAAATGAACACCCATTCTCGTAAATACGGATCGATATAAATAAAAAGCCCTCCCGATTTTATCAGGAGGGCCATATTTTAATACCGGTCTTTGACTAATTAAGAAAAAGTTCGGTTTGTCCGAGAGTTTTAAGATTGATGACCTTTAAAGCTGCAGAGTATCCCATAATTACTTTGAGGGAAAACTGACTTGGCAGTTTAATTTTTAGGTCTGTTCTTTCGTTATCTCGGGTTGTAGTTGGAGTAAATGTGTGCATCATAGGCAACTTAGATTCTATTTTTTATGGTTTTCAATACCTCAAAAACGCCTACTAATGTACATTATTATATAAAAGGGCAAATATTTTTATCTATGAGGGGTGATGCACCACTCAAGCACCTTTGGGATGGGCTATTCAACAAAAAAGCCCCAATAAATCGAGGCTTCTTCATATATATATCATTCGGTTGTTAATCTACTAGTTGCAACTGGTGCTTTTCTATTAGCTTTCTCAGGTTGATCAATGCATAACGCATACGGCCAAGAGCAGTATTAATGCTCACATTGGTCTGTTCGGCTATCTCATTAAAGCTCATATCAGCGAAATGGCGCATATAAAGAACTTCTTTTTGCTCTTTTGGGAGCTTTTCGATGAGGCGGTTAATGTTCTTATAACTCTGTTCCTTCATCATACGGTCCTCCGCATTGGTATCAGGGATCTTGATCAGCTTAAAGATGTCGAAATCCTCGTTGGGACTGTCATACATCGGCATTTTCTTGGCTTTCCTGAAGTGGTCAATGATCAGGTTATGCGCAATTCTCATTACCCAGGGCAAAAACTTACCCTCTTCGGTGTATTTGCCACCCTTTAAGGTGCGAATAACCTTAATAAAGGTATCCTGGAAAATGTCCTCGCTAATAACCGTATCCTTTACCATTTGGTAGATATAGCTATAGACTTTGGCTTTGTGTCTGGTTAACAATACCTCAAAACAGTATTCTTTGCCTTGTATATAGGCAGTAACCAGTTGTTGATCATCCATTTGTTCGTACCGCATACACTCTAGATTTTGTAAGATTTACTTAAATAAGAGATTCAGAGTATGCGTCTTTCGATAGGCGGGAATTAAAATTTAATTATTAGTATCCTTTTACGATTGTTTAACTAACGAGTTTCAAAAATACAATTTTTTTCTCAAAAAGCAAATCATTAACTCTTTTTTTAAGGGAGGGGTGATCCCAGAACCCTATGTTAACGCCGGTTTCTTTCTAAAATGGGTACCCAGGCACTGCTTTTGAACTCACTATCCATTAATTCATAGGTCTTGAAATATAGGATTGGCAGACCGGTATTTTTTGTGATTGGGGCCATTTTCGCAATCCCCGGGCTATTTTTTGCATACCGGGCCATCAGAGTTTTATTTGTTCCTCCCTCCGATTCAGCCTTTCTTGATGATCTCTTTCGCTTTTTTGGTCTTCAGGTCAGCATTTTTTCAGGGATCATAAGTCTTCTATTCTTTATAGGTGCTATTTTCTTCATATTAAAGTCGCTTATTAAAAGATAAATTTAATCGCTTACCTGGCTTCACTAAACCTTATACTTCCATTTAACCTTGCCAGTTTGGGCATCCATACAAAATACCTTACTCCATTTAGACCTAATCCCTACCAACAGATCATTTCCATTTTCGAATGCCAGCTCCTTTTTTATTTCTGATCTGAATCGGAAGAGCTGATTCCCCTGAAGGGTCCAACCAACAGATCCATCTTGACGGATTCTGCTGATCAGGAAGGTTGAATCTTCTGCAATCGTATCAAAATACAAAACCAAACAAAAATCATTTCTCTGCATGAGTATTTGGGGTTTCAGGAGATCCAATTCACATTGGAAACTTTCACCATTATATCGGATGCTGTTTTTACTTTGAATGGAAAAGAGATTCCCCTTACCTGAAAACTTTTCTACTTCGTCATTGCTCTCAGCAAGGCTGGTTCGGGTAAGCGTATTTAAATGGATAGAAACTTCATTGTCCTTGAGGGTTCGAAAATGAAAGGTTCGTGTTTCTTTGTTAAAACTCATTTCGGCAAGACCTTCATTTTTTAAATCGGGTCTCAGTTCAAATAACATCCTATGGTTAAAGATGATTTCAAAAGAATTAAGGTCTACCACCACATAACGATTATGATCACATACAATTAATAGATGTCCAATCAGAATTTTATCCCTGAATTCAAGGTTCAATACTTTTCGGTCAATGAGTTGACCCGTATTTTTAAGGAGTCTTGCAATACGTGTTTCATAAAATGCCTCTCCGGTATCACCACCGCTATGATAGATATTACTGAGAATGATCAAATGTTCATTTCTAATGAAGGCATCTTCCAGATCCGACTTCCAGTATTTGGTATGGGCCCAGGTTAAAACAGGTATGGATAAGATCACCAGTATAATCGAAGCGCCGATAATAATAACCCCGCTATCCATCTTATTCCTGCTTTTTCATTGTTCTGGAATAATAATAAATGGTTGTCCATAAATAACCATCGCTTTTTGTTTTATCATACAGATCAGCATACGCCTTATCATACAATACCAGATTTTGTTTTGTGACACCTAAGAGTTTTCTGATATTATTATCTCCATAGTCAAATATGACTGAATCACCCTGTATATAATAATTGTAAACACCTATACCGAGGAATATCCTTCCATTCAAGGTAAATTCAATGGTTTGTAGATATATGCTATGATCTCTTTTTTCCCCATTCTCATAAATGGAATCCAATTGCCATACTCCGGGCAATAGATTTCTAAGGTTGTTTTGACCAAAACAAAATAGGGGAGTAGACAGTACAATCAGAATGAACAGCTTTTTCATCATCTAAATATATAAAAAAAGGCCCGGATTTTCATCCAGGCCTTTTTTATTATTCCTTGTTTTCAAAAATTGACTAGTTACCTCCCATCTTACTTAACTTGTTGATGGCAACGGTTTCTGTTTTAAATTTGTTATTGCGGGTATACTCCACATTGGCTGTACTTCCATCTGTACTGATAGAAACAATTTTACCGGTAATGATTTTGTCAGTAATACAATCCTCGCAGGTAAACTGTACCATATCGCCGGTCTTATAACCTGATTGCCCTTCTACCTCATTTGTATTATTATTGCCACCATTGATCTCAACAGTGTTGGATCCGTTGTCGATTTTAATGAGACTCTCATATTGCAATTTGGTTCCGAAAGCGTCCCCATCATATTGTACCAGACAAACTCTTTCATCAACCAAAGAGATGATCACACCCACTCTTTTTCCCAGCTGAACCCGGTCGCCAACTGAAAATCCTTTTATATTTTCTTTGGCAGCTACATAATTCTCGGTTTTCTTTCCCCAAACATCCGCTTTGATCTTAACGCGACGACCATTGTCAGAAATATCAACGGTTACATTTTTCAGAAACTCTCCATTCGGAACTTGTTTGATGCAATCTTCAACGGCATTTTCAAGTGCTCCTGTTGATTTTTTCTTTTGCATTCCTTTACCTGTGATATAACGGGCTAATTCAACATACTCCGTTTTATCATCAATTAAACGGTTAGAAGCAACCGACAGGTCGCCTAGTTTTGTCCAGCAACTGCTAAGCAGGGCCGATAGCATGATTACCACGCCAAATTTTAGTTTTGCTCTCATAAAGTGTGTTTTGTTGTATTTAGGTCGAAGGTATATCAGCAGGTTTTTGAAGCAAGGGGGATGAGTCCATTTTCTTACGGATAAGTTTTAGGCATACTGGCTTAAATATCAATATTTAAAGATGCTTTAAAAAAAATGATCATACGTTGAATAAGTTAATTAACATGGCCCGATGATCCCTGTTGCCTCTTTCCATTCTTTTCGCTTTTTCTCATATTTCGGTAATTTCGGAGAATTATGTTCACTGAACCATCAATCAAAAGAGTGGAAAGACTCCTCTTCAGTTTTTTCTTCCTTTCTTTTATTATAGGTACAAGCATTGTATATGTTTTCAGGTTTAATGGGCCACCTATCCGTTCAGATGGGGTAGGGTACTATGCCTACCTGCCTTCTTTATTTGTTCATCAGGATCTGAGCATGAATGAATTTGTAAAAACATATTCTGCTAAGTCAGATTCTGTTTTAACCAAAGAACTTGGGTTGAATAAGATTGCCGGCACTAATAAATACCTTGATAAGTATCCTATGGGGATGGCAGTAATGATGTCTCCCTTCTTTTTGATGGCGCATGGGAGTGCATTGCTGGCTCATCAGTTCATCCCAAGCGTAAAACCTGATGGAATCTCCTCTCCCTTCTACCATTTCTTTATTGCCTTCGGCAGCAGTTTATATATGTTGTTCGGACTGATCTTCTTAAAAAAACTCCTTGAACCTTATTTTCAGAGAAGGAGTATTTATATAACCCTTACATTTTTGGTTTTTGCAACCAACCTTTTTCACTACGCCACCTACGACAGTGTGTTCTCACATGCCTACTCCTTCTTTTTGTTTGGGGCTTTTCTTTTGCTCAGCAGAAAATTTTTCAGACAACCATCCCTTAGGTATACTTTATTGTTGGGTATCACATCCGGCCTGATCGTATTGGTTAGACCAACGAATGGTTTGGTCTTTCTATTTTTTCTGATTTACGAAATTCACTTCAAAAACTTCAGATCCTTCATCATTGAACGTTTTCTTTTTTTTCGAAAAAATTGGCTTCTTTTTTTATCGATCTTCATCACAGGGGTTGTCATTATTTTCCCGCAGCTTGTTTATTGGAAATATATCACAGGGAGTTGGATCGTATATTCCTATCCGGGAGAGAGTTTTGATTTTGCCCATCCGGAAATACTGAATGTACTATTCAGCATAAATAAGGGCCTGTTTTTTTGGGCACCTATATTATTGTTGACGATTCCCGGTTTATTTCTTATGCGCAAAAGTGATCAGCTTAGGAAACATGTATTCCCTGTTATTATCTATATGGGATGTACTGTGTATCTGATATCCAGTTGGTGGTGGTGGTCGTATGGTGGCTGTTATGGTCACAGGGGCTTTATAGAGTCGTTGGTGATTATGGCTTTTCCACTTGCTGCATTTTATGAAAAGCTGCTCTTTAGAAGTTCCGTATCAGTAAAACGATTTTTTCTTAGCTTATCCTGCTTGTTTTTAATGCTCAACCTTTATTTAATGCTTCAATATTGGAGGGGCTATATACCTTATGACGGAACAACCTGGGAAATTTATATTTCGGCCCTCCGGAATTTGGACATAGTGCATCAATAAAAAAGCCCTTCAGGGAAGGGCTTTTTTATATTTTATTGAGGAGGATCTAACTAGTCAATCACCAATTTTTTAACGATCGTACCTTTGGAACTATGAATGGTTATCAGGTAAATACCTTTACTTAGGTATGATAAATCGAGGTTTGTTTTGCTGGATGACAAATTCATTTGATAAACAATATGACCCGAGATATCCGAAATTTCGATATTACTGTTTTTTTCTGCACCCTCTAAGGTAAACACACCATTGTTTGGATTTGGATAGATGTTGATCTCAGCAGCGAGACAGGTAGTTGATAGTACACTATAGTATTCGAATTGTCCATTATAATCCGTTTGCTTGATCCGATAATAATTATCACCCGTTCTCGCATCATTATCATTTAAGGTATAATGACGTAACTGGTTGTTATTACCAGCCCCATCTACAACACCCAATGCTTCAAAAATAATTCCATCTATGCTTTTTTCAACTGTAAAATAATCGTTGTTGATCTCTGTAGCTGTAGTCCAACGAATGGTAACTTCTCCGTTGTTACATTCAGCAGTCATTGCCTGCATTTCAACAGGTAACGGTGGAGAACATACAACTGCTGTTAAACATGGAACACAGGTTGGTGCAAGTCTGTAAGCATCATTGGTTGCGGACCAGTTCGTAGGTGCATTTCTGCCTGGGATTACAGCGGCCATCGTTCCATTAAAATTGTTTATACCCTGTATGGCTTGTCCTGTATTCCAGGCAGCGCAAATGGGTTTGTTCCCTAAATGCATTTCGATGCAGTTGGATGATTCGTAAAGTCGTATTTGCTGCCTGTCTAACAAACCAGTGCAAGAGAACATGGGAACATCTTGCCACGTAACCACAAACCTTCTGTTTGGTGCAGTACCCAGTGTCTGATATGTAATGGTACCACCACTAGGAGGATAAAGATCATGCCATGGACCAAGAATTGTTTTTTGAATTTCTGTAGGATTTGTCGTTGCTATTGGGGCTGCAATTGTATAGGGAGAGAATGCACCTGCACTGGCAAGGTCAAAGTCGAGATACCCGTTTGATGCGATCAGCAATTGGGTATGTGTAGTTCCATCCACACAAAAGGTAAAACCAATATTCACCGCTCCGGAATATTGGTCATCACTCATAACAAGTGACGTGCCTCCAACCGCATCAGGTGCATAGGCTATTGCTGTTGCCGTGTAACATAAAGGTGGTGGAGGATCGTAAGCGCAAATAGAAAATGATCCATTGTTGTTATTTCCGTTTTCCCATACCCTGATCCATAAAGTCGTTCCGGGAGTTTGCCCTGTTAATGAAAGCATTGGCATGGCTCCATTCGGGCTATTATTATCATCACAAGCTACCAATACAAATGGACCACCACAAGCAGCAGCCGTATACACAGCCATTCCACCATCGAGCATAACACCGGTTTGCGTGTCAAAAGTGATGCTTCCTGTCGCTGGCACAACCGCTGTATACCACACATCACCTCCGCTATAACCAGCACATCCTGGTGCAGGAACACCTGCTGTATTGGTTGCGGAAATATTAGTTGTAGGCGCATAGGTGCAGGATACTCCTACGGTTAAAGCTGTTGCGCCACATGGATTATCATTTGCAGGTGGTGGTGGAACTCCAGGAAGAAATGATTGGCATTCATTCGCTGCGGCATTCCATCCGGCAGCATTTCTACCAGGAACAACCGTTTGCCCCTGACCAATCATCTGAATGCCCATTGTAGCCGTTCTTGCGGCGTGAATATTGTTCGCGGAAAGAATTCTTATCTCATTAGTCGTCTCAAATAATTGAACCTGTACACTGGCCATATTGGAAGAAGTACAGCAATATCCAACGTTGTTATAATTTAAAATGAATCTACGGTTGGGTGCTACTCCGGTGGTAAAGTAGTTCACCACACCGCCTGTTGTATACATATCATCCCAGCTGAATGCAATCATCGTAGGCCAGGTTGCAACTGGCATGGCCTGACCTGAGCAACATCCATTTCCCATTCCCGGGTCGAAGGTCAAAAATCCATTTGAACTTACGTCAAGTGTGGTAAAAGGCGAACCATAAAAAACAAATGTAAAACCAATAGGAATCATTCCCGACATGCAATCATCACACAAGGGTATTGCGGTACCTCCGCCTGCTACTGGCGTATAAGCACAGGCGCTCAGGTTGTAAAAAACTTGCGATTTGGCTACTTGAGTAATGCACAATATGCAAAGCAATAAGAATACTTTTTTCATAATTGGGATTCTGAGTTAAATAAATACCACCCAATGGGTGGTTTTCTTCTTCAACAATTGCCACTAAAGATAGGATTTAATTATTTGTGTGCATAATTTTTATGCACACATTTTCAACGAATTAGCAGGTGTGAATAATTAACTGATACTCAATAATTTAATCTTAGATGCAGAACATGGAAATAAACCAATGAACATTGAACAAGATGGAGAGGTTGTTCTATGGTCATAAAAAAGGCTAACAAGTATTCAAATGTTAGCCTTTTTTAAAGTTATGATCTACGGAACCTTAATCTGATGAGCTTTCCTCATCTTCCGTTTTTGGTTTTTTCTTTTTTGGTTTGTTGATCTTTATTTTG
>JANWKQ010000124.1 GCA_025451295.1 Flavobacteriales bacterium | reverse complement strand
GGAGCTTTTTCCGTCAACCCCACCCAGGTTGATATAGTTAAATCTTATATCTGTAACCAGGTAGAACATCATAAAATAATTAATTTCCAGGAAGAATTCAGGGAATTTTTAAATAAATACAAAGTGGACTACGATGAAAAATATGTTTGGGATTAAGACGCTATTCTCGTCGCAACAGGGATAGAAAGGGGGCGGCCAAAGGCCGGTGCTGAGTCCGGCTAAAACCGGGGAAGAACAGGAGCGAAGCGGACCCCGGCATGGCCCGGTCCTGGCTCAGAAAGGCTTGGTTTTGCACCAGCAAAACCTTAGCCTTACTAAGTCGGGGGTTGTCATTACTCAATTGCTCATTCAATACGTTCAAAAACAATTATCTTTACCCACCAAATCAATCACTGTCATGTCTTCTATATTAATCTTAGGTGCAATGAGTGATGTGGCGCAAGCCATGGCACATGAATATGCCAAAAACGGATACGAAGTTATCCTGGCTGCCCGCAAAAAAGAAAGACTGGAACCTTTAGTAAAAGATTTACAGGTGAGGTACAATGTAAAATCATCAGCATTTGAATTTGATGCATTGGATTTTAAATCGCATTTTGATTTTTATACAAATCTTCCGCATGAACCTACCATGGTGGCCTGTGTGTTTGGATATCTGGGGGATACCAAAAAAGCTTTGATCGATTGGAAGGAAACCGAACAAATATTGCATGTAAATTATACAGGCGCAGTAAGCATTCTGAATGTGATTGCCTCGAATATGATGGAAAGAAAACATGGAACCATTATTGGGATTAGTTCCGTAGCTGGTGAACGTGGAAGACAGTCAAACTTTTTATACGGCTCAGCTAAGGCTGGTTTTACGGCTTATTTAAGTGGATTAAGAAATAAGTGTTTTCATAGCGGCGTACATGTAATGACGGTGAAGCCCGGGTTTATTAAAACATCAATGACCCAGGGAATGCCATTGAATCCAAAACTTACTGCTACTCCACAAAAAATCGCGAGGGATATTTTTAAGGCGGCGAATAAAAAGAAAAATGTATTGTATAGTTTGTGGATGTGGAAGTATATCATGAAGATCATTACTTCAATCCCGGAGTTTATGTTCAAGAAGATGAAGATGTAGGGATATTGCATTGTTAAAAGGGAAAAATCTTCCCGAAAAATGTATTAAAGTTTCCTGAGTACTATTTGGCCCGGAAAATGCGTTGTGATATTGTAAACATAATATCTATGAAGATCACCACCCTTTTCCTATGCATTAGCCTTGGATTGGTAAGTGCAATAGCCCAAACCAATGCTGACAAACTATTTAACAGTACCTGGAAGATTCAGCTTGACAGAAACAGTGCCCATGAATTTACCGTTACCGCAACTGCAGGTAAAGTAAAAATGGAGGGAAATATGTTAATTTTTCCTCAATGTTATACCTGGGATTATTATTTTAAGATTGTAACGATGACTGATAGTACATTGATACTTGAAAGGTATGATTATGATCCGCAAAAGCTTAAAAGCACAGAAGATGCACTGATCCGTTCAGGTGATTTTTATTATTTCAAAAAGGTAGATCTTTCTCTGGAGCAATTTAAGCTTCTGAATGCTCAGGAAAAACATTCGTATTTGCGGTTGGATATATGATGATCCGTGGAATTCACAATTTATAAAGGCCCGACCGTAAAAAGAAAAGAGGCCGACTTAATGAGGAATAAGTCGACCTCTGAACCCTAAACACCTTAACACTATGAAAAAAGTAAAGAACAATATATTTGTATGCTGCCTGTTAATATGGAGGCAAGCTTTTATTAATCAAATTCATTTTCGTTTCTGGTAGCCGGGAACCAAATCTCTGCATACTGACCCTCTAAGTTTTTGTCTTTTGGAGTTACCAGTATTTTGAAGTACCTGGTAATTTGTTCCCTGATCTTCTTTACCATAAACTTTGTTTACTTGTTATTCTATTAAACTGGTTATCGGATAAAATGTTGTCATTGTATCGGAGACAAAAAAAAGCATTTATCGGAGGAATAAATTCATACTTTTGGGTGGTCAACTATGGAAGAAATAGAACTTTATACAGACGATTACTTCATGAAAGAGGCCCTGAGAGAGGCAGATAGAGCCAATGACAAGGACGAGGTGCCTATTGGCTGTGTAATTGTACTCAATAACCGGGTTATCGCCCGTGGGCATAATTTAACGGAGACATTAAATGATGTAACGGCGCATGCGGAAATGCAATGTATTACTGCGGCAGAAAATTATCTGGGTGCCAAATACCTGAATGATTGTATTCTTTACATTACCCTGGAACCCTGCCTCATGTGTGCCGGAGCCTTACGCTGGGCGCAGATTGGGCGCATCGTATTTGGAGCTCCCGATCAAAAATATGGGTTTGGTAAGTATATCGAAAACATTGTACACCCTAAGACCACTGTTACAGGAGGGGTGATGGAAAATGAATGCTCCCGGATCCTCAAGGACTTTTTTAAAAGAAAAAGATCAAAATAAAATACATCCTGTTGGATGATCTATACAATTCTATATTAGAATAAGAGGAGGGATGAATCCCCGTAACTCAGAAAACGATAATTATTTTCCAATGATTCGTTGTAAATCAGTTTCCAGTCATTTCCTACTAAAGCTGCGATTAATAATAATAAGGTGGATTGAGGTTGATGGAAATTGGTCACAATGCCCTGAACCATTTTTGGCTGATAACCAGGAACAATATATATAGCAGAGGTTCCTTCCAATATGGTTAATCCTTTTTTCTCCATCCATTCAAGGACGGTTGTAAGGGAATCCTGAAAAGTGATCGGTTCATTGGATGGATTGTAAGGGAAATACTGATCGATCTGAAAACTGTTGAGTTGACCACTCTTTAGCCCTACTCCAAACCAGTACAGGCTTTCCAGGCTTCGAAGACTGGTTGTCCCTACAGCTATAACGGGTCCATCATGAACAAGCAAAGATTGGATCAGCTCTTTTGAGTATATAATATATTCCTCGTGCATGACATGATCAATCGCATTTTCAGTGCTCACAGGTTTAAAGGTTCCGGCACCTACATGTAAGGTTAGATATTTGCATTCAATTTTCTTGTCTTTAAGGAGTCGATGTATCTCCTCATCAAAATGCAGGGCTGCAGTTGGAGCAGCGACGGAACCCTTGAATTCAGCAAAACTGGTTTGGTATCTCGTCAGATCTATTTCTTCGGTGGGCCGATTGAGATAGGGAGGGATGGGCAAACTCCCGGATTCCTCAATTACATCTGCAAAACATTTATCCCCATAGTTAAATTGGATCACGTCATTTTCTCTATCCAACCATAAGGCTGAAAGATCATCCTTTTGTAAAACATCCTCTTCTTTAAATCTTTTTTTGTTACCCACCAAACAATGCCAGGCTGAAGATTCTTTTCTGCCAAGAACTTCTCCAGCATTTTCCCTGTTCACAGGATTCAACAGAAAAACTTCCACCTCTGCACCCGTTTCTTTTCGAAAATGGAGGCGGGCCCGAATTACTTTGGTATTATTGAAAACAAGCAGCGTATTTTCGGGAAGCAGATCAGGCAAATCTAAAAATGGATGGTGTTCAATGTTCCCGAATTTATAAACCAACAATTTTGAGTCCGACCGCTTTTCTAGCGGATACCTTGCAATTCTCTCATCAGGTAAAGGATAGTCGAAGTCGTTGATATGGATAAAGGGAAGGTTCACAATCTATTTTTTAGTATTTTTCGCCTGTGCAAATAGATGAAATTTTTCGCATATACAAAAGCCATCCTGTTATTTCAATCGATAACAGGAAAATTGAACCGGGATGCATATTTGTAGCCATCCGGGGTGAAAAATTTGATGGAAACTCATTTGCCCGATCAGCATTGGATGCCGGGGCTGCATATGCCATCATCGATAACGGCGATTTTTATGTAGATGAAAGGACCCTGCTGGTAGAAAATTCCTTGCAAACGCTGCAACAGTTGGCAAATCATCATCGAAAACAATTTACCATTCCTTTTATTGCTATTTGTGGGTCCAATGGAAAAACCACGACGAAGGAGTTAACACATGCCGTTTTAAGTAGCACTTTTAAAACTTTTGCCACCAAAGGAAATTTAAACAATCATATTGGTGTTCCACTTACACTTCTGTCTATTCCCAGGGATACGGAGATGGCGATTATTGAAATTGGTGCAAATCATTTGAACGAAACCTATGAGCTATGTAAGATTGCCGAGCCCAATTTTGGAGTGGTTACCAACAATGGCAAGGATCATCTCGAAGGTTTTGGCAGCGTTGAAAACGTAGTGAAGGCAAACAGCGAATTGTTTAAATGGTTGAAAGAAACAAAAGGAAAAGCTTTTGTGAATATGAATCATACCGATCTTATTACCGCCTCTGAGGGTGTCAACCGGTTTACATATGGTTATAGCACAGATGCCAATTTTAGTTATAGATTAACACCGGATGAAAAATATGCGACCATTTTTTCAAGCCGTTTAAACATGCAACTCGATTCGCATTTATTTGGAGATTTTAATGGTGATAATCTGGCTACCGCTGCGGCGATTGCCATCTATTTTGAAGTGGAACCGGTATATGTTGAGGAGGCCGTAAGAGGCTATCTGCCCGGGATGAATCGGTCACAGATTCTGGTAACAAATGGCATTACCTTTTTTGTGGACTGTTATAATGCCAATCCAAGTAGTATGGAATTGGCGCTCCGCAGCTTTGCAGGAACTGCCAAAAAGCCCAAGGGGGTTATTCTGGCTGATATGCTCGAGTTGGGAGAGTTTAGCCTGAAGGAGCATGAGCATATTATTGATCAGATAAAAATGCTCGACCTTGATAAGATCATTCTGATCGGAACCTATTTCGGACAACTCAAGAACAAAATAACTTGTACTCATTTTCTTACGACTTCCGAGGCTTCAGCATGGTTCCGCCAACAAAATTTCTCCGGATGGAGCATCCTCCTGAAAGGTAGCCGTGGCTATGCATTGGAACAATTAATCAATTTTTAATTTCATTCATAAAAGAATCCTTTACTCCTTTTTTTAAATGAAATGAGGTCAGAAGAATATTCGCGTTTTTAATTTTTTTTTGACTTTTGCATAAGAATATGTCAAAAAAAATTTGGCATTAAAAAAAAGAGCCGTAAATTTGTCGCATTAGGGTTGGTTTAGGAAAGGCGTTATCCATAGTGGTAACGCTTTTCTCTTTTTAGGGATATGCGATGAATTCCAATTCTTTCAAAAACGGTGTTATATCAAGCGTTAATTTTTGCTTACCCAAACGATACTGAACTTTCACCCCTGTTTTGGTTTCATCATAGTTCAATATGAATTCCTTATCCGAAATTCTGTCAATCTCATAGATATTGGTCCTCCAGCCTTCTTGGATAAAAATGTTGACAGTATCTGTCTTGCCCTCCTTTTTGGTATTATAGGCGCTCAGATCCCTTGGATATCCTTCAAGCCAGATCGTGTCCAGGATAATAGGAAGTTTAGTTCGGATCAATTGAAGATTAATATGATAGTTGACGCCGGTGGCACAACAAATTCCACCTGCCCAGCCTTGGCTGGTGGCACTTACAACCTTGAGAGATTGACAATGCAACAATAAACCGTTCATTGAAAGGAATATCAAAATCGCAAATATTCGATAGTTATCCGTGTTAACTTTCATGGCATATTTTTTATCGTTTATATTTGAATAGTTGTTATTCATGCTTTTCACTTTAGTTCTGTCACTTAAATCACTATTTTTGTTCTCTTTAAAAAGTGTTGGTGTTATGATAAATATTACTTTTCCAGATGGATCGGTGCGGGAATTTGAACCCGGCATTACTCCTATTGAGATTGCAAAGAATATCAGCCATGGATTGGCTAAAAAAGTACTCGTCGCCGAAATCAATAACGAGCTGCATGAGTTAAGTACACCAATTACCACCAATAGTTCACTTAAACTGCTTACATGGGATGATAAAAATGGCAAGTCGGCCTTTTGGCATTCCTCAGCACATATTTTGGCAGAGGCCGTTCAGGCACTCTATCCAAATGCAAAATTCACCATTGGACCATCTGTTGAAAATGGTTTTTACTATGATATTGATTTTGGGGAAACATCCTTTACCTCAGATGATTTACCGAAAGTTGAAAACAAAATGTTGGATCTGGCTAAACAGAGTAATCCTTTCAAGCTATACGCCATCAGTAAAGCAGATGCATTGGATTATTACAAAAAGAAAGACAACCAGTACAAAGTGGAACTTATCGAGAACCTTACGGATGGTGACATCACTTTCTGCGATCAGGGTTCATTTACCGATCTATGCCGGGGTGGACATATTCCTGATACGGGGTATGTAAAAGCCGTGAAGCTATTAAATGTGGCCGGTGCATATTGGCGTGGTGATGAAAAAAATAAACAACTTACCAGAATCTATGGCGTTTCTTTTCCGAAAAAAGAGGAACTTGATCAATATCTTTTCATGCTGGAAGAAGCAAAAAAAAGAGACCATCGAAAGCTGGGTCAGGAATTAGGGTTGTTTGCTTTTTCTCAGAAAGTGGGCAAAGGATTACCACTTTGGTTACCGAAAGGTACCGACCTGAGAGAACGTCTGGAAAGATTTATGCGTGATGCACAGAAGAAAGCAGGTTATCTTCAGGTGGTAACACCGCATATTGGGAGTAAACAACTGTACATTACCAGTGGTCACTGGGATAAATATGGGAAGGACAGTTTTCAGCCCATTCATACACCGGAGGAAGATGAGATCTTCATGTTAAAGCCAATGAACTGCCCACATCATTGTGAGATTTATAAAGCAGAACCCAGATCATATAAAGATCTTCCATTGAGATTGGCCGAATTTGGAACCGTATACAGATATGAGCAAAGCGGCGAATTGCATGGACTTACCCGTGTTAGGGGATTTACTCAGGATGATGCACATATTTTCTGCAGACCCGATCAGGTAAAAGAGGAGTTCATGAAGGTGATCGATCTTGTTCTTTATGTTTTTAAATCATTGAATTTTGAAAACTTTACAGCACAAGTTTCCTTAAGGGATAAGGTAAACCGCGAAAAATATATTGGCAGTGAAGAAAATTGGGACAAGGCAGAACAACAGATCCAGGAGGCGGCTAAAGAAAAAGGACTTCCTACCATCATCGAGTATGGGGAGGCGGCTTTCTATGGACCAAAACTTGACTTCATGGTGCGGGATGCTTTGAACAGAAGTTGGCAATTAGGTACGATCCAGGTAGATTATAACCTACCCGAAAGGTTCGAATTGGAATATACAGGTTCTGATAATCAGAAACATAGACCGGTAATGATCCATCGGGCACCATTTGGTTCCTTGGAGCGTTTTATTGCGGTTTTAACTGAGCATTGTGCAGGCGATTTTCCTTTATGGCTAACCCCTACGCAGGTTGCGGTACTGCCTATAAGTGAGAAGTTTAATGATTATTCCCAAAAAGTTGTTGATTTCCTTAAAAATGCCGAAATTCGCACCTCCTTTGACGAGAGGGCCGAGAAGATAGGAAAGAAGATCAGGGAAAGTGAAATGCAAAAAACGCCTTTCATGCTGATCATCGGGGAAAAGGAATCTTCGGAAAATTTGGTTTCGGTGAGAGAACGGGGAAAGGGTGATGTGGGAACCATGGGACTGGAAGATTTTAAAAACCTTGTCGATCAAAGAATAAAAGAGAATTTTAACCAATAAAATAGGAGGTCAATATTTTACAACCAAAAAAACCGTTTAACCCCAATTTTAAAAGAGATTTCCGGGGTAAAAAGGAGGATGAACACAAGGTAAACGAAAGAATTCGTGCACCTAAAGTGAGAGTTGTTGGAGATGGAATTGAATCGGAGGTATTGGATATTGGGGCGGCAATCAAATTAGCAGAAGAGAAAGGGTTAGACCTGGTAGAGATATCGCCAAATGCTGATCCACCAGTTTGTAAAATTATTGACTACAAAAAGTTCTTATACGAGCATAAACGTAAGCAAAAAGAAATAAAGGCGAAAGCCAGCAAAGTGATCATTAAAGAGATCCGCTTCGGGCCACAAACTGACGATCATGACTTCAACTTCAAGTTGAACCATGCTAAGAAGTTCTTAACTGACGGAGCAAAAGTAAAAGCTTACGTATTCTTCAAGGGACGCAGTATTGTGTTCAAAGAACAAGGCGAAGTGCTGCTGTTAAAGTTTGCACAGGAGCTGGAAGAATGCGGAAAAGTTGAATCTCTACCCAAACTCGAAGGGAAAAAAATGATCATGCTGGTAAGCCCAAAGAAAAGTAAAAAATAAGCATACCAGTACATAGATTAATTTTTAAAAATTAGGAACAATGCCAAAAATGAAGAGAAATTCCAGCGCCAAAAAGCGTTTCCAGGTAACTGGTTCTGGAAAAATCAAAAGAAAGAGTGCCTATAAAAGGCATATTCTCACCAAGAAGTCTACCAAAAGAAAAAGAAATTTGGGTAAAGACGCTTTTGTAAGTCCTGGTGATGAGAAGAATGTGAAATTAATGATCTTGAGTTAAATTTTAAAAACAAAAACAAATGCCACGTTCAGTAAACAAAGTAGCCTCCAGAGCACGTAAAAAAAAGGTGTTCAAACTGGCCAAAGGTTCTTTTGGCCGGAGAAAAAACGTGTGGACAGTTGCCAAGAACTCTGTTGAAAAAGGCTTAGGCTATGCCTACAGAGATAGAAAAGCAAAAAAACGCAGTTTCCGTGGTATGTGGATTCAGCGTATTAATGCAGCGGCACGACTTCATGGAATGAGTTATTCAGAATTCATGGGTAAGATCCACAAATCAGGAATTGAAATCAATCGCAAAACATTAGCTGATCTTGCGATGAACAATCCTGAAGCTTTTAAAGCAGTGGTTGAGAAAGTTAAATAATTTCAATCTGCAATTTTTTAAAAAAGGGGATCCCAGGATCCCCTTTTTGTTTTTTTAATTTTTTTTAGGATCGCCTTTGCTATGCGACGGGTTTATTTAATACTAAATTTACTGTATCACTAGTTGTATGCTTATGAAAAATGCCATCCTGCTTATTACATTTTGTATGGGTGCAACATTGGTTGCACAAACCGGATTGTTCGAGAAAAAAAACTTTACACGGGCCGATTCATTGAGAGGGGGATTAAGACCCGAGAGAACAGCGTTTAATATTTATTATTACGACCTTTCTATAGACCTCGACATTCCCAATAAATTTATTTCAGGAACAGTGGATATTTATTTTCAGGGGACGCAGGAACTTTCCGATCGGATTCAAATTGATCTTTTCAAGAATCTGAAAGTAAAATCGATTCAGGATTTGAATGGAACCGATCTGACTTATACACGAGATGAGAATGCAATTTTTATTGACCTGGACGAAAATTTTATGCTTCGGACACAACCCGCCATTCGGATTTCGTATGAAGGAACTCCAACTGCGGCGCAAAATCCTCCATGGGATGGAGGTTTGGTTTGGAGAAAGGACAAAAATGGTAATCCATGGGTAACGGTAGCATGCCAGGGAATTGGAGCAAGCTTATGGTGGCCCTGTAAAGACCATCAATCCGATGAAGCCGATAGTGTAAAAATCAGCATAACACATCCATCTGATCTGGTGGCGATTTGTAATGGAAATCTCCGGGGGATTACAAAACTAGATAACAACCGATCAAAAACCACATGGGCAGTTACCTATCCCATCAACAACTACAATGTAACATTGAACGTTGGTAAATATGTAAACTTTAATGAAAAATATAAGGGAGTTGAAACCACTTTTGATCTGGATTATTATGTACTCGACTATAATCTTGATAAAGCAAAACAACATTTCAAACAAGTAATACCGATGATGAAGGCTTATGAGGAAATGCTCGGACCCTATCCGTTTCCCAGAGATGGATTTGGATTGGTTGAAACGCCTTATCTGGGAATGGAACATCAGGGAGCCATAGCCTATGGAAATAAATTCAAGTGGGGTTATGATGGATATCCTATGTCGGGATTGGATATCGACTTCGACTTTATTATCATTCACGAATCCGGTCATGAATATTGGGGCAACAGTGTGGGTTCTCAGGACATTGCCGATATGTGGGTTCACGAAGGGTTCTGTACTTATTCAGAAGCATTATACATAGAATACCTGCATGGTAAGGATACCGCCCTGCTTTATTGCAACGGTTGGAAAATGGCAGTGGAGAATGATAAACCTATTATTGGCAATTACGGATTAAACAGTGAGGGTTCTGGTGACATGTACAACAAAGCAGCACTCATGTTGCACACCCTAAGATGGCAGGTGAACGATGATAAAAAATGGTTTGCCACCATTAAGGGTATTCAAAAAGATTTTCGTTTTAAAACTGTTTCAGGTGATGAGATCATTGCCTACATGAATACTCAATTAGGAAAAGATTATACATGGTTGTTCAACCAATATTTGAAGAAAGCATCTCCCCCCGTGCTTAATTATCAGCTGGAGCAAAATGGAAGAGATTTGGATGTTACCATGAAATGGGATAAAGTTGATGATGATTTTTGCCTGCCGGTTACTGTAAAAATATCTGCAAAAAAAACCAAAACCTACGTGATCACCAATGTCCCTCAAAAATTCACAGTTAAAAAAATGAATTATAAGAATTTTAAGGTTGATGACAAGCATTCTTATTTTCTGTATAAATAATCTACACGTTAAGCGTACGCTTCAAAGGATTTACTGTTTAACTGACCAAATTGCCATGGTTTCATAGGCCCCAATGCCCAGATTAAAAAAAAATTAAGAAACAGAATCCCTCCTCGTCGCCTCGGATTTCTAAGGGTTTTTGGTTAATTTCGATGAGTCCTTATCACCTTATTACATGAATCTACACAAGCCTCTTATTTTCTGGGCCCTCTGTTTGTTTTGGATAGGTACTACGATCAGCCTGAAAGCCCAAAATAATTCGGAGATTTTGCCCACGATCACTCCCTATCTATCAGAATTGGTTCCATATAATGTGGCGGATGTTCCGGATTCCCTTACCCCGGTAAAATTGAATTTCAAGGAGCGGGATGTGACCGAAATAACCGTAAATCCAGTTCATTATCCTGATATGGTTTGGCAACAAACCCAAACAAACGATCCGAACAGAATAGCCACTGCAACATTATTATGGGATGTGCAAGGTATTGGTACGGGCATTTCTCCTCCTGACCCAAGCGGGGATGAAGATTCCCTGGTATATATCCAGGGCACCAATAGTGGTGGAGGAGGAACTTACCGGATCGTTAATAAAATTACCGGAGCAACGATTCTTGGCTCAGCAACGATGGCTTCAATAGGGGGTGGTGCACAACCAGGTTTAGGAGATCCTATTATTCTTTATGATAAGGTAGCAAAAAGATGGTTCATTACGGAGTTTCATCAGACCTTGAATCGATTGATCATTTATGTTTCAACCACGAGCAATCCGCAGGGAACTTATTATACTTATGTAGTGAACTGTCCAAATTTCCCCGATTATCCAAAGTATGGGATTTGGCCAGATCAGGATGCGGTGATCATTTCTACCAACGAAGGAGTTTGTGGCATCTATGCAATAAAAAGAAGTGATATGTTATCCGGTGCAGCAACCACACCTATTCGCACTACGATTGCAGGCTTACCTGGTTTTGGTTTTCAATCAATCACACCAGTTGATATAGAGGGAGACAATACACCACCAGTTGGCATGAAGCCGCTTTTTATGAGACATCGTGATGATGAATCACATCCACCGGCAACAGCAGGTACCGACAAAATTGAGATTTGGGAATTAACGGTAACATGGCCCGCTACAATTTCCGCAACCAAGATCCAGGATCTGCTGATTAATGAATTCGATTCTGATTTATGTGGGCTTACCAGTTTTTCCTGTGTTCCACAACCCGGAACCGGTGTACAACTTGATCCACTGAGAGAACCAGCGATGTACAAAGTACCTTATCGGAATATGGGAACTCATCAAGCTGTTATATTATCCTTTGCTACCGATGTTACGGGAACGAATCAAGCGGGGATCAGATGGGTTGAACTAAGAAGACCGGCTGGAAGTTTAGGAACCTGGACAAAATATCAGGAAGGAACTTATTCACCCGATGCATTGAATCGTTGGATGCCAAGTATCAATATAGATGTGAACGGAAATATTATGATGGCTTATTCAACCTCGAATGGAGCAGCCGGGAATTTTCCAACTTTACGTTATACAGGAAGAAGACCTTGCGATCCACTTGGAACGATGACCGTCGTAGAAACCATTATCGAACCAGGTGTTTCTTCAAGAACTTCTAATACAAGATGGGGTGATTATCATCATTTATCAATTGATGCTTTTGATGGGGTTACTTTTTATCATACCGGAAATTATATGGGGCCAACCAATTCTCTTCGAACCAGAATTTCTTCTTTTAGAATGAATGCGGATGCGAATGATGCAAGATTGGTTTCAGCTTTTTCTACAGCTACACCACCTATTTGTGGCACCACCGCCAATGTAGGTGTCATTGTTCAGAATAAAGGAACTGCTTCTATCACCGGTGGTACTATCAAGTATCAGGTGAATGGTGGAGGATTTACGAATCAAAATTATACACCCAGTCCGGGTAACATTGCAACAGGCAATTCTGATACAGTCTTTTTTAATATTACCGGATTAATTACGGGAGCCAATACCATCCGTTTTGTAAATGTCACAACCAACGGACAAACGCCAGATGAAGTAGCTTGTAATGATACAACCGTTTTAGTATTGAATACAGTTACAAGTTCAATGTCAGTTTCTGCTAGTATTACCACATCTGTTTTATGCAATAACGGAACTACAGGAGTCATTACGGTGACTGCAACAGGAGGTGTTCCAACATTAACCTATTATTTAAATGGTGGTTCTCCACAACCAACAGGTGTTTTCTCAGGCTTATCACCGGGTACCTATACTGCTTCCGTTACTGAAGGAACAGGCTGCAACATGGCAACCACCTCATTGACTATTACAAATCCGCCTGCTATCACCTGTAATGGTGTAATTACCACACAGGTTTCCTGCAATGGTGGAAGTAACGGAGCTATTACTATAACCGGTGGTGGCGGTACCGGAACCTTAAATTATAGCATTAATGGAGTGGCATATCAGGGTAGTAATTTATTTACCGGCCTTGCTCCGGGGTCCTATACATGTTATGTTCGTGATGCCAACAATTGTGTGCAGGTTGGGAATACTTTAGTGCTCGTTAATCCAACGGTGGTGAATATCAATGCAAATTCACAAACAAATGTACTATGCAACGGTGGAAGCAATGGAGCTGCTTCTGTAACAGCTGCAACCGGTGGTGCTGGAGGCTATACCTATAACTGGACTCCGGGTAACCCAACAGGTGATGGAACAGTTTCTGTTACAGGATTAACTGCAGCAACCTGGACCTGCACGGTTACCGATGCAAATGGTTGTACCGATGTTCAAACATTTACGATTTCACAACCAGCAGTATTAAATATTAATGCCGCATCACAAACAAATGTTCTGTGTAATGGTGGAAGTACCGGTGCTGCATCCGTTACAGCTGCAACTGGCGGAACAGGTGGCTATGCATATAACTGGACACCTGGTAATCCAACTGGTGATGGAACAGTATCAGTAACCGGACTAGCTGCCGGAACCTGGACCTGTACGGTGACAGATATAAATTCCTGTACCGATGTTCAAACATTTACGATTTCACAACCCGCAGTTTTAAATATTAATTCAGCATCACAAACCAATGTTCTATGCAACGGAGTAAATACCGGTGCCGCTTCGGTTACTTCAGCAACGGGAGGAACGGGTGGATATACATATAACTGGACACCAGGAAATCCTACCGGTGATGGAACGGTTTCTGTAACCGGATTAGCAGCCGGAACCTGGACATGTACAGTAACCGACGGAAATTTATGTACCGATATCCAAACATTTACGATTACACAACCAGCCACTGCGGTGAGCTCATCAATTTCATCCACTACACCGGCAACTTGTGGAAGTAGCAATGGAAGTGCTACAGCAACTGCCTCAGGTGGTACTGGAGCACTTAGTTATAGTTGGGCACCCAGTGGAGGAAGTGCAGCTACCGCTTCTGGTCTTGCAGCCGGTTCATATACCGTTACTGTTACAGATGCTAACGGATGTACCTCTACTTCGATGGCAACCATCGGAAGTACAGGAGGATTTACCGCGAGCATCGGATCGCAAACAAATGTAAGTTGTTTTGGAGGCAACAATGGCGCTGCCAGTATAAATGTGAGTGGAGGCGTGCCCGTGTTTACCTATGCATGGCTACCCAATGTTTCATCATCCTCATCCGCTTCTGGTTTAACAGCTGGTGGTTATACTGTAACGGTTACGGATGGTTCCGGATGTCAGTCTACAGTGACTATCAATATTACGCAACCAACTATTATTAGTGCAAATGCATTCCAGCTGAATGGTTCCTGCTCGCCGGGAAGTACCGGATCAGCACAGGTTGCTGCGTCTGGCGGTACCGGTAGTTTAAGTTATTCATGGGCACCCTCGGGTGGTACCGGAACGATCGCTACAGGTCTGTCAGCAGGAATCTATACCGTTACGGTAACAGACGCGAATTTATGCAATCAAACTGCCACAACAACCATTGTTTCTTTTCCAAGTCCAACAGCCACTATTACCAGTTTTTCTAACATAAGTTGCAACAATGCCAATGATGGAAATGCAACGGTTGCCGGATCAGGCGGTGGCGGTGGCTATACTTATTCATGGTTACCTGGTGGTGCTACAACAACCACTATTACCGGCCTTAGTTCCAATACCTATACCGCAACTGTTACGGATGTAAATGGATGTACAAATTCAACCACGGTAAATATTATTAATCCATCTGCCGTGAATGCAGGAGCGGTTCTTACTCAGCCTATCCTGTGTGCAAATTCAAACAATGCAATCATTACCGGAAATGGAAGTGGCGGAACTGGATCTTATCAATTTAGTTTAAACGGAGGACCCAATCAGGCATCTCCAACTTTTAGCGGATTAGCGTCAGGATCATATACCGTTACTGTTACGGATGCCAATGGATGTTCGCAATCTGCTATTCCGATTTTTATTACAAATCCAACTGCTATTGCGGTGGTAGCCATGGTAAATTCGCAGGTAGCCTGCAGCGGTTCATCAACCGGACAAATTACTGCGTCTGCTGCTGGGGGCACCGGCTCATTTCAATATTCCATCGACGGAATTAATTTTCAGGCTGGAAATGTTTTCACTGGATTGGCTGCAGGAACTTATACGGTAACCGCCAGTGATGCGAATGGTTGTACAGCCACCTCATCTGCTCAAACATTGGTTGATCCACCTGTATTAAATGTTTCTGCATCGGTTTCAACTCCTATCGCATGTAATGGAGGCACGGGAAGTATTACGGCGTCGGGTTCAGGAGGTACCGGAAGTCTCATGTATTCTACAGACGGAATTAATTTCCAGACAAGTACTATTTTTAATGGAGTTGGTGCAGGAAGTTATATGATCACTGTTAAAGATGATAATGGATGTACTTCTATCACTTCTGTAACAATTACCGAACCTTCTGCTATTGCGATGTCGGCTTCCCCAACGGATATTACCTGTAATGGAGATGGTGACGGTAGCATAACTATTACTGCGAGTGGAGGAACAGGAACCTTACAATACTCAATTGATGGGATCAATTTCCAGGTATCGAATTCATTTACATTTGTTGCGGCCAATGTCTATCAGGTAACAGTGATGGATTCTAATGGATGTACCGCTACACAAACCGTTACGATTAACGAACCTGCTCCATTAAGTGGAAATGTAATTCCTACAGATGTTACCTGTAACGGAAATGGAGACGGAAGCATTCTGGTGAATATTTCAGGTGGAACGGGTACCTTGATGTATAGCATTGATGGTGGTGTAAATTTCCAGGCCTCCAATATATTTAACGGACTTATTCCCGGAAATTATCCGGTGGTGGTGATGGATGCGAATGGTTGTACATTTACAACAACAACTCCGGTAAATGAACCAGCGCTGCTAACGGTGATTGGTCTGGCCACTGATGAACAATATGGAAATGATGGTACAATTACCATCAATGAATCCGGTGGAATTTCTGCATATCAATATAGTCTTGATGGAATTAACTATCAACCGGGAAATCTATTTATTAATTTACCCCCGGGTACTTATACGGTTTATGTAATGGATGACAATGGTTGTATTGCTACGAATACTGTAGTAGTGGGAAGTACATTGGGTGTAGATCCTGAAATTGGAAATACGGGATTACAACTGATAAATCTATATCCGAATCCAACGAAAGGTGATTTCAACTTACATATAACCGGAATTAAGGGTGCTAAGCTTGACGTTCGTATTTACAATACACTCGGTGAAGCAGTGGCGGTATTCAGTTGTGATGTGGTGAATGGTGAAGTAAACCAAAGTTTTCATCTCTCCCATAAAATAGCAGCTGGGAATTATTTCTTCGCGATGTACGATGGCAACGAAAAACCGCTGATCGTAAAATTCATCAGGAACTAATCTGACAAATATTTATTTTTTGAAGAGCATCTGTGTTCGCAGATGCTTTTTTAATAATGTAACTGGCGGAGGATGAAGTGGCATAAAAAAACCCCGGATCTTGAATGGTCCGGGGCATAAAAAAATTCCTAAAATATTATTGGTAAACAGGAACAAATAAAACGATCTTCACTGTATTTCCCATGATCAACCCGTTTTCACCTACACCGTAGTCAACCCGGTCAATTTCAAATTCTGCTTTGAACAATCCCTTGGTGGCATCTGCCAGTGTAAAAGAAAAAGGAAGTGTGATGGTTTTTGTAGTTGCCTTAATGGTCAGACTTGCTTCCATTGAATAATCAGTTCCACTTTTTTTAATGCTTTTCGATTTAATGGTCATTTTTGGATATGTCGGAGCATCAAAAAAATCAGCATTTTTTAAATGTTTATCTCTACCGCTATTTTCGGTGCTGATCGTATTTACATCAACACTACCCGTAATGCTGGAATTGGTTAGGTCATCCGGACTGAATTTAATGGTGCCGGTTAAACCTCCAAGACTTCCAGAAACCCAGGAACCCGCATTTTTAATTTTAAAAGTAATGGTAGCCGTATCAGCTTTAATCTTCCAGGTAGGAACTGTAAAGGCCATGAGGGCTAGTGGTAAAATATAGATCAACTTCTTCATTGTAGTGTTGTTTTATATGTGTTAATTCAATAATAATGCCATATTCTTTAATGAGCTTGTTTAGCAGGCAGAGGACTGAACCTCTGCATCTTCTCTTGTGCTAAAGTAGATTTTAATTTGTAAATCCAAGCATTTGGCAAGAGAATCTTTTTCCAGAACGGTAATTGCTTGAATTTTACTTCATTGGTTACAAATTGAACTGCATATATATAGTATTCGCGGGGATAAGTTCGATGAAAATCGAGGTCTCTGTCGGTTGATTGTGTCCAGCCCGGTGGATCAATTAACGAATTTTTCACTTGTTCATAAAGTGCGGTTCCCTTGATCGGATATGCAATGGTGATGGTGAAATAAGTTGGATTGGAGGCTACCAGATGGTCCACGGTCTTCATAATATCTGCTTCAGTTTCACCGGGATATCCAAGCATAATAAACGTGCCGGTCTCGATCCCCGCATTCCTTGCTTTCACTAACATTTCCTGCACCACTTTTACATCTACCCTGCGATCCATGTTTTCAATTACTTCCTGTGATCCACTTTCGGCCCCTATCCATACTCTATAACATCCACTTTTTTTGAGATCCATAATCACCGCATCACTCATTCTATCAGCACGTGTAATACATTCATATTTGATCCGGAGTTTTCTTTTTTCTATTTCTGCGGCAAATTCACTCAGCCATTTATGACTTACTGTAAAAACATCATCCACAAACCAAATGGTATCCGGAGCATATTTTTTTTGAATTTCTTCGAGTTCATCACAAACACTAGCTGCAGATCTCCGGCGATACGATTGACCGTAAACAGCAGTGCTGCACCATCGGCATGTATAGGGGCATCCCCGCTGTGTACTCACATTCAATGCACTCATCCCATGCTTCGATTTCCAAACCGAAAGATATTTTTTAATATCTATCCTATCACGATTTGGAAAGGGGAGGGTATCTACTTCTTTTATTTTTTCTCTTTCTTCCGTATAAACGATTTTAGCAAAATAATTTTTGAAAGCAATACCCGCAACTTTATCGAGAAATGGATTGAAGGGGTTGTTGAGTGTATTCACCAGATCGGCCATGGTTTCTTCCCCCTCGCCGAGGATGATCATATCTGCTCCGTGATCAATGTATTCTTCGGTATTGTATCTCACATCCGGTCCACCTAAAATAATGGTGGTTTCTTTGATTTCTTCATTTGACCTGATAAAACGAATAAGCTTTAGTATGTTCAGTTTGGTCATTAGATTGGCATAGATCCCGATCTGTTTGTATTTTTTTTGAAGGATCTGCTGACACAAGGCGTCAAATGAACTAAAAGTGCTGTCGAAAACATCATGGGCTATTTTTGATTTTTCAAGAAAGGAGGAAATGTATAAAATGCCGAGTGGGGGATAGGGTTTCATAATCAGCTTTTCCCTGGGATCTTCCTCTAAAAAATAGCCATGTGTAAGCAATAGTGACATCATTGCGAATGTAGTATATTTTTGGTTGTTAGGGCGCCCTATCCGGTGTTCCGCTTTATCTTTTTTGTTGCCTTGAGTAGATTTGTTGGTAGGTAGTAGAGACGGAATATATTCCGTCTCTACTACCGGCTCCGATGATCATTTTCCGGCAACAAAAAAGGATATCGCTTCACCCCGGGGCGCTTGGGACCTCAATTCACCTAACAACACTATTTTTTTGCCGATTCCCATATTTGAACGATTTTTGGGTACAGGTGTACTAACCAGAGATAATCAAATGACCATGAAGCGTTCTACCCGAAGATCATCCCTCCTTTTTTTGCTGCTTACCTTTATAATTGGTGGTACTGCACAATTTTTAATGAACCCCATCATCCCCCGCCCAATCCCTCCCCCTGGAGGTGATCCATATAAGAAATATTGGGCCGAAGTGGATTCTCTCGAAAATCTGGGCCTCACTGAAAGTGCCAGTAAAGTGGTCAACAAAATAATGATGCTTGCCCAACAGGATAAAAACCAGGTTCAGTTGATCAAATCATTCTTCTTTAGCTCCAAATACAGAGATGTTCTGGAAGAAGAGTCGTTCACAACCAATATGGGCATGCTTGATCAAATGATCAAGGAATCTTCTTCACCGGTTCAACAATTATTGTATTCTATTAAGGGAGAACTTCTTTGGAGCAGGTATCAGGGCAATATGTGGCAGATCAATCAGCGAACCCCAATAGAAGGTGATAAAGAGGAAGACATCGAAAAATGGGATTCGAAAAGATTTGCCCGTGAATCGATGAAATATTTTAATTGGTCGCTCAACAACACGAAAGAGCTTCAGCGCATCAAACTCGATGATTATGCGCCCATCTTAAAAGGAGATAGCTCATTCAGAAACCTCAAACCAACACTATATGATTTTCTGATGCACAGAGCCATCGGGTTTTACCAGAGCCCTTATTTGGATATGCTGGAACCGGCGGAGAAATTTGAGATCAACAGGGAAGAATATTTCGGATTGGCAGAACAATTCATGAACTTAAGTTTTGAAGCAAAAGACAGTACTTCTTCTTTATTAAAAGCCATACAACTTTATCAGCAATTATATCAGTTCCATAAAAATGATGCGGAACAAGGATCGATGGTCCAGTTGGAACTAGCGAGATTGAGTTTTATCAACCGCAAAACAGTTCTCGACAATAAAGACCAGCTTTATCTTGACGCCATCAAAAACCTTTCAAAAAAATATGAAGGAAAAGAGGTGGTAGCCGATATTTATTATGTACTTGCCCAGGTTTATTTTAATCAAAGTGCAAACTGGACAGCGAAATCCGAAGAGACTTTTTATCGTGAATACAGAAAAGAAGCTGTAAAAATTTGTGATCTGGCTATTCAGAAATTCCCTGACTCAGATGGAGCACATAACTGCAGACTTTTCAAAAGAAGTATTCTTGCTTCTACCATTACATTTAACCTGAGAGAAGCTCAGGTAAGTAACCAAAATATACTTGCCGGCATATCCTATAAAAATATCGATAAAGTATATGTTCGGATCTATAAACATGATTATGACAAGGTGGTTGAAAAACTTGAACATTATGATTCACAGGATGAAGGGTATGCTACCGCCAAGTCAGGAAAGTTAGTAAGGGAAACACAGTTTAGCCTAAAGGCATTTGATGATCATTTTGATCATACAACGGAAGTGGCCCTTGATCCATTGGATATGGGATTTTATACAATCACCTTCAGTTCACATGAAAAAGATACAGATGAAGAATCGTTCAATGGATTTACCTCATTCTGGAGTACGGATATTGGTATCATTGATATGAATTCATATTATGGGGGTGGACAGGTCTTTCATATTATCAACCGGGCTACAGGGGTATCAATCGCCAATGCAAATGTAAATATCTGTCGTTGGAAATACGATTATAACAACTATGATTATAAGCGGGAAATAGTAAAATCAATTCTTTCTGATAAATATGGATTTGTAAAGGAAAACTATAAAAACAACGAAAGCTACTATCTCGATGTTAAGAATGGTAAAGACCGTTTTGTTTCAACTAATTTCTATTCTTATAACTATGGTTATACAAATGAACCCACGGAGGATGTCAGATTTTTCCTTGATAGGGGTATTTACAGACCTGGCCAAACCGTTAATTTTAAAGTGCTCGCTACGAAAAATGATCGGAAGACTTTTACGATTCAGCCAAAGAAAAAAGTAAAGGTATTGTTGTACGACATCAACTATAAAGTAGTGGCTGAACAGGAGGTTACCACGAATGATTTTGGAACTGCTTCCGGAACCTTTGCGATTCCTTCCAGTGTAGCTACCGGCGCATGGAGAATTTCGACTGAGTATGGAAATGCTTACTTTCAGGTAGAAGAATACAAACGTCCCAAATTCGAAGTAAATATCGATTCGATCCCGGGGAGCTGTGCGATCAATGATGTGATCACAGTAAGGGGTTCAGCTAAAGCGCTGGCAGGTTTCGGAATTTCAGATGCAAATGTTACGTATAAAGTAGATCGTCTTACCCAGATGTATATCTACGACTATAATTATTATAACAGAAACTCCGGAACCAAAACCATCACCACCGGAAAAATGAAGACCAATGAAAAAGGAGAATTTGAATTTACCTTTGTTGCGTTACCAGATCTGAAAGTAAAACAGAAATACGATCCTTATTTTACCTATACCGTAACAGTGGATGTTACAGATCTGAGTGGTGAAACAAGGTCAACTTCTTTTTCGGTGATTGTTGCGTATAAAACGATGATCATTGGGGCTGGCCTTCCCTATCAACTGGCAAAATCAGATACGAATGAATATGAATTCTATGCGCAGAATTTATCCGGGTTCAAAGTAAACACCAAGGGGAGTTATGAGATCAGGAAAATAAAGACCCCGCCGAATTATATGGTGGATCGTCCGATGTCTGGCCCGGATGAACCTTTGTTGAGTCGCGAAGAATTCAAGACCAAATTTCCGCACTTCCCCTATGAAGACGAGAATGATATGAAAAAATGGGATAAAGGTGATGTGGTTGGATCAGGGAATTTTGATACTGAACAAAAAACAGTTTTGAAAAAGAATACCTGGGATCAGCTTTCACAAGGTTGGTATGTGATTACCTCCAAAGCTAAAGATTCAAAGGGTGTTGATGTTTCAGCCGAATCTTATTTCATGGTATATGATGAAAAGGAGAAATCCTATCCTTTCCAGCAATTTGCCTCTTGTATTCCAATAAAAACCTATTGTAAAAAGGGAGAAAACGGTCAACTCCTGCTCGGAACTTCAGCCGAACATGCCGTATTCACTCTGATACATGAATTTGGAGGAAGGATCATCAAAACAGAAACTGTTCAGCTCAATCGGGAACAAAAACTGATCACAATACCAACTATTGCAGATAAAATTTCGCCGTATGTTGTGCATGTGGTCCTGGTAAATAATAATAGTGTATATACCACCTCACAGTATTTTTATCTGGATGATAATAGTGATTTCATGGAACTGGAGTTGGTTACTTTCCGTGATAAATTGTTACCTGGTCAGGATGAAGAATGGAAAATAAAACTGAAGGGGGATAAAAAACAGGATATAGCCGGTGCAGAAATCCTGGCCAATATGTATGATGCCAGTCTGGATGAACTCTCCTACTATAATACATGGAATTATTATTTCTCTAATTATAGTTATTCGGTATACTATCTGGGATATACGAACTTTAATACGAATTCATCCGCTTATGGCTATAGTCATAAAGCAGATAGATACGAAACCTATCGGTACAAAACCTTTGAAGAACTCAATTATTTTGGATGGAGTTTGGGTTACGGCTATTATTACGGGAACTATGATTACTACAATGAAGGATATAACTTCCAGCATGACCTGAATCCAGATTATACTTATTCTTGGAGTGCCAATGATGGTGATTATGATAGAAAGAGTGATAATTTTGGGATATCAATGGGTTCCACCACAACGTTGAATGGTGAAATAGCAGATGAGCAATCGATCTCACGATTGGAGGATAAGGAAGCAAACTTGAATTTGGGTGGTTCGTTCGGTAAACAACAGGATAATAGAAATCTGATCCCTCAGATAAAACCTCGTACAAATTTTAACGAAACGGCCTTTTTCTTTCCACATCTGGTAACAGATGAAAAAGGTGAAGTGAGTTTTTCATTTAAAGTACCGGAGTCCCTAACCAAGTGGAAATTCAGGGCGTTGGCAACTACTAAAGATTTGCGGACCGCCTATATCGAGAAAATGTGTGTCACTCAAAAAGAAGTGATGATCACTGCTTTTGCTCCAAGATTTGTTCGCGAAGGTGATAAGATCTTCTTCTCTGCAAAAGTAACCAACCTTACAGATAAGGATATGGTGACAACCGCACAGCTTGATCTGAAGGATGGTATCACAGATACTAAACTTGATTTGGTCGCTTTGGATAAAAAATCCATCGCCATTAATTTGAAAGCTGGTGAAAGTAAAAAAGTGGATTGGTATATGGAGATTCCAAAAAATCTTCAGGCACTTACATATACAATCACGGCTAAAACGGATGTACACAGTGATGGGGAGGAAAACACGATTCCGGTTCTGTCCAACAGAATTCTGGTAACTGAAGCCGTTCCATTAAATGTTCGCGGC
>JANWKQ010000123.1 GCA_025451295.1 Flavobacteriales bacterium | reverse complement strand
GTCTTCAGCGACCGGTCAAAATACAGAATATGTTGCAGGTGAGTCCCACGGGAAATTAGGAGCGTTTATATTTCCGGGGTATCGTAGGGGTCAATTACGGAAAAATGAAATGACAGGGATAATGGATACTTCAACCTGTTGTATAACAGGAAGAATTTTCTCCATCTGGAACGATCTTTTTGATGGAACAAAACTGGAGTTGAAGTCGAAGGGTTTTGAATATGTGACGGAGTCTGATAAGATCGGTGATTTTGATATCATGCACATTCCTGCTGGAGTTTATACCCTTCAGGTTACCAATTCTCTTCATAAAAAACTCGTTGTAAAGAACATCAAATTAAAAAGTGGTGGGATCTATCGGTGGGAATTATACCTGGTATATAAGTATCTGGATAGGGACTATGAATTTATCAGGGTGAAGGAATCCTTTGATCCGCAATATTGAAATACCTATTTTTTGGTATCATAGGAATAATCTTATCTTCGTACAATTACCTAAATTTGAACATTATGAAAAAGCACCTTGCTTTCCCTTGTCTTATTCTGATGTTACTTGTACTAACCGGATGTCCAACCGGATTGCCTCATCCATTGGGAAATCCAGGTACAGAAAAGATCGACCAGAATTTGATCGGTGAATGGATTACAGATAACCCGGACGCAGAAGCGGCTAACTTTAAAATAGCTAAGAAAGACAACTATTCGTATAGCGTAGAGGTATTGCAAAAAGGAGAAATGTATTCAATTACTTCCACAAGTTTAACGGGTTGGATAACCAAGTTGGACGGACAAAACTTCTTTTACCTTAAACCAAGCGATGAAGAAAGTTATTATCTCTATGCTTACAAACTAAACGGAAAAACCGAATTGATAACCTACGATGTATCCTTGTTAGTTGGTGGTGTTGATGCCGTTACTTCAACATCTGCCTTTAGAGATGAGGTGTCTAAATCGCTGAAGCAACCTAATTGTCTTAGTGGGGAGAAGGTTTTTAAGAAGAAGTAGTTATTCAAACACCATATCTTTAGATTCACATTTTTGCTATATTTATGGTGAGCTAAAAGAATGGAAGAAAACAAGCCAGATCATAACCCATCCTATATTCCACAGATAGGTATTCCGGAAAAGGATTCGCCGCAAGCACGTGATTATACCAGGATCGCTTTCCATAAAGTAACGGGTCCCGGATTCTTTGGCCTCATCTTTCTCTTGTTTTTTCTCCCTTTTATCAATATAAAATGTGGTGGCAAGGTGATCCAATCTTATTCCGGGGTTGATATGATGGTTGGCATGAAAAATTATACGCCTACATCTGAAAGTTCCTCCAATTCTTTTTTAGAAAAAACGATTTCAAAGTCGGTGGATGATCCCTTGAACTATAGAGCCCGATATCCGATCTGTACCCAGGTGGCTACTTTATTGGCATTTCTTTGTGCTATTCTCGGAATTTGCAGCATTTTTATGAAACCTTCCACTTCATCGTGGTTCCAGATCCTGCCTGGTTTTTTGGGACTGGGTTGTCTGGCTACTTTACAGTTTTTTGTTAAAGTGAGTGTTCCAGAAGCTGATTTGAACGATCCTTTGGGTATCGAGGATGATCGAAATCCCTTTATCACAGTGGAGTTTGCTTTGGCTTATTGGGCTGCTCTGTTGTTTTTTCTAACCGTAGCCGTTTTGGGTATTTTAAAAAATAGTTATCTTAGAAAAATCAATTCAACCTAGTATACCATCCACAACCAATAAAATCACTTAACTATGGAAGAAAATCAAAACAATTTTGGTTCCCAATCGGTTCCGGAAAATCAACCACCCTCCGAATCTACGAAAGCTGCATTCCTTTACAAACGACCCGTTGGTCCTGTTACATTCGGACTCATTATCCTTATGTTCTTCTTTTCCTTTATTGATATTAAATGCAACAACATGTCCCTGGCAAAAATAAAAGGATATCAGCTGGCTACAGGGTATTCACTTGAGAAAGGCTCCGGAGAAGGAGATCACAAGCAACATCCGAATTTATTTGCCGCAGGCGCATTGTTTTTGGGTTTACTTGGTTTTGGATTGGCATTCGTTCGATCAAAACCAGGAAGTGTAATGAAGATAGTTTGTGGATTTCTCGGATTCATGAACATGGCACTTTTGTTTATAAGCCTTAAGTATGATGTGGCCAAAAGCAATAGATCAAGTAGTTCAGACAATCCTTTTGGCGGTTCGATTAAGATCTCCATCGACTTTCAGCTGGCCTTCTGGATCGCATTACTACTCTTTATTTTTGGAGGGGTACTTGGAATTCTGGAGCTAAGGAAGAAGAAGATCTAATCATTCTACTCTAATATATTCCCAATCTTTGATCGGTTCGAATTCTTTAAAACTGGCCGATGTATTTGGATGCGTTAATGTAGTAGCTATTTCTACTTCAGGCAATAGATCTTTCGCAAGATCCTCCCGAAGATAGATATGATTAAAACCACGTTCGTTGGTGACTACCAGACGATATCCTTTCTTTTTACCCAGTTTTTGCATAGCTACTGGTGAAGCACCATGATAGACCGGATGTTTACCGGGAAACATATAATTTGGATCGTAAGGCACTACAATCGGATTCATCCCGAATTCCACATGGGTTTCGATGATCACAACCCGTGGATTTACCTCGGTAATAGCGTCCCAGATCCAATAATCATTTCCATCAATGTCGATGGAGATCAGATCAATCTCACCTTTTAAACCGGCTTCCCGGATCAGCTCATTTACATTTTCCCGGGTTACGATCGCTTGTTTGAAAACAGGTTTTTCCTGAGATGATGGGAGATTTTTTGAATAAAAACGTTTGCCACGTTTGATGAGATGTGCATCCCCTTCTAAAAACAAACCTGTCCAGCCAAAGTGTACACAAAGATTAGCACAGTTACTATTGATCCCATCATGTGCACCTATTTCTATAAAAGTCTTTTTTCCATGACCCAGAATAGAAAAAAGGAAAAGGGTATAACCATCTTCTTCGAACTGGGAGAAGACTTTCAAACCTGTTGTTGAAATGGGAGGTAATTTTTTTTTATCCAATGCTTCCTGGTACTCAATCTCCCTTTTTTTTTGTTGTTCTTGAACGGAATGACTCAGTTTATCACGATGGATCCACCCTGAAAAATAATATTTGATCAGGTTCTTCATGATACCTTTTTTCCCTTAATATAGACTTCGCTGATACAGGGTCTTCCAAAGGAATACATCAAATAGGTATAGGAAGGAATTTTTTCTGTAATGATAAAACTAGCCTCTTTGCCAGGTGTAATGCTTCCATGTGAATCATTTAATTCCATGGCATACGAGGCATTGATCGTGGCAGCATTGATCACTTCTTCGGGTAACATTTTCATCTGGATACAAGCAAGCGACATCACGAAAAACATATTGCCTGACGGAGAACTTCCAGGATTATAATCACTTGCCAACGAAACCGGTAATCCTGCCTCAATCATTTTCCTGGCGGGTGGATAAGGAAGTCGCAAAAAAAATGCGGTACTTGGAAGTAGTGTTGGAATGGTATGGCTATTCGATAATACTTCCAGTTCTTCTTCACCCGTAAATTCAAGATGGTCTACACTCACCGCTCCATGTTTTACACCTACCTGGATCCCGCCGCTATAGTCTAATTCATTGGCATGGATCTTAGCTTTCATACCCAGTTTCAGGGCAGTTTCCAGAATGATATCAGTTTCAGGGACCGTAAAAAATCCTTTGTCACAAAATACATCACAATAATCGGCCAGACCTTCTTCTGCTATTTGCGGAAGCATTTGCTGGATTATCTCGTCAATATATGCCTGCCGGTTATTTTTAAATTTAGCAGGCATGGCATGTGCACCAAGGAAAGTACTTTTAATGGTAACCGGATTATTTTGCTTGAGTTTTTTGATCACCCTCAACATTTTTATTTCATCTGTCGTGGTAAGTCCATAACCACTTTTTATTTCAATGGCGGCTGTTCCCAACTTCATCATTTCATTGATCCTTCGTTGGGCACTTTCAACTAATAATTCTTCGGATGTTTCCTGTAATTTTTTGGCAGAATTAAGAATGCCACCTCCCTGCTCAAAAATTTCTTCATAGGTCATACCTTTGATCTTGAAAACAAATTCATTTTCACGGCTACCGGCGAAAACAATGTGGGTATGACTGTCACAAAAAGCGGGCATAAGACATTTACCTTCCAGATCTTTCACCTCGGCATTGGGATAGGTTTTTAGTGTTTGATCCCAGGTATCCATGCGGTTAAATTCTATGATCAGGTCATTTTCGATGACCAGCCAGGCATCCTTTAGTTCGGCAACCTCACCCAGGTCCTTTCCTTTCCGAACTGCCGGGGCTGTTGCATGGGCCAATAAAAGAGCTCCAATATTTTTAAAAAGGGTAACAGGCATGTAATAGGGGGTATTTTACCGCGGTAAATAAACAAAAAAGCCCTGACTTTGAGGCCAGAGCTCTTGTAAATATCTTATAATTAGAATTTTAGTTGTTCATAAGGTCACTCAACTGCCATGATTGGTTGGCATAAGAGTTAGAAAATACAAACCAGTTGATCCAAACGCCATTGGCATCTTTTCTCATGATCTGGGTATTTTCTTCAAAAGCAAAACCTGCACTTTCACCAACTGCAATGGTATACATGTCTGTACCCACTTTATATTCAAAGGCAGCTGCAGTATTATTAATAACCTTGGCATAAATGATCTGATCAATCGACTGTGCAACCGGACTAACAGGATTTACGGCCTGAACGGCTAAAGTTCCTAAAAAGGACATTGCTAAGATAAAGGCAAGTTTTTTCATGTGTTTCGTATTATAATACCAAAGATACGAAAATGCCCCGGAAGGTTGCATATTTGTTTTAAATTTATTTTCTCGCTAACATTGCACCCCTTTTTAGGCCGTTTTAGGCTTAAAAATAGGGCTCATAGCTCAGCTGGTTAGAGCACCTGACTCATAATCAGGGGGTCCTTGGTTCAAGCCCAAGTGGGCCCACGAAAAAGCACCTTGTTAAGGTGCTTTTTTATTGTTTTGCTGGTATGGGTCTATTATTCCTCCATCATCTTATATGCAGGCGCAGAGTTTACGCAGACGTTTGCTGCCTTTAAACATAGAAAAATAGAACGTAAGAAATTTGCCGTAAGCGTGGAGATCACAAGAAAGGAAAAAACCTGTTCATACCTGAACAGGTTTTGTAACGATGAATAAAATATTTATTTCTGAATTTCCTGCCAGTGCTCTGCATTTTCCTTTGCACTGAATTTATAAGCTCTCATGCCCGCCAACTCATCTTCCGAAAATGTTCCCTGCTTGATCTTATTGTTTGTATCAATATACCAGATGGTATACTGAACTCCCTTGTTTGCATCATTGGTTGAATGAATGATCTGTTTGCTATATGCATCAAAAAGCATATAGCCTTTTTCCCAGTTGTAGTTGGCCACACTAGCTTCTCTATGATCAAATTTGGCTTCGGATAAGGAAGCCGAAAAATTATTGAGCGACTTGCTCGTGTTTTTACCTTTTCCGCTTGGGCAAGTAAGTGTTTGGGTAAATACCTCATATTCAAATCCCGGAGTTTCCTTGAAGAATTTTACATATTCCGGACAGCTTGGGCTTGCATTGTCATAGATCGTAAATGCATCTGTTGGATCGTAACAAATATCTGTTCCGCCTTCGGCATCATACCACATGAGGTTGCTTGCATTATTAGCCGCCATCCAGTATATATCATCCACGCCTCTTCCTTCAATGGTAATATCAATAAAATCTCCAGCCGGAGCAGCGTACCATCCCCGTGAAACCCAGGCATCACCTTCATATTGGGCCAATGCCAGATAGGCGGTTACATTACATTCGTTATACAACCTGAACACCTGATCGGTACTACCTTCTGTATAATCGTAGTCTTCGTAATCGTTGTTATTATTATTATCATCATTATTATTGTTGTCGTCATTAACATTGTCGTTCACATTATTGTTGTTATTATTATTTACGTCGTTGTTAACATAGTTATTATCATTGTTCTGTTTGCTTGGATTTGGCATCATCATATAACCATGGTCAACATGCGACAGATCGGAGTATTTCAACCAGAAATATCCATTTTGTCCCCAATCATCTCCCCAGCTATTGATCACCTGGAAAGCACCACCGCCAATATTATCATCATAACCAAGAATAAGCATTGCGTGATAGCCATCAAAACCCTCCGCAACTCCATTCCAAACTCCATTAGACAAATTGCTTTCTTTTCCCCAACCATTCGAATAATATTTGATGGCAAAAACAACCGGGCAGTTTTTGGTAACCGCACCTTTGATGTTGTTGACGTTTATTTCAATCTCTTCGGATTTATATAATTTATCTGGATAATATGCAGAAGCGCTGGCAAACTGACATGTATTTTCAATGTCTTTGAACTTTGCACAACCATGGTCTTCGAGCATCGACATGGCCTGGGAAACATAACTACCACCACTTGCACAGGGGTCTTCGGAATTCATAGCCTTCAATCGGTTGAAAAGACTCAACGGAGAAAAAGGCTCTAAGGATAAATTTTCTTCCTCTATCCTACGTACAATGGTAAAACCTGCGTAGGCACTCGACCAGGCCGTACATGAACTTAGATTTCCCTGGCTCAGAACCGGAGGGGCGTATTTTTGCAAACTAAAGGAGGTTGGATAAAGACTTTTTGGGAAATTTTTCTTCAGTACAAGTGCAGTATCCCTTTTTTCTACTGAACAACCTCTACCGAATTGTGCGTATGCAGTAAAATTGATTGTGATGAAAACGGTAACCAGGATGAGAAGTTTTTTCATGGCTTAAGTAAATTAATTGGATGGGTTGATGAAGTTATAAAAAAATGATGATTTATAAATGGGCGATCGCATCGGATCATATGAATGCGGAATGGTAGAAAATGAACGGGAGTATCTTAAGTGCTTGAAAATAAATATACTAAAAAATAAAAAATCAATCAAGTACCCTTGCATTTTCTCCTCGGTCGGGATTGTTTGTTCGCCTTTATACACGAACAAATGCTCATATCTAATCATAGAGTCGGTTAAGAATCATGAGTTATTGTCAAACTTTGTGCCAATCGATGTATACCTACACCGGCATAAAAATAATTTTAGTGGTCATGATTGTTTTTCTGGCTGCTTCTTTTGCATGGTTGTTTTATAAATACAGGCAGGTACCAGCGTTTGTGGAAGTCAATAAAACAAGTATCACCGACACCCTTGCTGAACCCTCAGATTCCATTCAAGTGTTCCTGGGAACCTTCCTAGGGAATTCGACCCGGAATTTTTATGGTGACCGCATTCCGCTGGCACTGGATACGCTATGGAGATTTTTTATTGGAGGTGCTCAAACGAATCCCACCGGCCATGAACCGGAAGAATGGTTGGGTGCCGGCTGGACAGGTGAGCCTTTACTAGTACTCGAAAAAAACCATCCTTATATTATACAGGGATGTTATGATCATACATTGAAAAAGTTGGATGCACTAACAGGTCAGCTTATCTGGTCATATACATTCGACGATGTATTGAAAGGCACGGGTACTATCTGGAAAGATCCTCATCCAACTGATCCGCTCAACCGGTTTCTAATTTTGCAGGGAGCCAGGTTAGGGTTGAATAATACTTTGCGGCAAGACACGATCCCAAGTTATCGGGCTATTTCATATTTAACCGGTAAAGAAGTATGGCGACTCAATGTAAAAAAAGGACCCAGCTTTAGCCGTGATGTGGATGGATCAGCATTGATCTATAATGATACCACTTATATTGGTCTTGAGAATGGATACTTTACCCAGTTCTCTCCCGGAACAAATCACCTGGTTTCATCCGGAGGGTTTATGTATAAACAAATCTTCAGGGAGGATTCGATGTTTACCCAACAGGATAGGATGCGTCACGGAGGAGAACTCGTGATTGAATCCTCTCCGAGTAAAATAGGAAATCATTTATATATCACAGCGGGCTCGGGACATTTAT
>JANWKQ010000122.1 GCA_025451295.1 Flavobacteriales bacterium | reverse complement strand
TCCATCTTCAACAATTTCTCCTGTTCAATGCCATCTTCCATTTTGACCACCACATAAATATTGCCCGATCCGGTAAACTTGATCGCATTTCCAATAACGTTTAATAATATCTGCTGGAGACGGAATGGATCTCCCAGCAAAAAGGCAGGTAGATTTTTATCCTTTTCGTAAGTAACCGTAATATTCTTCTCTTCTGCTTCAGGTAATAAAATATCAATCACTTCCTGGATTGTGTCAATCGGGCTAAAAATCGTCTTTTCAAAAGAAAATTTTCCTGCTTGCAACTTGGAATAGTCAAGAACATCATTTACAATTTTCAGCAAATGTACCGAGGATTTTTTTATGATCTGTAAATGTTCCTTTTGGGAATCATTTAAAGCAGTTTTATCCAATTGTTCAGTAAATCCAATAATTGCATTGATTGGTGTTCGGATCTCATGGGTCATGTTCGCCAGGAAATTTTGTTTCGCCATGGCCAGATTCTCTGCCTCCAGTCTGGCATTCTTTAAGGCTTTATTGTAATCCGTTGTTTTCGAAATATACCTGAATAATGTAGCGCCCATCAGGATCAACAAAAAAACAGATGAACAACAAAAAACACCTATGATAAAATTTGTAAGGTTGGCTTTTCTGATTGCTTCTGCATTATTTCCGCTGATAGATGCCTTCTCTTCTTTCTCAATCTGGGTAATGATATTTCTAAACGCATCGTTGATCACCTTGTTTCTCGTATTCAAAAGTAATTCCTGTTGATTTAGTTTTCTCAGTTGCGCAGTTTGCCTTTGTTGGGCTTTTTTTACCTCCACCTCGATGAGTGTAAAGTCAACCCCTACTTTTTCCTCTTCTTTTTTTGCTTTCTTATCCCTTCGCTTAGTTTTGGGTAGGTTGGGTGGCAATTCTTCCTTCTCCGGCTTGAGTTTTCTGGAAATCGAACTGAGCTGGCTGGTCACTTTTTCATCGACCTCCATACTGATCCATTCATCAAGAATGGCAAATTTAGCGTCTACCAGATAACGAATTGAATCCATTCTGAATTTTGCGATACTGGTGCTGGTATATGGTTGCAGAGAGCTAATCCGGTTTTCAACCCGGGTCCTTGATGAAACATAATCATCTAAATAAGATGAATCCCTGCTGAAATAATAAGTTCTTACATTACTCTCCGTTTCATAGAGGTCTGTTGCAATCTGATTAAGTATCATGATCTCCTTATTTGGGATGGTACCCTTTTTCAGATCAGTTGTTAATGAAGTAAGATTCTGATAGGTAATAATGCCGGAAATGGAAACCACAATAACCAAAAGACATATAAAAATGCCGATGCCTACCTCTGTTGAAAATTTACGGTTCATGGCTCAGTAACTTATTTGCTGCAATTAAATTTACCCAAATTCCTGGTGGCAAACAATAAAAATCTATTCTAAATATATTTAAGTCTCTTATAAATCATTTCTTCCGCTACGTAACAGCTTTTTGTGATAACATTTTTATCTTTCAATATAAATTCTGAAGCCCCTTCCAATAGAGTCAATAGAGATGTTTGAAGGCTCTTTACCTGAGAAATAATAACGATATTACACGAGTCACAAGTCTTTTTGATTCTCTTCATGATCTCAATACCGGTGACTGAATCCCCCAAGTAATAGTCCAGAAAAACAATATCGGTATCCTCATTAAAATTTCTGAGTGCATCTTTTGGATTGGTATAGGCAGAAACTTCCAGATCAAAATGCTCATCCTCCGCAATCGGATACAGATAATTCTTTAGCCTGGTCGTTAGTAACTGATTGAAAAATTCATTATCCTCGATAACCACAATTTTTACCTTTTTATCGTTCAGTTTCATAATTCAAAATTTTAAAAATGAAGAGGAAATTCCCTCAACCACATCTATATTTGAACGTGTTCTGTTTCTTCATCCATCATTTGATGATGATGCATTTCCCTTCATTTGCCCCTGGATACATTAAATTTTGAGAGTGATGGTTAGGTCTAAATGATGTCCCCCTTTGGAATTCAACCTCTGCATTTTATTTCTCGTAGCCATACAAAAGCGCACCAACGCTATGCCATAGCATAAAAATGGGCATTGAACAATATATAAAATACTATATATCTGAAAGTTAGCCTTTATTTTCTCCTCAATAACCCTGTACTTACAAGCATATTTTTCTCAAAATGAGAAAAATGCGCTCCATTTTAATACAGAACTGATCATCAGGACATCAGTCCCAACTTAACCTGGTTAAAGGATCAGCAATTATTCTAACGTTTTCTTAGTAAAACTCAACAACAGGAAATACCAATGTGATGCCAACCGGAATACTTCATTTATCCTAAGCCAGAACATTTGAAAATGAAAAATATAGCAAAGATTCCTTGTATAGTTCAAACACGTCCAATGTATCAAATTGATAAATATATTTTCTAATTGTAAAGAGAGAAAGAAAGTCGGATATACAGCATTTATTCCTAAATCACTTTTTACCTGCGTGTTATAGGTGCCGGACGGTGACTTCCTAAGAATTGTCTGGTAATTGCGATACTCAAGTTGGATCAATAAGAATAACAATGAAATCAGCGAAAAGATCAATATGGATAGGTTTGGCAGCAATGGTTATTTTTTTCGGATGCCAGTGGTTTGATAAACTCACCAAATTTACCATTCCATATTCCCGGGATTTTATCATCCCCAAAAATGTCCCTGTGAATACTCCATATAATATCCATCTTCCATATTTCGCCACCAACTCAAAGAAATATTTTGAAGACAATAAAACCGATCCTGACTTATTGGAGGGTTGTAGGTTAACACTAATGAGAGGGAATATTCTGAACCAGTCGGAACAAGATTTTTCATTCCTCAGTTCAATTCACATTTTCCTGAAATCAAAAACACTTCCTGAAGTTGAAATTGCTTATAAGAATACTATTCCACCCGGCGTTGGAGACACCATTTTGTTGGACATCCCGGATGTTGAACTTGTTAACTATATAAAAGAAGACTCTTTGGGACTACATGTGTTAGTATCTACAAATACCACGACCACGACAGACATCGAGGTTCATTTTCTGATGAAATTTGTACTGGACGCTAAAATACTCGGTATTTAGTTTATTTGTTGGTATGCGTATCGCAACCATAATAATAGATGTCGGCACTTGTTGAATAACCAAGGATCATCGATTCTTCAAGGTCTTTACAAAAACCTTTTTGTCCATCATGCATCTTCGACATACCACGATAATAATAAGCTTTCCCTTCTTTCGGACTTTCTCTTACTGCCTTGTTAAATTCCGCTATTGCATCTTTATAATTATGGGCATCATAAAAGCCGATACCTTTTTCCAGAGATGTGGTTTGAGTGGTTGTGGTAGTAGTGGTTGTTGTCGTGGTCGTTTGAGAATAGAGTCTGCTTGTAAAAGACAGGATGATCAGGGAGGCAAATAAAACAGTTTTCATAACTATATTTTTAATGCCTGGCAAGAGGGCGGTTTCAATATACAGATGCAAAACCCTGATTCACCGTTGCATTCAAGCAGGGTTTATATAATTTTTTAATGTAGTGTATTACTTTTTACCTTCAGTAATTACTACCGGATTAAACAAAAGATCGATGGCGGTGATGATCGTACTGTTTTCGATAATATCAATATGCTTTTTATCAATGATTGAACCGGGACAAAAAACAATGGCTTTTTCACAAGGGTTTGTACTCAGGATAATGGTAATGGACCGTTTCCCCTGACGGAACTGCACCGCATATTTCCCCATGAACGGACATTTTTTGGCTACACCATTCATGTATTGATTGGTATCCAGAACAGCCTTTATAAGGGCACTTCCGGCTTTCTTTTTTATACTCATGGCCTTCATCACCCTGTAGTCATAAATATAATTCTCTCCCTGTATTTGATCAGGAGACATTACAGGTATTACATCAACCATATACAGATCAATCTTCGCAGCACTTCGGATGATCTTTTCGTCAGTGCCAAAAACTTTATGCATATTTTTAGCGTGGATTCCGCCTGCAATGGCCAGCAAAATAAAAATTAAACAAATATTCTTCACGTTGGTTTTCATTAGTAGGTTACTTTAACACTTTTAACAGCATTTTGTGCCGAACATCCATTGCAGCCATCTGATGTTTTATAAGCAGCATATTTTTTTGTGTTGCTCATAATATCATCCCAGGTAGGCTCATTACTTAGATAACCCACTTCCTCGTGGAACGCCTGGAAAAAACTGAACATAAAAAATCCACCATCAGATTCGTTACACCAGGAAACTTCACCCGGACTTGCTGCGCAGGAGAGAATGGTGCCTTTCGCTTTTAAAAACAACGTGGCCAGTTTCTTCTCATCATAATTTGGATCTGATCTTGACGCCAGAAATTTTTCAGATGATTTGGCATTCACCCCAATATCCGAGTTACAACAATCTGCCAGTGAAATATTCAATCTGGCGCCTTTCGAAGCTATAATATTACTTACCTCCGTAACAGTCATACAGGTTTCTGTGCTGATCTGTGTGTATGGATTGTATCTGAAATCCATATTCGAATACTGATCCGTTTGGTTTGACCACCTGAAACCATGTCCTGTATAAAAAAACATCACAACATCATTTGTTGCAGGGGATAAACCATTCAATGTATTGGTCACATTTTCCTTTGACAGGTCTTTACCATCAACAATATATTGTTTTAAGGTCATCCCGAGTGCATCACTTACACTTTCCATTTCTGAGATCACTCTTTTCTTATCAAATTCACAACTTGGGCCAATATCTGAAATAGCCGTATTCGCTACTATGACCAGATGCAAGGTTACCTTCCCATCGGTGTTATTGTTCGAATTATTGTTATTGTTGTTATTATTATTATTGTAGTTAGTGTTCTCGTTATTATATTCGTTGGAGTTATAATTCACATCATTATTGGTATATGAATTATAGCTATCATCTACCATGCTCATTAATGCAGTATAATCAGGCTCATCGGTAGCATAAAACTGATTTAAATATTCCTTCGTGAAGGTATGTGGATCCAACTCCGTATAGGCATCAACCTGCTTAAAGCTCTCCTCGGAAAAATTAGGGTCGTCTGTTACATAGGGTAACCCATAGCTTTGTGCATCAGTCCACATCCATACATAAGTATCCGGATTATAGCTTTCACCGGTTGTATGTTCGGTTACCCAGGTTGGGTTCGCACCATACATTACAAAATAATGGGTCCCATCATCCAACATCCCTGTTTTGGCGGTATAATCCATATTCACCACCCGGTATTCGTTGTTGCTGTAATAGGCCATCCTCACATAGCTTTCTGATTCACTCATGTAAACCATAAAGCCTGTGTAAACGTTTCCTACATTATCAGAAAACTTTAATTCATAAAATGATTGTGAAAAAATCCTTCCCGCGTTGATAAGCATGAAGAATGATAAGACTAAAATCGATAATCTTGATTTCATTTGACCGTTGGTTTATAAATGTTTGATGTGTTTAGGCAATCGAAATGTTGAGGCAGTTTCAATTACAGTGTGTCTAAAATAGCAAATCAGGTGCCAAATTACAAAAAAGTCGCAAGAATCTGATTATCAGCATCCCATTCTCAGTCTGAGCCTGTCGAAGGATCATCCCGCCCAATTCTCTCGATCCAGACTCCTTAAGGTGATTGCTTCGGCTATATGTTCAGGTTTGATGTTTTCGCTTGCACTAAGATCGGCTACAGTTCTTGCTACCTTCAGGATCCGATCATAAGCCCGTGCAGATAATTTTAATTTTTCCATCGCCACTTTCAAAAGATTCGTACTTACCTGGTCGATGTTACAAATTTCAGTAAGTTGTCGGCTGCTCATCATTGCATTGCTATACACCCCTTCGCAATCTTTAAATCGTTCTGTTTGGATTTGCCTTGCCACCAAAACCCTTTCTCTCACCTTTTCACTGGATTCCCCATTGCGTTTTTCTGATAGCTCATCAAAATTAACAGGCGTCACCTCCACATGCAGGTCGATCCTGTCCAGCAACGGTCCACTTATTTTGTTCAAATATTTTTGTACCACCCCAGGGCCACAGACACAATCTTTTTCTGGATGATTATAATTCCCGCAGGGACATGGATTCATGGAAGCTACCATCATGAAATTAGCTGGATACTCAATGGAAGCCTTTGCTCTCGAAATGGTCACCACCCGATCTTCTAAGGGTTGCCGCAAAACTTCAAGCACCGATCTTTTAAACTCCGGCAATTCATCCAGAAACAAAACGCCATTGTGTGCCAATGAGATCTCTCCAGGTTGAGGATTCCCACCACCACCAACCAGTGCCACATCTGAGATGGTATGATGTGGCGATCTGAAAGGCCGCAAACTGATGAGCCCTTTATGCTTCCCTAATTTACCCGCGACTGAATGAATCTTCGTTGTTTCTAGCGCTTCATGTAAACCCAATGGTGGTAATATAGTCGGAATGCGTTTGGCCAGCATGGTCTTTCCGGCACCCGGCGGACCGATCAGCAATACATTATGGCCACCGGCTGCAGCAATTTCCAAAGCACGTTTAATATTCTCCTGTCCTTTTACTTCAGAAAAATCGAATGGCATTGATTGCTGCTGATAAGCAAATTCATCACGGGTATTGAACTCCACTTTTTTCAGTTCAGTTTTTCCTTCAAGGAAATCACAAACTTCTCTTAAAGTGTTTACACCGTATACATCCAGATCCGCAACGATTGCTGCCTCCATGGCATTCACCTCTGGTACAATAATACCTTTGAATTTATCTGCTCTTGCCTGTATAGCAATCGGCAAAGTTCCTTTCATGGGTTGTATATCACCGTCCAGTCCCACTTCGCCCATAATGATATAATCATTCAAAATATTTGAATTAAGCTGCCCTGTTGCGGCCAGCAATCCGATCGCAATCGTTAGATCATATGAACTTCCTTCTTTGCGGATGTCGGCCGGAGACATATTCACAATGATCTTTTTCCCCGGGATACGGTACTCATTGTTTTTAACCGCAGCTTCAATACGCAGCGTACTTTCTTTTACCGCGTTATCCGGTAAGCCTACCAGATGAAATTTTATTCCGTCGGATACATTTACTTCCACGGTAATGGTTTGTGCATTCACACCATATACCGCCGATCCGAATGTTTTTACTAACATAATGTACTAGGGTTGATAAATTATTTGTCAAAAATGATTTGAGTAAATTACATTTTCCAGACAAATTTCCAACGGTAGGATTGATTTTTTTACAGTCTTTTCTGTATCAAGCTTAAATCCGGAGAAAAAGGAAGTTATTGCTTCACCACCCGCAAAGCCCGGAAGGAATATTCTCCCTTGAGCTGCACAAAATAGACACCTGGCTTCAGTGATGAACCATCGATCAAAATATGGTAACCATTATTGATCATTTCATATTCAACATTCAACTGTTGGATCTCGTTCCCGGCTATATCGCTTAAGTTTATGCTGAATGTTTCCTGTTTATTCAATAGCAGATCAATTCTTAAATGATCGGTAAACGGATTCGGGAACAGGTTTACCTCACTAATATTATTTTCTTCAATCCCAATGCTGGAACCATCTGCTCCTATATGGTGAACGTAGATATCCCTAAAACCGGTTCTTTCATCTTCCCAAACAAATATGCTTCCTCCGTTTCTATCGGAAATATTTTTGGGACCTATTTGTGAACCTGTTGCGTTGCTTACTACCACACCTGAACCTCCCCACATGAGATTTCCAAGTGTATCGATCCGCTGAGCACCAATATTCCAAAAAGAACTGAGGGATGAATCCTGCCAGGCAATAACCGCACCTCCGTGAGAATCACCTGCTACGTTCGGGTTGATCTGTGGCATTACACTATTACAAACCAGTTTACCATTAAAACCCCATAACGATGTGCCGGTCTGATTTAAATGTTGAGCGTATATATCCGTGGTACCGGTTCTATTATCTTTCCATACAACAATAACTCCATTAATACCTGTATTGCTTAATAGATCCACTGCACTTTGATCGTCAGCCGCCACACAAACACCAATTCCATTCATCGGCCATAAAAAATTTCCGAGTGAATCAATCCGTTGACAATAGACATCATTATTAGTGGTTGATCTTTGGTCGGCCCAACATATATAGACACCCCCACTTACATAATCAGGATCTATTTTGGGATTATTCTGATCATCCAATACACTGGTTACTTGTAATGCAGCGTCTCCCCAAACACGTACGCCACTTGTGCTTAATCTTTGTGCATATACATCATAATCCCCGTTTCGATTATCCTGCCAGGTAATATAGGCTCCACCGCTTGCATCCTGTTGCAATTTGGGATTTCTTTGGTTGGAGCTAATGGTAGTTACCGGAACTCCTCCCGCAGGCCATTGCTGAACTCCAGCACTATTCAAACGTTGTGCCCAGATTGCCCAATAGCCAACCTGTTTTTCAAATGCAATAATGCAACCACCTGCACCATCCGATACAATTCTTTCGTTGTGCTCTCTTTCCAGCTGTGTAGTTACAGGAGCACCATCCACTGCCCATAAAATATTTCCGTTGGCATCGATTCTTTGCGCATAAATATCGCGTTCGATGGCTGATCTCCAATCACTCCAGGTAACAATGATCCCTCCTGCCATGTCGGAGGTAAGAGATGGTGTACTTTGGTCAGCCGCATCTGTGCAGGCACCAATCCCATCCAATGTCCATTGGATCACCCCATTCGAATCTATATGCTGCACATAAATATCTGGGATACCAGTGCGATAATCTTTCCATGCAATAAACGCTCCTCCCATTCCATCACTTTCAATTCTTGGATCACGTTGATTGTTTAAAGCAACACAAACAGGTGTATTCTGACTAATATTAAAATTCCATTGGGCATGTAAGTTTTGGATCAACAACAATGGAGCACAGAAAAAGATGATAACTGCGTTACAGTATGATTTGTTGAACAAGTGAGCATATTTTTTCATAGCGAGTAAACTTGGGTTTAACCATGGAAGTAATTGTCTAAAGTTATTTTTTATTCCGCTATTTTGCAAAAAAATATTCAACGGTTTGTTTTTTTATTCATTGATTTTCAAAACTTTATGTATATGTTTGCCCAACATCACCCGTAACTATCCAACACTAAGGCATGGTTTTAGCTGCAGATAAGATAGTTGGCTATGCTTTCAATGCGAATTAACCCAAATAGTTAATCATGAAGAAAACCAATCTCATTATCTGCAGTATCATCATCAGTATGTTTTCCTGTGCCCCCGAAAACAATCCACCTCAAACCTACAAAGACCAAACTTTTACCAATCATTTTAAACAAACCTCCGGGATTGTTGCCATGGATGGTGGATATTCCATTCCTTTATCAGATGGCCGAAGTCTTTTTACTTATAGTGATAGTTATGTAGACAATTATAATTTTACGACCAACACAGTGCCTTGTTTGTTTCAGGTTCGAAACGGAATGCAAACTTATAATATTGCCGACCCTTCCCAACAAACAACCTATTTAGGCTCTGGCACACCGGCTTCATTTTTCCAGGTGGGAACTGACAATAATTATTGGTTCTGGCCACAACATGGATATCAGCAAAATGATACGATTTATGTTTTCCTGCAACGTTTACACAGTATTGCAACGGCTCCTTTTTTCGAGGTGATAGATTCTAACTACATTGCTAAAATACATTTTCCTGATCTTACCGTTAGCGGTTATTCTTTACTGCCGAGTAAAAATGGGATCTCATTCGGCACTTCTGTCGTGAAAGATGGAGGATATTGTTATGTATATGGCATCAAAGGAAATGGTTTTGGAAACGATTTGTTTGTAGCACGCTATCCCGAAAATAATATTTATGCCACCTGGGAATATCTCGATGGCTTTATCTGGACGACAAATCCGGTGAATGCAGATGTGATCCATGCAGAATTTTGTTATTCCTTTTATGTAACGAAAGTAAATGGAAAATATATCCTCATTACCTGCGAATTTAGTGTAGGATGTAACCAGGGAAAAACCATTTACACCCAAATTTCTGACTATCCCTACGGGCCTTTTGCAAATCGTAAAGAAGTATGGAAAGTAGATGATACTTTAAATGGGAATTATCCTTTCTTCTATTTTGGACTTGCACATCCGGAATTCCCGAATGGAAACAATGAATTGCTGATCACGTATTGCATCAATGGATACGGTACCTGTGAAAATACCTGTATTGGTGGACAAATGGATCCAAATGTATATCGGCCCAAAGCGATCAGGGTACCGTATAGTGTAATGGGTATAGAATAAAATTTCTTTCCGATTTCCGCCCGGCCGGTTGGCGGCCAGATCAATTTGCTATATTTACATCAAATTATTTTCATGAGATATTGCCGTTTCATTTTTCTTCTCTTTTTATCCAGCCCGGTTTTTGCACAATCCTATCAGCAATGGAATTCATCGGAGATCTATCATCATTTACAAAAACTCAAAGTAATGGGATCGGTTCTTTATGTAGCGGCGCATCCGGATGATGAAAATACAAGGCTGATCACCTGGCTCGCCAATGAAAAAAAAGTAAACGCAGCTTATATTTCGTTGACACGCGGTGATGGAGGCCAGAATCTCATCGGTTCTGAATTTGGTGATGAGTTGGGCGTGATCAGAACACATGAGTTATCAGAGGCCCGTAAAATTGATGGAGGCATCCAGTTTTTTTCCCGAGCAACAGATTTCGGATATTCAAAAACACCTGAAGAAACTTTTAAGATCTGGAAAAAGAAAAAAGTGATGGGTGATTTGATCTATGTGATCCGCAAGTTTCAACCCGATCTGATCATTACCCGTTTTAATACCGAAACAGGTAAAACACATGGACATCATACAGCATCTGCTTTGCTCGCCAATGAAGCCATCGAACTAAGCAATGATAGCAATGAATCGTACCAGCAACTTCCATATTTAAATTTATGGAAAACAACCCGGGTAGTATGGAATGCCTCTGCTTTCTTTTTTGAGAAAGGCGCCAACCTCGATTCTTTAGCGAAAATCGATGTGGGCAATTATAGCCAATTGCTCGGAACTTCCTATACTGAAATTGCGGCACTCAGCAGAAGCTGTCATAAAAGTCAGGGCTTTGGAACGATCGGTACCCGGGGCGAACAACTCGAATATTTTATTCCTTCTGCCGGAACAACACCTACGGATAAAGATATCTTCAGTGGATTTGATTTTACCTGGAACAGGATCAAAAATGGAAAAGCGATTGGGACCAAAATCGACAATATCATCAGCAAATATAATTTCAATGATCCATCCGCCTCTTCGGAAACATTGATCGAACTTTATCAGGATGTAAAAAAACTAAATGATAATTCCTATCTGGTGAACAAAAAACTAGAGGACATTCTTGTGCTTATACACCAATGCCTTGGATTTTACCACGAAGTATATACAGACGATTATATCTATGCGGTTGGTGACACCATGCGGATCAAAACCGAAACGATCAATCGCAGCGGAAAATTGATGACGTATTTGAATATGCGTCTTCCATTTCAAAGTGAATGGCTTTCGAATGATTTTGAATACAATCGTCAGGTGAATGGAAGCGAAGGACAAAAATGGACTTCCGGAGCACTCACCATTAAAGACGATGCCACATTTTCAAATCCGGTTTGGTGGAATGTAAAAGCCATCGAAGATGATTATAAAGGATATAGCAGAGCGATAGAAAATAAAAACTTTGAACCATTTACTTATACAATACAACCATCCTTCAATGGCAAACAACCCATTAAAGATTTGGTCTTTACAGGCCAGATCATGTATAAAAGATCTGACCCGGAAAAAGGAGAGATCCATCAACCGATCTATCTGGCCCCACCTGTAACGGCAACACCTTTGCAACAGGTAATGATCTGGAGAAATAAAACCGAAAAGAAGATCACAGTGCAATTACAGGCATTCAAAAATAATTGCCAGGGAAAAGTAAGACTCAATATTCCTGAAGGTTGGAAGGTTTCGCCTGCTGAAATAAATTTTGATATGACCACTAAACGTGAAACAAAAAATGTGGAGTTTTTGGTAACTCCTCCCGATTCCAATGCCCAGGGAAGTTTAACCGCAGAAGTGATCTGCAATGGAAGAAATTATTCCTGCAGCTTCAAAGAGATCAAATACGATCATATCCCCGCCATTGTGTTATTTCCGGAGTCCTCGGTAAAACTAGTGAAGATCGATAACAGTGCAGCCCTTTCGAAGATTGCCTACATAGAAGGTGCCGGTGATGATATTGCGCATGATCTGCAGGAAACTGGTTATATGTTGGAAATTGTAAAACCGGAAAATGTGCTCACAACCGATTATTCAAAATACAAAACTGTTCTACTAGGCATTCGCAGTTATAACACCATTGAAAATATTCTACCCCTGCAAACTACCTTGTTGAATTATGTGAACAACGGAGGAAATCTCATCGTGCAATATGTTACCACCGGCAATTTAAAAGTAAAAGAGAACGGCCCATATCCATTTAAGATCAGTCGCGACCGGGTAACGGATGAAAATGCGACAATGACAATGCTCGATACCAATCACGCTATTTTCAATAAGCCATATAAGATAAAGGAAAATGATTTTAAGGGTTGGGTACAGGAACGGGGGTTGTATTTTGCCAATGAATGGGACAAGAATTATACTCCCTTGATTTCTTGCAACGATCCGGGTGAAGAAGAGAAGAAAGGTGGCCTCATCGTTGCTAAATACGGTAAGGGACATTTTATTTATTCGGGTCTTTCCTTCTTTAGACAACTGCCTGACGGGGTCCCCGGAGCTTACAAGCTTTTAATTAATATGATCGAATTAAACTAAACCCTAAATAACGAGTCAATAGTCAGTAAACAAAAAAAACAACGACATGAAAAAAACAATTTCAATGCTGAGTGCATTTATTCTAACCGGAGCTATTGGCTTTGGTCAGGCAGGTTCCTGGAAACAGATTGGTAAAGCCGGCGCATGGGCTAATACTACTTTTGCAGTGGGTTCGGGCAGTAGTTTATATACGATCGAAACCACCGGTGCTTTATATAATACGGCGGTATCAACCGGCACATGGACTCAGGTAGGTAAACCCGATTACCAGAACACCAAGTTTATGATGGCATCAAGTAGTAAACTATATACAATTGAAAAAAGTGGGACTTTATATGAGATCACACCTTCTTCAGGTGCATGGAAAACGATTGGGACCGCAGGGGCATGGGTAAATACCATGGCTGGTGTAATTCTCAATGATGCAATGTACACCGTTGAAGCTTCAGGTGCATTATACAAAACCACCTTATCTTCAGGTGCCTGGGTACAGGTAGGTAAAGCAGAATTTGCAAAGACCAAATTTTTACTGGCGGGTAGTTCTAAATTATACACCATCGAAACCAGTGGTTCCTTGTATCAAATAGATCCGTCAACTGGGGCATGGAAACAAATAGGAACGGCTGGGGCATGGTCAAAAACTGCTTTTGCAACCACCATCGGTGATAAATTGTATACAGTAGAATCAACCGGAGCCTGTTATGAAACGGATCTTACGTCAGGAACCTGGAAACAGATTGGAAATCCTGATTATGGAAATACAAAATTCATGACTTCGGCTAATGGTAAAGTATATACCATTGAGAAGTCCGGAGCACTTTACGAGATCAGTGTGAAGTAAGGAGATTTACCACCAGGACGTAGATTTTATGGTATCTCTGCGTCCTGGTGGTTTATGAAATCCGCAAAATCCCTTACTTTCGTACCCAATTGCATGAGAGATCAAAAATTTGATATCATCATTATTGGCGGTGGGATTGTAGGATGTGCCACTGCCTATAAACTCCAAACCCGTTTTCCACACATTCGCATTGCCATTCTCGAAAAAGAAAAAAAACTGGCCGATCACCAAACCGGAAACAACAGCGGCGTCATTCACTCCGGTATTTACTATAAGCCGGGGTCATACAAAGCAAAAAATTGTGTCGACGGAAGAAGAGAGCTGGTCAAGTTTGCCAAAGAACATCATATTGCCCATGATGTTTGTGGTAAGCTTATTGTAGCAGTGGAGGAATGGGAGGTTCCATTGCTCGATAAGATCTATCAACGTGGTATTTCCAATGGGATCGAAGACATGGAAATTCTCGATGCCGTTCAAATAAAGAAAATAGAACCTT
>JANWKQ010000121.1 GCA_025451295.1 Flavobacteriales bacterium | reverse complement strand
GACAATATGAACAGTGGACTTACACAGGTAATATTGATCAAATTTAAATGGAAAGAACAACAGGCAGCTGGAAATAGTTTGCCTTTTAATGCCTCGTTGAATTATTTTTCCTGTGCCGAAAAGAAAACAACGGCCATGGATCAATGTATCAATCTAAGGGCTGAAAGACAATCATACAGCCAGGAATATTTTACTGATATGGAGGTAAAGAAAAATTACTGGATTGGTTATATGGCCATACAATTGAAGGAAACAGCTCGTCTGGTTGAAAATGACAAGGAAAAAGAAGCCAAGGATCTTGTAACCCTTACACTAAAGGAAACAGTGATGGAATTTCCTGGAACCACGGATGTGGACATTCTTAGGATCAAATCTATTGTAGAGGATAATTGGGTAAAATTTAATTAGAGTAGCTTCAATTGGCAATGTGCAATTAGCAATCAGCAAAACCTCCCGATAGCGATCGAGACGGCGTCAGCCATTGCTAATTGCACATTGCTTGTTGCCAATTTGAATTATTGAACCAAAGAAGCCTGTTTCACTTTTGCATATTCTTCCAATCCTATCTTCAAGCATTCCATGGCTTTTCGAAGTGATTCTTCATTGAGTACATAAGCAATCCTCACTTCATTTTTACCCAATCCTTTGGTAGCATAAAATCCTGAAGCAGGGGCCATCATTACCGTTTGGTTCTCATGTTCAAAATCGCTCAGCATCCATTGACAAAATTCATCTGCATCCTGAACTGGTAATTGCACAACCGTATAAAATGCGCCTCCGGGAGTAGGACAAACAACTCCTGGTATCTCAGATAAGAGACTCACCGTAACATCCCGACGTAATTTATATTCGGTAATTACTTCATCAAAATAGGATTGAGGTGTTTCCAAGGCTGCCTCCCCGGCAATCTGTCCGAATGAAGGTGGACTTAGACGTGCCTGAGCAAATTTGAGCATGGTATTGTATAATTCCTTGTTGCGGGTAACCACGGCACCTATCCGGGCTCCACACATACTATAGCGTTTTGAAACAGAATCAACCATCACCAGATTTTTGTCCATTCCATCCAACAACAAAGTTGAATAATGAGTACGTCCATCATACACAAATTCGCGATATACCTCATCAGCAAAAAAGAAGAGATCGTGTTTGATCACCATATCCCTCAGCAATTCAAGTTCCTCCTTTGTGTACAAATATCCGGTAGGATTGGAAGGATTACAAATGAGGATGGCTTTGGTTTTTGAAGTGATCTTTTTCTCAAATTCTTCGATGGGTGGTAAAGCAAATCCATTTTTTATGTTGGCAGTAATGGGAACGATCTTCGCACCAGAGGTTAGCGCAAATGAGTTATAATTTGCATAAAAAGGTTCCGGAACAATGATCTCATCACCCTCATCCAGACAACTCATGATGGAAAATAAAAGGGCCTCAGAGCCGCCGGTGGTGATCATTACATCTTCAGGTTGAACCGGCAACCCAAGTTTTTGATAGTAGGCTGCCAGTTTTTTGCGATAACTTTCGTTACCGGCTGAATGACTGTATTCGATGACTTTTGACTGTATATTTTTTACTGCATCGAGTGCTATTTGTGGCGTTGCAATATCGGGTTGTCCTATGTTGAGGTGATAAACGATCCTTCCTTTTTTCTTGGCGGCTTCCGAAAACGGGACCAGCTTCCGGATGGGTGATGCAGGCATTGCCTGACCTTTCTTAGATATGCTTGGCATGAGTAATGATCATTTAATGGTTATCACTGTTTTTCAATGGGAAATCAAAGTTAGATTATTTTTATATCTCCCCGATTCTTTTGATGTCTAAAACCAAAGAATGTCAAGGCGGGCAAAACCGAAAAAACGGAGTCCCCGACGCTTGCGGTCGGGATGAGCTTTTGAGGTTGAAGTCCAACGCCGAACCGAGCGAACCGAGCGAACCGAGCGAACCGAGTTCACGAGGTCATTTAAAAATAATTACGATCTGAGTAAATTCAAAGGTTTTAGACATCAAAAAAAAGCCCTCTCTTATAAAGAGAGGGCTGCAAAATTAACAATTATGAAATTTTATGTGCTGTATTACTACTCTACAGGGGCTCCATTGGTCGTTTTAACCGGGATCCCATCATTCGCAGGAGCATTCGCAACGGTGCCTTTAATGGCAACAACATGGTTTTTATAAACAGGATTTCCGTTAGCATCTTTCGATTCTACCTCATTGGTAGTAACAGTAACCGTTTTGCTGATGGCACCTGAACGTTTTGTATCATATTTAATTTTAATAACACCCGTTCCACCTGGACGGATCGGTTCTTTAGGCCAATCAGGAACAGTACATCCACATGATCCTTTTGCATTCGTAATTAAGAGGGGTTCAGTACCGGTGTTTTTAAAAGTAAATTCACGGGTTCCGTCTCCACTATAGGCTACTTGTCCATAATCAACCGTCATACTTTCAGCTGAAAGTACCGGGCCTTGTGCACTCATGTTCGTTGTACCTACAACTACAAAGAAAGATGCTACGCTAAGTCCTAAAATCAATTTTTTCATTTCCTATCTGTTATTAATATTCCAAATTTACATCAATTCGGGCAAAGTAATTGCGCTTAACCAATCTTTAACAGGCCTTACTGACCAGCCTTTACGTTGCCTTTTACCTGTACTACGTGATTTTTGTAGATAGGGTTACCATTGGCATCTTTACTTTCCTCCTCATTGGTGGTAATTGTAACAGTTTTGCTAATGGCTCCGATACGGGTAATGTCGTATTTGATCTTGATCTCAGCAGTAGCTCCAGCCTTGATTGGCTCTTTTGGCCACTCAGGAACTGTGCAACCACATGAACCTACCGCGTTGGTGATCATCAAAGGAGCTGAACCGGTATTTTTGAATTTCAAAATTCTGAATCCAGGATCTTTGGTATTATCTACTTCACCAAAATCAACAGTAGTTCCTTCAGAGGTAAACTCTGGTCCCATTGCTTTTTGAGCATTCGAAATCAACGTGGTGCCTGCTATCAAGAAGCATACAGCTAAAATTTTTGTAAACGATTTTTTCATGATTTTCTTAATTACGATTGTAAATGTAAAACGTTTTTTATTAATTATTTAATCCTTAACCATAGATTAACAAAGAACATGCCCGGTTGTACCACCTTTTAAATTTAGCCTAAAATTAACGCTTATTTTGCAAAAAAGAAAGTGTCCCTCAATTATTTTTCTGACTCAGAATTCCACCAATCCCAATCTGAACAGGCAACACAGAAGGTAATCACACTTGGATGCAATGGAGTCCAATAACCAGCCAGGCTTAAACGATGATATTTTTTTACTTTTAACCATATCCTTTTCAATTGTTAAAACAAAAGGCAGACTACCTGATCATCCCAACCCTGCTGGGTTTCTTCATCCTCTTCAGATATCTGCTGGGGTTTAATGGATTGTATGGTCAGGACTCCTACGAATACCTAAACTTCGCCAGATCACTCCGCGGTTTTTTTATAAACGGTACTCCCCCACCCGATTTTTTCTGGCCTGTTCTATATCCTTTAGCCGGTGCTTTTTTGTCCCTGATCCTTCAGGATGTCGGCTTTTCATTACAGTTTGTTTCTATTATTTCAGCAGCGGTTGTCTATATATATACCCTTAAGATTATCCGACTCATCTACCCGGAGTCTTCCAAAAATGCCAACGTTTACTTGTTAGTCCTTCTGCTCCTTTCTCCGTTTTTCCTCCGTTTTTCGGCCTCTATCATGTCTGATATGATGACCCTGGCAGCGCTTGTGAGTGGAACCTATCATCTCTTTAAATTTATTCGGTTAAAGTCGGTCGTTTCGATCTGTCTGGCAGCCCTTTTATGTGGAGTGGCCTGCATGACCCGGTATGCTGCCATCGTTCTTGTTTTTCCCCTTGCACTGTACGGTTTATTCCATTTTTTTAAACATAAGACCCGTTTTTATATTTTGCTTCCGGTTATTCTTTTGGGTGCCATTCCTCTCATCCCTCATTTTTTGATCAGGTGGGGTAGTTCCACCTCCTTTCTTCAACATGACTGGCTTACCACCTGGTCGCCCTTTCATTTTCTAAAAAGCGACTTTATAACCCGTGACGGCATCCAGCAAAATGCAGTACCTAATATTATCTATAGCCTGATGGGAATTTTCCATCCACGTTATTTTTTAGCGGGGATCCCGGTCCTGATCCTCGGATTCCGTAAATTCGGTCGTACTCCGGAAGTCATCATGCTGGCAATTGCTGTGGCATTTTACTTATTATTTCTGAGTGGAATTCCTTTTCAAAATAACCGGTTCCTTCTGCAGGTCCTGCCCTTTTTTCTCATGATCTATTATCGGCCCACCATACAGGTCCTTAAAATGATGGGAAAAGATCCGTTACCCGTAAGTCGGCTGATCACTATATTCATTACATGTACGGCCGTTATCATACAATTGAGTTTATTTGTAGTAAGTTTCAAAAAAGTTTACGACCGTACCATGATTGAAAAAGAAATCCATCGTTTCGTACTGAGCAAAAACAGTCCGCCGATCTATACAATGGATATTGATGTAAGTCTACAGTCAAAAGGAATCGATGCTCCCATCTATAATATCTGGTTGGAGTATTACGAACAACCTGATACAACAGCCCTGGTGATCTTCAATACAAACGTTTTTCCGAAACAGTGGCGGGGAATGAATCCGATGAAAAACTGGGATCATTTTAACGAAGACTATCATTTGAAAGAAATAAAATCATTTAAAGAGGGTTGGAAAGCATATGTCTTCAACTAAACATATTGTATGGATCACCCCTGGATTTGCTTCTTCTGAAGAAGAGGATTCATGTATTCCAACCTTGTTGGATTTTCTGTCGTACATTCAAAAAACCAAACAGGTGAGAATTTCTATCATCGCCCTGCAATATCCATATACATCCGAAAAATATCAGGTCATGGGGGCTGATGTTTATCCACTCAATGGTCAGAATAAATGGTATAAAAAGATCTCAGTATGGAACCGATCGATGCGAACACTTGCTGCACTTCATGCTGAAGAGCCCATTGATATTATCCACTCATTCTGGTTGGGTGCCACGGCATTGATCGGACAGGCTTTTTCAGCCCAAAGAAAAATCACCCATATCTGTACACTCATGGGACAAGATGTACTGAAGGAGAATCGTCATCTGCGTAACAAACGTCTTAAAGATCTTACTACGATCGCTTTGTCCACTTACCAGGCAGAGATTTATTTTAAGAATACAGGTAGACGGGTGAAAGAAATTATTCCTTTTGCAGTTGAACAGGAAGTTGATTTTTCTCCGAAAAAAAAATACGATATCATTGGCGTAGGTTCATTGATCCCGGTGAAAAATTATGAGATGTGGATTGAGATCATCAAACGTGTAAAGGAAAAGATGCCAGGTGTAAAAGCACTCCTTGTAGGTGATGGAGAAGAAAAAGCAGATCTTATATATCTGATTGAGAAAAACCATCTTGAATCATCGATCGAATTGGCGGGTCAGCAAAAAAGAAAAGACGTATTGAAATTCATGGATGATAGCCGTGTATTCTTACATACTTCCAAACACGAAGGACAGGGATATGTATTTTTTGAGGCCATGAGTAAGCGGTTACCAATTCTCAGTACACCGGTTGGTTATTCGATCGAGAACGAAAAGATCTGGAAGGGAATAGACCCGCAGGCGTTTGCAGATGAGATCGTGCATTTATTGCGCAACCCTGATTTCAGGGTGCAATATCGGTTCCCGGATGCAAGGGATACGTTTAAGAAGTATTGGGATTATTACAAGCGATGATGAGTTTTTAATACCTTCGCATCCATCATGGGTGCATCCAAAAAGACAACCAACAGGATTTTCGTTTCTGCGCTCAATGCATTGCGCTATCTCATCATTCCAGCCGGTTCCATTCTATTTGCATTCCTGGTGAAGCGAAATGCGGATATCCAGACATGGGGAAGTGTCGTTAATTTCATGATCATTGTTTCCCTTGTACACATGATCACCCACTGGAGTATGAAAGAGTTTTCACTCAGGGCATTTAGCAAGCAGCCTTCACAGGTCACTCAAATAAATACGGAGAATTTTTTTACCAGGCTTCCTATCTTGCTCATTGGATTTTTATTACTGGCCTTTTATTTCCCCATTGCCTATCTCCCCTGGTTGATCATCTGGCTAACCGGCCTCTTTCTATCATCCTCCACAGAAGCACTTTGCCTATACTATAAAAAACAACTATTTGTGACCCTGGTTGAATTTATTTTGATCATTGCCGTTTGTGTGATGATCATCCAGAACAAAAAAATAAATACAGAATTCCTGGTGCAGTTATTTTCAGTTCAGCAACTAATAAAAGGAATCTTCTACTTTGCGTATTTTCAGAAGGATTTTCGGATCAAATACCTCAGTTTCGAATTTTCTTTGTTGGCCAAATCATTTCCACTGTTTATTATCGGTATTTCGGGCATGCTATTTTCCAAGATCGATCTTTATATTATCAACTGGAGAATGGATGATTTGGTCACCGGAAAATATCAGATCCTAATTTCATTGTTATTGTATTTACAGGCATTGGGTGGATTACTCATTATGCCTTTGCAAAAAGTGATCTACAGATCAGGTTCCAGACTTATTTCAAAATTAGCCACCCAAATGGTTGCGCTAGGAGGCATGATCTGTTTGTTGGCTTTACCAGTACTCTATGTGGGATTGCCTGATTTTTTTGATATTTACGTTAGCCCGGATCAAATTCTCCTTTCAGGACTGTATGTACTCCCTATTTATTATTGCCTGCCAATCATTTACTTTCTCTATGCCGTTCATCAAGAAAAAAAAGTACTGATGATCAATATAGCAGGTTTTATTTTAAATGCAGGACTCACCTGGCTGCTGGTAGTTCCTTATGGCATAAGTGGGGCGCTTTTTTCTGCCGGTATTTGCCAGTTTCTGATGTTGATCGCTTATATAGGTTTATTTTTGCGTTATCGTAAAAAATGAAAGAGCAGGCCGACATAAAAAATATCAATGGCAAGGTTTTGTTAGAAGCAACTGCTGATTTTAATATTGAATTGGATGAAGGTGTATACAGATATCTGAGGCCTGATTTTAAATTGGAGTTGGATACGTATTTGAGCAGTTTTGAAAGTTTCGATCATCCTGGGTTTTTGAAAATAGCCGATCCCATCAAATTTGAAGAATTACCATTTATCAAAAATTCGCCGACCTGGAAAACAAGAGCCGATGATTTGGACTTTATACAAAAACATATCAACCCGCAATCAGAGGTCCTTGAAATGGGAGGAGGAATTGGATGGCTGGCGAATAGATTAAGCAAAGATGGACATAGCGTAACATCCATTGATTATTTTTTAGGAATGCACACCGGCTTAAAGGCAAGAAATTTTTACAAGGATAAAAACTGGATTTCCGTCAATATGGATGTAAAAGATATTGATCAATTCAAAACAAAATTTGATCTTCTTATTTTTAACAGGGGGATTACATACTATGCAGACATTCCCGGGCTCATTGAAAAAGCAAAAGCGATGTTAAAGCAATGGGGAAAAATCATTATTACAGGTTTGAATATCTATGCAGATGATGCGAAGGCCATGCAGCATTTTGATGCGATTGATAAGGAATTCCAGGATCGTTTTGGCCGGTCGTTGCTGATTAAACCTGATAGCAAAAAAGTGTTGACGGATGCAGACAAGGAAATGCTGGAACAAATGGATTTTCGAATGATAAGTGCCGATCCGCTTTTAAAAGAATGGCTCAAGAAGGATTTGTTTCTTGATAAAAATCGGGAATATAGGGCGATTTATACTGCCCGTTCATAGGCTCTTCAATCAAGATATCGTTATATTTGTTTAGACAACCTTTCTGTTCATGAGCTATAGAATTATACTTTGCTTTCTTTTAATAACCCCGTTCAATCTATTTTCACAATCTCTGATCGGCACCTGGAAAGGCCAGCTTCATCAGGATCCCAACAAAACCTTTTATTTCGAGATCAGGATTGAAACGTTGGCTGAAAATGGATACGTAACGGGGTTTACTTATATAGAAAGCTATGGCGAATCCTTATCAAAAAAAGGTGACTTTGGCACCATTGCGTTTGATGGCCATTTCACGAATAACAACCAAAATCTTCATTTTCAGGAAACAAAGATCGTCAAAGAAGTAAAGGCTTCCAGCAACTATAATTGGTGCATTGCGTCTGGTGATCTCACCTTAAAAG
>JANWKQ010000120.1 GCA_025451295.1 Flavobacteriales bacterium | reverse complement strand
TAGAGTCAGGGTTTCTTCTTCGCTTTGAATTACCTGTACAAGAACAGTTCCATCTATATTATTTAATTCCAGGAGAGGTTTTAAGTCAGCGGGCAAAAAATTTCTTTTAATGAGGTACATTTCCTCTGTCATCCAGCTATGTTCAAGATCATCGTAAATCCAGAAATGCTGGTGGGCATCAATTCGAAGCATAAGCTAAAAATTAAAATCTTTTCTTACACTGCGTCCATTTTACGGATTGCATCCGTCCAAAAAAAACAGACTCAAAAGTACCTAGCCGGAACTATTTAAGATAACTGAAGATTGCCACCACTGGTACCGGGCACCTTCTTCATAAAACTTTATTTCAAATGAGAGTATCAGAGCTTCATCTTCTAATCGTTTCGCGATTTGAGGCCTCCATCGTTTTAAATGTTCACTTCATGATGGCCAGAATTTTTCTATTCATCTTTATTCGTTTGATCGGTTCCATCCAGATAGCGATTTGATTTTTTGGATATTACTAAGCTCCTTGTAATTGTAATATATTCCTATTTCAATTATTTACATTTAAGTGAAAGCTCAACAATTCTCTGGCCGTTAACGTTATCGGAGGGGAGCCATTGACAACAAGGTTGTACGAACCGTGACCTTTCAAACCTTCAACTTTTATTTCAATATCATACGGCTCAAGATACGGCAACGTCAAATCCTTAAACCAGTTTTCAAAATGGATAGTGAGTGTTCTTTTATCCCATTGATAACTTTTCACATTAACTCCATTAACGCCAACCGAAAGCTTTTTTTCAACATTTATATACAGGCCCCCCATTTCACGCATCGCATCGGAAACCCCAGTAAGTCCGCCTATCTCGCACCAACTTCCGCCGGTTCTCAAAGGTGTTTGAGGAATGCCTTCATGATCGATGTTTTCAGGACCCAGCCCTTCCGGAAAATTAGGATAACTGTAGATTTTATTTTCGAAATTTTCCTTAAGATTAGCCAGCACCAGGGAAGCTCTTGCGAGGGCAACACTTCGCTCAAGCAGATCCTGTCGCCCGAGTTGTTTTCCGTACCAGGCAAAAATACCTGGCAACATTGCCTGGTGCCCATTGAGCCAGGCAGCATCGCCATTGTCCGTATCCGTCCCACCGAAGGGATAGGCGGTATAAATGAAATGGGGATTCCAGACAGTTTGGTAAAGAGATAAATAATCGATTACTTGTTCACCTGCATCAAGCCACTCCTTTCCACCGTTAGCATTATACAATGCCGCGAATCCTTCTGCACACCAGGACATCGAAACATTTCCGCGTGGATCCTGTCCGGTATAGAGGTCTTTAAAATTCATAGGTTTTACACCACATGAAAAATATACTTCGAAATCAAGCCATCGTTGTTTTGGCAAGATCTCGTTTTTCATAAATGCAGCCATGCGTTCCGCCGCTTTCAGGTATTTCAGATCCTTGGTAACGTTGTACAATTCAGCAAGAAACCAGATATGAACTCCTTGCTCTCCATTGAATTCCAAATACGGATTGGCTACAAGATCAGCGCTGAACCATGAAGGAAGACAACCATTGGTTTCAATATGACCAACAATGAAATCTCCATAACTTTTGACAAATGGGATAATCCGTTTATTGGATTCGCATAACCTGTAATACCGCAATAAGTGCGCACAGGTCTTGCTCATCGCCGTCGTCTGATAAGATTGACTCTTTTCCGAAAAATACCTTTCTACGCGGGATGAATCCATTTCTGCCGGCGGGTCCCAATGATTTCCCTGCCACCGTTTACCAAAAGATCGATAGATAACGGGGAACGCACCCTGCTTCTGAGGACTCAGACGGATAAGATTAACAATTCGCCTTGATTTTTCCACAAGACTGGAATCAGATGTGTGTTTCCCCCCCCAATAATTTCCAACGGCATCGCGCATATTGTTCCACCCAGTTGTACAGTCAATCATATCATACCAGTCTTGTGCGCTATTCTTATACCCACCTACCGGCCATCCTTGCATTTCCCACTGTTGCCATGCCTCCATATCCGGATAACCTTTCGGCGCACTGTTTTTAATGGTCCAATCAGGCCCTACATTCCAACCCTTGTAGGCAGCACTGGCCGGGTAGCATTTTTTGGCATATTCCTCAAAAGGCATTACCTGCGGTTTGGGTTCCTGTAAACATTTCTTTCCGTATCGTTCCCACATAAAGCGACTCACGGATTGATACCCTCTATATAATGGAGCATTTGCCTGGATCAACAGATCGAAGCCATATTTGACAATATTTTTTCGCAGATGCCGTACCATTGAGCCATCACTTGGATGAGGCCAGTGCATATGATGAGTAGCAATAGCATCAATGATACCAAAAGAAAATAAGGGCCTGTTACATAGCCCTGATTTGAGGTTGTAATCCATACCGGTTGGCATTGACCAGCGTGAACTGTCTACCGGAAGATCCCAAGGCCGGCCTTTAACACGCGTTGCGGCAAATCTTGCATCCGGAGATAGTACCATATACTGATTAATCATATCAAGATCGGGTACGAGTGCGCAAAAAGAACCCCTCTCCTGCATGATAACTGCCGGGGAATAAAAAGTTCGGTCACTAAAAATATCGTCATCTGTAAATTTCAATTTAGGCGTATGTATGAATTCTGGTTTTGCTGATGATGTAAAAAGAAAAGGAGACAGCAGGTATTCTAACGTGGGTGATTTTCCACTTAGTATAGCTGAAACCTCAAAATGAAATAATGACTTACCGTCTTCCAACTTTACAGTTTGCTCAACATGTTGTCCATTGGAATGACCTGTTAACAGTAATATCACATGATCCTTATCGGACTCAATAACGCTAATTGAATCCAATATCTCAGATGTGATCAAACGGTTGAGAGGGTCCAGGCCTGAATTATACAACTTGATTCCATCCTTTGGTTGATTGCTGGGAGGTAAAAAAGATTGCACTATGGAAACCCAATGGTGGTTGTCAAAAGCCAGGTATTCCTGTAAAATTTCCCGGTTGGTGAGAGTAAACCTTGCTTTTACTTTTGCATTGGAAATTTCAACGACGCGGTTATTATCGATGGTCTTCTCTTCCAGAAAACATCCCTGATTATGAGGTAATCTGCAGGATCCAATCAAAATCACCAGTATTGCCGACAATGAAAGAATCCTAATCATAGCTTAAAATTTTGTCTGATTATATATTTCTAATGTTAAGCGGTTCCCTTATCCAGGAGTTTCTGCGGTGTGGGCCATTGATCAGTACAATCCCATTCAGTCTCATACTTACATATCTTTTTCTGTTTCGTTGCCATTATCTTTAGCTGGTTTGGAGGATTGGCGTTTCTACAAGTAAAAGAATAGGAAAAGATTTGAATACGACAGCAAACGCCCTATTGAAAGATTAAATTTAACCTGGAAGTTTGGTCCCACCCTTTTCACTTGACTCGTAGGCCGCCTCAACACAGGCCATGGTATAAATACAATCCTCCACAGAATTATCAGGACGTTCAATTTCACCCGATGCCGCCTTCATCACTTGTGACATAGTTCCTATAAATGCTTCCGGAAACCAGGTCCCTTCCACTTCAAGACTTTGCCATTCTGGTTTTGAATTTCCTTTGTTGCTGATAAATTCCACAACATCCCTGGTCCCGGCTGGGTAGTCCATTAATAACCCCATATTTATTCTCACAGCACCATTTGTCCCTTCCAATTTTATATAAGCATGCTGATGCTTCTGGTTGAAATCATGGCAATGGTTGGTGAGGATAATGGCTCTTATCCAATCTCCATAATTCATAATAATACTGCTACGTACGGAAGCAAGAGCCGGCATCATTGTGTGCTTGACTGTTTTTGCATACATACCTTCCGGATTGCCAAAAAATGACCGCACAAGGTCAATATAATGGATACTGTGGTAGAGTATCTCCACCCGCTCACTTTTAAAAAGGAAATCCCACAAATGAAAAGGATGATAAATATTCACATTAATTTCTATATCACATAGCTCGCCGATCAATCCTTTGTCTATTACATCCCTCGCTGCAAGAATAAAAGGCGCGTACCTCAGCTGAAAATTAATGCCGGCAAGTAACTTTTTGCTCCTGGCAATCTGCAAAATCTCTTTGGCTTCTGTAAAATTGTTACCCATCGGTTTTTGAATAAGTACAGGTGAGCCATCCGGTAACTTCAGGAGAGATGAAATAATTTCTGATGCGGGCAAGGCTATATCAAAAACCGCATTCCTGGGCGCCTGTTTAACCAATTGTTCCAGGCTCTCGTATACCGTGGGGATTCCAAATTTCCCGGCGATCGTTTTTGCCCGCTCGTTATTAATGTCAAAAATTCCGACCACGTCGAATGAAGCTATCTTGTAAGCTGGAAGATGAGCATCATTTACTATACTTCCGGCTCCTATTATTACGATAGGCAGTTTGTTCTTAGGTAAAAGATCCTGGTATTTCATTTTAAGTTATTTAGTCCTGGCAATACCCGGTAAAAATTGTCAATTCATTTAAACCTGGCTAATATGATGAATGCTAAACCAATAATAAAAGTCATGAACATTATAAGAAGTAATCTATTAACGGTTCTTGAAGCGCCTTTAAATTCCTTATAAACAAATATTCCCCACGCAGCTCCAATCATGGTGGCACCCTGCCCCAAACCATATGAAATGGCCGGCCCCGCCTTGTCAGACGCAATAAGACTAAACAAGAAACCAGTATTGAAAACTATTCCTCCTGCTACGCCAATTAAATGTTGCGCAAGCGTTCCATTGGTAAAATATTCCTTATAATTAACGGGCCTGCCAATTATAGGCCGATACATAAAAAAGCTATTCCATATGAAATTGGATATAAATAAACCGATTGAAAAAAAGAGAATGGCAGTATACGGTGTTAATTTCCCGGCTTCCGGGCTTATAAAATCTCTACTCATACTATCGGATACAAACCGGTAAAAAAAAGACATGATTATGCCTGAAAGAATGGCGATCACAATCCCTTTCTTTGAGGTGTTCCCTTTTTTTGCTGATGCCCTGGCTGACGCAAGTGCGTTTACAACAATGGCCGTTACAACAAGTCCAACTCCTATAAAAAGTACAAGGGGATTACCAGTTGGCACTTTGATATAAACCAAAATTACTCCAAGTACAAGGGCCAGACCTCCGGTTATTGGGTATGCAACAGAAAATCCGGCAATGGAGATTGCGGCGATTACCAATAAATTTGAAAGATTAAATATTGCCCCACCAAGCAAGGCATATAGTACAGAATTGATATTTGCTTGTGATATATCTTCCACGAAACTACGACCATCAGGCCCTGTGCTACCCATCGTAAATCCGTAAATCAATGCTACCAGGATTAAACCCAAAGAATAATCCCAATAAAATAATGGGAATGGCCATTTATCATTGGTACACTTTGAACTGTTTGCCCATGAACCCCAACAAAGCATCGTGATGACACAGAAAATAACAGCAACAGGATAAGAGCTAATGATGTACATGAAATAGTATTGAAAATTTGGGAATGCGGTATATGTTGCATCGACCTGGAAATTTCAGGCCTTACCTATTTTTTACTTCCTTCAGCAAATCATAAATTATAAAACGACCTGGCGTTGCTATACAATACTTTCTCCTGGCCGGCAGGATCTAATAAGTTTTCAAGCAAAGTGAAATAAGTTTTCCATGTTCTTGCATAACCTCCGGCCAATAAACTTACCGGCCAATCTCCGCCACAAAAACAGCGATCTTCGCCAAAATGCTGTAAAGAAAATTCTACATAGGGTTTCAAATCATCTTCGCCCCACTCACCCTCCTTCTTCTTTGTTACTGTACCTAAGCCAGAAATCTTTGCGTAAAAATTGGGGTGCTTCGCCGCCTCCTGCATCAGGTCACCCCAGCGGCCAAATCTTTCATTGGTTGAAATGGGTGGTTGGTTGAGGTGATCAAACACCATTCGGAGTTGCGGGACTGTCTCCGCAACCTGCAGGGCCGTTTCAATATGTTCCGTTAATATACCTACAACATCATACGGGAGGTTATACTTTACCAGGATCGCGAGGCTTTGCAGAACCGTTTCCTGCAACATCCATTTCGGATTAGAATCAAAATGAATCAAATGCCGGACTCCCTTAAAATAGTTGTTTTTTAAATATTTTTCAACTAATACCTTTTCTGTTGCGTCCGGATCCATCAACGGCAACCAGCACACTGCACCTACCATCCAGGGAGTCGTTTCACACATCGCCAGCATGTAATCGGCATCCGCAAAACTGTCTTCCGCCTGCACAAAAACGCCATGGGTTATTCCCGCTTCCTTGCGGGCGGGTTCTAGTTCATCAATGGCATAGGATCTGTTCAGGATGGTAGTGTCTCCATCAAGCCACGGATATCGAATGTTCTCTAAATCCCAAATATGAACGTGTGTGTCGATAATTTCATGTTCCATATGAATTGCTTTAGATTAATCCAAATTGCTTATCTATGTCTGAATTATGTTCACCTAATGAAGGTGCGCCCTTTGACGAGGTTAATCTCTCTCCATCTACCCTAACAGGACATCGGGTCGTGTTAATTTTAATATTACACCCCGTAAAAACATACTGTTCCATTTTCAATATTTTATATACTGTTTGCTGGAGCAAAATTTAATAGTCCAAAACCACAGCAGCCC
>JANWKQ010000119.1 GCA_025451295.1 Flavobacteriales bacterium | reverse complement strand
GTGATCATGTTGAACCATATAAAGCCCAACCGCACCGTTTCAGAAGAACAGCAACGAACCAGCTTTTTTGCTGAGGGGATCGGGCTCATGGCATTTGAGACTTTAAATGGTGATGGGAGTTCCACCTATTTTGTGCTGAAAAAAATTATCACCGAGAATGAGTGGAAGCAAATGGCCCCGGCTTTATTGATCAACCCTGACAGCAGCAGTGCAGCCACCCAGTAACATATCCCAATGTAAGGGCTCATGCAAATTGGAACATGAATCACCCCTAGATTTATCCTGGGGAAGGAGGGCATCCAACATTAACATTTTAAATCACAACAATATAAAAGCTGGCCCGTTATACAGGGAAAACCTCAGCAATGTTACATAGCTTAATTTTGTACTTGAATCTGCTGGCCTTTTTCCCAGCGCAGACAACCACTCTGCAGAGCGCTCTTGACCAGAAAATGGTAAAGGCCTCTGTGACCGCCAATCCAAATGGCACTCACTATCAAAATCCAATGATCATCAGACTTACCAATTTAACATCAGTAACGCAAAAAATAGTTATTGAAAACGGTAGGACCTTTCAATCAGACGACCCCGGCTATCAGCCAATTATTGTTGTAGCCTCAACCATTATAGAAATTGAACCCGGTACCAGTAAGGAAACCTATGTACAGGGGATGTGCTTTAGCCAACACCTGAAATCACCCAGCAAAGCGGTGAATTATTGTGTTGGTGATGTAGCCACCGGCAACCTGGCTTTGATCACCCATTATATTCAACAGAATCATTTGCAGGGCGTAGGTGCCCAGCATGCGATCTGGAGTATTACAGACAGCCGCCAATTGGAAGATATTGTAGACTGGGATGAAGCAAAAGCTCAGGCCCTGGCTGAATATGTAGCCGACATTATGGGTGGTACCGCTCCATTACCTGCTGCCGGAAACGACTATGCACGTAATCTAAGAGTGGTTCCGGAAAACAGTGTAGGTGGTAACTTCGAGTATAGTCTCAACGAAACTGCTCAGGTAAACATTGGTTTATTTGACAGAAACGGGGTGATCGTACGGGAATTGTACTACAACCCTACAGAGCAGGCAGGCAGCCATACCATTGAGTATGCATTTGATGCTTCTGTTTATACGGATGACTACTATGTCGTAAAATATCTGCAAAACAATCAGGTGATTGACGAAAGAACCGTAGAGCTATAAAAGGTTTTTTAAATTTTTAGAATACAGAAAGGTCCGGGGTTCATTCTTCGGACCTTTTTTTAATTCATCCGAAGCAGTCCGAATTTAATAATGGTGCCCAAGATCTTAAAGGCATCTATTCCCCGAAGCTTTTTACCCTCTCCTTCGTTCCGAGGGAAATAACTAACCGGAACTTCGGCTATGTTATTCTTTTTTATACGCAGGGCCTTAATGATCAATTCTGCCTCAAAACCAAAACGATCCTCCCGGAGTTTTAGTTTATCATACAGATTCTTATGTACAAGTTTGTATCCACACGCCATGTCAGTAATTTTTACATTAATGATAATGGCAGTAATGGACGTAAATATTTTGTTCCCCCAATATCGTTTATAGGAAGCTACCGGCCGATACACTCCCGCCATATAACGTGAGCCATTTACAAGCTCCACATTTAATGATTGCATGCAATTGACCATGTCAGGAATATCAGTAGGTCTTAATTCCAGATCAGCATCCTGTATAAGGAATACATTTCCTTTGGCGGCATTGATCCCTGTTCTAACCGCCGCACCCTTTCCCATATTCTTTTCATGACGCAAAACTCTAATCTGCGGATCTCCTTCCGCAATTCCCGATACCACCTGGAATGAATCATCGGTGGAACAATCATCCACCACAATAATTTCATACTCCGAAACTGATGGAGGGAACTGAACATTCTTTACCTGATTAATTACTTCGGCAACTAATGTCTGCTCATTGTACAATGGAACTACTATGCTAAGAAAATACATCTATACAAAGAAAGGAAAAATACCCAGTTTCAACAAGCGACTAAATAGTTATACTATCTTTACTCCTTAGATATGCTGAAGTCGATAAAAAATACTTTGCGCAAGCTTCTTTTTGCACTGGGCATCGACCTTACCAAAAACCAACAATACGACCGACAGACCCTTGCCATCATGAAAAAATGGCTCCAGCCACATTCGAATTGTATTGATATTGGCTGCCATAAAGGTGAAGTGTTGGATGAAATGATCAGGTTCGCACCAAACGGGAATCATTATGGTTTTGAACCCATTCCCGATTACTATGACTTCCTGCATAAAAAATACACGGGTAAAAAAAATATCCACCTTATAAAAAAAGCCCTCAGTGATTCAAACGGATCTGCTGAATTTAACTGGGTAAAGAATGCACCGGCTTATAGCGGACTTAAGGAAAGGGCTTATGCAATCAAAAATCCTGAGATCGAAAAAATAAAAGTAGAGCTTACGACCCTTGATGAATGCGCCATGGATTATCCACAAATCTCATTAGCAAAAATTGATGTGGAAGGTGCAGAAATGAAAGTATTGAATGGGGCAAAAAAATTTATTCAACAACATCAGCCCCTCATTGTTTTTGAATGCGGAATGGGAGCCGCGGATTTTTATGAAGTAAAACCTGAGCAGGTTTTTGAATATTTCACAGATCTTGAATATAACATGTATACCTTAAAAGGTTTTCTAAACAACCCTGAAGGCCTTACCCAATCTCAATTTAAGGAAATGTTCGATCATAATATTGAATATTATTTTGTGGCCAGTCCAAAAAAATCATGAGAAAACCACTTATACTCATTGGACATCTTTCGCTGCTCATTACAGCCATTCTGGCGATTGTTTTCTATAAGGAGCGGGTCCTTTTTGTAGATCCGGGCCAACAGTTGTTTGAAATGATCAATGGAAATAGTTACAAAGTATTTGTGCATCGCTATAGCATGGTCATCAACCAGACCATTCCACTTATCGCCATTAAACTCGGGCTTCCTTTAAAATATGTGGTGATGTCCTATTCATTATCGTTCGTCATCATTTTCTATCTCTCTTTTCTCATTGCGGTATATGGTTTTAAAAATGTTCCGGCAGGTCTGAGCATCGCATTGGCTCCGATTTTTGTCCGAATGGCATTTGGCCACAGTATATCAGAAGCCTGGTTGGGAGTAGCTTATAGTGCCGTTTTTTATGCAATCCTCAACTATTATGATACCTGGCGTAAAAAAGGGATCCTGTTTATTACGCTGTTCTATTTACTCATCGTTATTATCGTTGGTATTAATTATTTCATTCACCCGGTTACTTTATTTACCGTTGGTTTCGCCATTGGATTCACCTATTTCAACAAAAAAGCATTTAAAGATCCATACATTTATATAGTAGGACTCATCGTTGTGGCAATCTACTTGTATAAGTTTCTTTTCCCAGCCCATTCTCATGAAGAGAGATTTTTTGAAGGTATTAGAAAAGCTGATGAACTTCTTCCGAAATTAAGGAAATTACCAGTACTCGAATTTTTCATGATCTATTTTTATAAGATATACATAGGTGGAGCGATTCTTTTGTTGATTACCGGCATAGTATTCATTAAAACCAAAAAGTTTCCGGTTTTACTCTTTACGATTCTCTTTGCCGTATTTTATTTTATCATCGCATGTATGGCGTTTTATAGGGGCGATGCCCCTTTTGCCCTGGAAAGCAGGTTAATACCGCTGGCATTTATTCTGATGATCCCTTTTGTTGAAGCGATCAAAGAAAAAAAGAGGAGCTATGTATTGATTGCCGGTATTTCGATCATGATGATCTATTCATTTGTAGACCTTACCAGAATGGTCAACTATACCCATACAAAACGGATCCGGTTCTATAAGCAAGCGCTGAAGGAATCGGAAAAATATCCTGAACATAAATTCTATGTATATCTGCCGGATGAAGGACCCAACCCAATTAATTCATGGGGATCGGCTGTCGAAACATTATTATTGAGCTCACTGGAGGGTAAAGAAAACAGCCGCACCATTATTTTTGTAAAACGAAATGTCGACATTATGACTGGAATGCACCATTGGCCTTGTGTATTTTTATGGGTGGAGTGGTTTATGTTCTATCCGGAGGATTGGATGAGTAAAAGGTATTTTAACCTGCAATGCACTGAATACCGGGAAATGCAATATTCACAACTCCGGTAAACATTGTTGCAGGATGCGATATAACTATCATTTCAAATATTTATTTTTACTTCCTATCCGTTTTAGCCAAATATGAGGAAAACGCTTATCCTTCTGGGTCATCTGTCGTTAATAGTAACCACTATTCTGGCCTTGTTTTTTTATAAGGACCGTGTCTTTTTTGTTGATCCATGCCAGCAACTTTTTCAAATGATCAACGAAGATGGATTCGTGGTTTACAATTCCAGATACAGCATGATGATCAACCAGAGTTTACCATTACTCTTTATAAAATGCGGATTACCCCTCCAATATATTGTGATTGCTTATTCAATGTCGTTCGTAATTATTTACTATCTCTGTTTTATCATCGCCGTATACGGATTTAAAAATATTGCCGCTGGACTAAGCATCGCATTTGCACCGATCATTATTCGCCTTGCGTTTGGGCACAGCATTTCAGAGGCGTGGCTGGGGGTGGCCTATAGCGCGGTTTTTTACGCATTGTTGAATTATTATGATAAATGGAAGGATCGCGGGATCTTATTTATGATCTTCTTTTTTTTGTTAATCGTGGTAGTAATCGGTGTGAATTATCTGATCCATCCCATCACCTTGTTTACGCTGGGATTCGCCATAGGCTTCACGTATTTTTATAAGAAAGAATATAAAAGACCTTATATCTATGTGGCGGCCGCAATGGTACTAATCATTTATATGTACAAGTTCTTTTTCCCGGGTGATGAACACGACGAAAATTTCTTCGAAGGGATCAAAAAAGCAGATCAGCTTTTGCCAAACCTAAGGAATTTGCCATTACTCTGGTATTTGAAGCATGCTTTTTTTACCACATATATTTATCCTGCCATTGTTATGATGATGACTGCTCTATTGCTGATCAGGAATAAAAAAACAATGGTCTTGAGTTTTGTGATTGGTTTTTGCATTCTCTATACCCTCATTGCTGCTCTGGCTTTTTATAAAGGGGATGCACATTCCAATCTTGAAAGTCGGTATATTCCTTTGATCTTTTTCATCATCATTCCGTTTACAGAGGTCTTGAAGGATAAAAAAAGAAGTATTGCATGGACATCAGCCCTCAGTCTTCTGCTGATATTTTCATACATCAGTCTGATCAAACAGGTAGACAAGGGACATACGGAAAGGATCCGTCTTTACCAGTCGGCATTGGCCGAAGCGGAAAAATATCCGGAACGAAAGTTCTATGTAAAAATACCTACAGATCGTTATTCACCTATGAATTCCTGGGGTTCTGCAACGGAAACCTTAATGCTGAGTTCACTGGAGGGAAAGAGTAATAGCCGCACCATTATTTTTTATGATGACCGGATCAATATATTTGAAGGAATGGATTATTTCCCCTGTTTATATATCTGGGTGCCGTGGCATCTTTTTGCAAATGAGATCAAAATGTTGAACCCCTCCTATTTTGATCTGCAGTGCAGCAAATATCGGGAACTAACTTATCCAACGAATTTTTGAAAAAGCGATTAAAAAATATTGACGCATCGGTTTTGTTCCTGGTTATACTGGTTCCCTTTTTTTTCATTTACTCGGAAATAAAGAACAAAGAACATAAAGATCCCCAACAGGTAATCGTTAGTGATGTTTTATATTACCATGAATACATCGCCGTTCATTTTTTTGGAATGCAGCCTTATGTTCCCAGAGAACAAAAGCCTGTGATCAAATATACCATGGG
>JANWKQ010000118.1 GCA_025451295.1 Flavobacteriales bacterium | reverse complement strand
TTCTGTTTCCCCAAGCTTCCCTCGCAGCTGTAAGTCCCAGCAAAGTGGATCTATGCAGACTTTCTGTTGGTGAAAGTCCCAGGAGGTTTTTGAATTCTGTATTACGAAGTTTTACCTGTCCACCCAGAAATGGTTTACGAATTCTTTTAATACCCTCAACCGGGGTAATTGCTCCCGTGCTATTTTTGAGTGACCGCAGATTTTCTTCCACATTCATCCCAATACTGGAGATCACCCCCATTCCTGTAATGAGGATCTTCATTTACGATGAGAGTGGATAAATTCTGCGAGGGTATTAATAGAAGCAAATATTTTCCTGGCCAATACCGGATCGGTTATCTTGATACTGTATTTTTTATCGAGGAGTACGATGAGTTCGAGGGCATCTATGGAATCTAATCCAAGACCTGTTCCAAAAAGCGGAGCATCATTTACAATCTCTTCCGGTTTACAATCCAGGTTGAGTGCATCTATAATATCACTCTTTAATGTTAGTATTAATTGTTCCATGTTAAATTTTTATGCTGTATTCACTACCATTTTCATTTCACATTCGGCAATAAGTTCCTCCCCGACAAAACAGGTTCCCCTAATGAGGGTGATATTGAGTGCTGAAGTTAGGATCTCTGTTTTTGTTTTGATGAGATCACCAACAACAGGATATTTTTTTATGCTGAGTTTGCTGATCGATCCAATATAGGTGATCGGTTGGGTTGTTTTTGATTGTTGATATGCATATCCTCCTCCCGCTGCCGCAGTTTGTGCCATGTTTTCAATCAGACCAGATTCCAGAAAGACATTATTCTTCACAAAAACATTATTGGCGGGTATGCTGAAATCAGTGCAAGTATGCGTTTCATCATTCTCAATGAGATGATCGATCATGATCATGGGTTCACGATGGGGAAGAATGGTGGTGATATGTTCTTTGTTGACGAGCAATTATAATCCTCCCGTAATTGAAATAACTTCACCACTTATATAGGATGCTTTTTTTGAAACGAGAAAGCTTACTAGGTCCGCCACTTCTTCCGTGGTTCCAAACCTACCCGCAGGAATGATCTTTTTAAGATCGGCTTCGTTCAGGTTAGCGGTCATTTCGGTTTTGATGAAACCGGGGGCAATGGCATTCACCGTAATATTCCTGTTGCCCACTTCTTTCGCCAACGCTTTGGTTGCAGAGATCAATCCGCCATTAGCGGCCGAATAATTTACCTGCCCCTTACCACCCATAATTCCTAAAAGAGACGCAATATTAATGATGCGTCCGTAACGATTGAGTAACATTTTCTGAATAGTAGTTCTGGTTACATTATAAAATCCTTTGAGTTTTACATCTAATACCGAATCCCATTTTTCTTCATCCATGAACATGATGAGTTCGTCTTTAACGAGGCCTGCATTGTTAACGATCACTTCGATGGTGGCATCATTGTTCGATTCGCACCATTTATTGAGAACCAGTTCGACCTCGTCTTTATTTACTACATCAAACTGGATCGCTTCTGCACTTCCGCCTGCAGTCCGGATGTGATTAACTACTTCTTCTGCAGCAGTGGTATTTTTGAGATAGTTGATCAGCACATGATACCCATGATCGGTTGCAATTCTAATAGCTGCATCACGACCAATCCCTGTATTGCCTCCGGTTACTAAAGCGTATTTCATTTTCTAAAATTCAGCAGGGATTTTGGCCCGCTACTCACAGTAAAAATATGGGAAAATTCTGAATAAAATAATTTATATTTGCTCATCATGACCGGCTCAGAAGATATGTACGATGTGGTAATTGTTGGTTCCGGAATGGGTGGTCTTTCCTGTGCGAATATCCTTGCCCGAGAGGGCAAAAAAGTGATCGTGCTGGAGAAAAATCGGCAGATTGGCGGGAATTTACAGGTCTTTAGTCGGGACAAATGTGTATTTGATACAGGTGTACACTATCTGGGGGGATTGGACGAAGGCCAGATCCTTAACCGGCTCTTTAAATATTTCGGCATCCTGCATGAACTCAAACTCAAGCGGATGGATGAAAATGGTTTTGATCATTTATATTTTGGGGATGAAAAAACGGCTTACCGTTATGGAATTGGATATGATAATTTCATTAGAATCTTAACAGAATATTTCCCAGAAGAAAAAAAGGCCATTCAACAATATTGTGATTCGATCAGGTCGACCGTAGAAAAGCTTCCTTTAGCACAGCTAAAGGCAGAAGAGGAAGACGCAATTCCCGAGATTGATTTTACGTTGAATGCCAAACAATATATAAATGGATTGACTGCCAATAAAGAACTTCAAAAAGTATTAGCGGGAAATATAGCCCTATATGCCGGTTCCGACAAAACGCCTTTTTATGTGCATGCATTGGTGTTGCATTATTATATTGAATCTTCGTGGCGTTGTGTGGATGGAGCCTCACAAATTGCCAAGTTCATGAGCAAAAGGATTAAGGAATTTGGAGGCGAAGTGATCAACCGTGCAGAGGTGATCTCAGCCAACTATAGTGCAGAGGGGAAAATTGAATCAGTAAATCTGGCAAATGGGAAAAAGGTTTTTGGAAAAGCATTTATCTCGAACATTCATCCCAAGGTTACCATTGATATTTTTGGAAAGGAACATTTTAAGAATGCCTATGTTTCCCGTGTTCAAAACCTCAAAAACCTGGCCGGTATGTTTTTGCTGCATCTGGTGTTTCATGAAAATACTTTTGAGTACATCAACTATAATATCTTTCAGACAAATAATGAGGATGTATGGGACAATACCAACTCGGGTGAAAGTTGGCCTAATTTTTATATGATCTCTGTACCTCCTAATTCTAAAAACCCAAAATATTCCGACGGTCTCTCTGTTATCTGCGGCATGGATAAGGAGGAAGTGGAAAAATGGGAACATACCTTCAACAACGTAACGAAAGAAAATTCAAGAGGTGAGGATTATGAAGAATTTAAAAGACGCAAATCTGAAAAATTGATTGATGTGATCAGCAAACATTTTCCGGATATCAGATCAAAGATCCGATCTTACTCCTCGTCTACACCTTTAACACAAAGAGATTATACGGCCAGTCCGGAAGGATCAGGGTATGGAATCGAAAAAGATTCAGACTCAGCATTTAAAACCATCATCAATCCTAAAACCAATATTCCGAATTTATATTTAACAGGACAGAACTTAACCTTGCACGGAATTTTAGGTGTTAGCTTAACGGCTTTGCTCACCTGCTTTCACCTGGTAGACAAGGAAGTCTTATTGAAGAAAATAAATGCTGTGAAGTAAAGCTATTACTCCATGAACATCTGTCGTCGTTTCCATCTCCACATAAGCCATGGAACAATGACCAGAACAGCTAGTGTAAGGAGAAGTACTGCAACACCTGCTCCTGTAGAGCCGTAGCAAAATAAATAGCAGGTTAAAAAGATGAGTCCGATAGCCATGAGAACATAGAGGATAATCCACAAGGCGAGCAATCCTCTCCATCCATTCGTCTTTTTGGTTCCTTTGGTATGCTTGGTATCTTTTACCTCCTTACGTTTTACGTTTTTATGCTGATCAGCTTTTGCGGGTTCTTCAGTGTCATTCGAATAAAAAGCACTGGTCGTTTTCTCGATACTGTATCCAAGCGGACTGATCTGTTGCCTTTTTGTTTCTAATTTGTTTCCAATACTGGCTGTTACCAGGAAGAAGGGAATGATGATGGCTAAATGCACCAGTTTTTTCAGATAGAAGGTACGCATAACCATTATATCCGTATTTTTTTTCATGAACATAAAACTCAGAAACCCAAGTGCCATGATACCACCTGCAATATATTCCAGATTATCTGAAAGCTGGTATCCGCCTGCGGCCAATTCTTTTCCTGCCATTACACCAACGATTCCCATGCCGATCTGCAATAAAGCAATGATCACTTTTGATCCAATTTTATGTTGGTTTGCCCAGCGAGTCATCTTCAACGATTTTTTCTGACCAATGCGAACAAATCCGAATACCAGCATTCCCATTAAAGCCATGAGCAAATACATCGGAGCATCGGCGTTTTCATTTTTCGTCTGATCTTCTATCAGGTTTATTTTTTGATCAGGTTGCTCAGTAGTTGATGAACTGACATTTTCATTGTAGATGCTTTCTGTAATATTTTTATTTTTTTGAAGATCGATTATCGGTTCAGGAGAATTGACTGAAGCCATCAAATAATCATCTGGCACCTGCTCATCTTGTTTAAAATCGCCATCCACCGGGATGTATAATTTGTCTTCAGAATTTGATTTTCCCAGAGCGGTTTCCTCACTAAAAAACTTCGTTTCTTTTTTGGATGTAGTGAGACCTTTCTCGGAGTTTGAATTTTTCCTGCTCGAAATATCAACATAATAACCGTGGTTATAAAGTCTTTTTTCGATTCGGATACTACAGGATATCAGAAGTGATAATCCAAGGAAAAGCAGAAGATATTTTTTCATAGCCTGATGAGGGTTCAGTTGGTTAAAGATAAATATTTTTTATTCAGTTGATCATTACCTCAAAGATAAGGCCACAATTTGGGGAAAAATATGAGGGTTAACCATGAGATTGTGCATTTCACATGTACATGTTTCAAGCTAAATGGGCTGTATGCACCATGGTTCGGGAATTATAGAAAATTTGAGGTGGAATATTCAATGGTTGTTTTTTTAGAGAATTTGTCCGGGTTTTTTTGTTAAAACGATCAATCTCCAGCATTCACATACTCAAAATCGGCCCCATTTTGTCTCCATAATACACCCAGTAGTGTAACATTAGAAAGGTTCCATTCAGGTTTTCTGAATATTCCTGTCCTGATCTTAAAGGAGGTGGATGCATTAACCGCCTGGGTATTTACCAGCTGACCAATACCACTCGATCCGGAGGATGCTCTCAACACATGTTGATGACTGTAGCTTCCGGATAGTCCGACCTGGGCACAAATAATATTACTTTCCACCACATAGGCTGTTGCAAAATAACTGGAGATATCAGACACAAAAAACTTTCCGTAGATTACCACAATAATGCTATCCACGGTGGTTGAATAATCGATGCTAATACCCCCCTGCGGACTTTCGGATGATTCGCTTGAAATTGCATTGAGGATTGCAGTTTGGGTAAGCAAATTGGCCTGATCTCCAACGCCAAAATCAGGAAAACCTGCAATACCGAATGCCCCTGCTACATCAATACCTTCAGGAGCGAACAATGAATCGGGACTATTAGGATGCACCGAAATAAAATATGTATTTGTAGGATTGGTCGCTTTTACCTGATCCAGTAATCCAATACCAAAACTTCCGCAAGTACTGTTATCGGAATCTGTAAAATAAAAGCAGACAGTTTTTTTTGTGTTCGACGGATAATCACATGACCCATCGCTTTTTTCTGCATTTGGGTTATAATTGGGGGAATTGGGATCTGTACATCCCTCGATCGTATTGTCACAACTTGAGAGGAACATCAAAAGCAGAATAGGTAGGGTAACATATCGGGCTGCTTGATTCATCATTTAATGAGTTTTATTTTTTTACTTATCTGGTCCTGTTCATAGAATATAGTAACGAGAAACATGAAGATCCATTGCCCTAATATGCAGCAATAAATGCCACCTATTAGGCCAAAGCTCTTGATAAAGAAACCACAGGAAGCCAGCATGGTAATGGCCGCACCGGCGGCACACCTGGATAAAAGACCATGGTTATTCTTATTATAAAAATAGATTACCAGCGGTGTGTATAAGGTACTCGGAAAAGCAAACAGGAGTCCCGCTGCCAGGAAAGCATTACTTATAGGCAGCATAAATATATAGATGCAGATCAGATACGAGGCAAAGATGGCCAATGCGATCAGTAACAGGCCTAGTAATAATACTTTCATTCGTAAAGAATTATCGACTTTGATCTTGCTTCTCTTATCACGTTTATGATAGTACTGGGTAATAAAATTAGGTAAACTGATCACGAAAACCATAAAGTTCATATAGATCTGGTACATGGCTTTATCGGCCGCATCAAAATTGGTATAAACAAAAAACCGGTCGATGGTTAAAATGAGGATGATAGAAAAGGAGTAAATAAAAAAATTATAAGTGATCAGATACATTTCAAGATTGATCTTATCGACTTTGCCTTTCAGAAAAACTTTGTAGTTAAGAATAAGATGTACGGCACTTTTGGAAATTTCAGAAAACCCGATGGCAAAAATTAAATATACTAGTTGCATTTCTTCCAGCTTGAAAAAATAATAAGTAATACCTACGGCAAGTCCTATCACGTTAGCCAGGATCGGTTTCCAATCATTTTTCTCGTAAACGTACAGCGTTTCGAAACTCTGGTTGATATATTTACCTGTGAATAAGAGAATATAGGAAACACATATGATAGGATTGTAGGGTGAAAATGCCAGGAAAATCAGGAAAATGAGCAATAAAGGCCAGCGTGAATAAAAACTTTCTACAAAACTGTCATAGACTTTATTGGGGAAAGAGGAGAATCTTTTTTGAAGATATTGGTTAGAGCCCCATGATAAAATAATACTCGCAAGACTTGCGAAAAACCATACATCCACGGCCTTTCCCCAAAGCTCAATATCCATGGTATAGATGGCCAGTAATGGCCAGATAGGCTGGAAAATCGGGCCTGAAAAAGATCGCAACGCTTCTAGTGCTACTGCTGCGGCCCGTTTTTGGGTAAGTACATGTTTTTTCTCAACGATTTCCATCCAAGATGCAAATTACAAATTAAATGGGAGTTTTATACGCAATTATATAGGTTTTTTCGAGTAAAGTGGGTCTCGTATATACGACCTCATTTACAAACCCTTCACCTGAAGCAATTGAATGGATCTTTTCAAGATCACAATCATCGGTCAATACGAGCAGGATCATGCCATTTTTCGCCAGGTATTTTTTTGAATCCCGAAACAGTCTGTTGAAATAACTCAGATCTTTTCCTGCATAAAAAGCATGTTCTTCTATACTTACAGGGTCTTTTGGATAATAGGGTGGGTTATTAAGGATAAGATCAAAACCAACTTCATGTATCGAATCAAAGAGATCAGCCCGCATTGCCTGCAAGCTTACACCATTCAAGCCGGCATTGTATAAGGTGGCTTCCACTGCGGCCTGATTGATATCCGAACAAAAAACGCTACCACCTTTCTTAGCAGCCAGGATACTGATGGCGCCTGATCCACAACCTATCTCCAGTATTTTTTGATTGACAATATGCTGACGAGAAATAAATTTCCCCATCGTTTTTGTACTGAAAAAAAAGGCAGGATGAAAAATTCCAGAAGGTATCAGCAAGGTGAGTCCTAAAAAATGGGTCCTTCGTTCCTGCTGAAGATATTTTTTGGTAGCCGGCACCAATATGGGGGCCAGTATTTTTTTTAACGATCGCTTATTTTTCATTCAACATAAAATCCTTCAATCTCCGGTTGACGATATTTCCACAATTTCTGTAATATCTTGATCTCATATGGAGTTTGGTAAACCCCTAACTTATAACGGGCAGACGAGATCATCCTGAGGGATTTCCTTTTCCAGTTCACCATACGCAAATCGGAAACAGTGGGATAATATCCATTCAGAACAGTTTCAAAATTTTTGATCTTATCAATCATATATGGTTTGAGCCATGGAGTCAACGGATTTTTTCTCAGATCAAAATTGGTCCATGTATCATTGATCCAGTCTTCGAGTCTTTCAGGAAATTTAAATCCCGTGTCTTGTACTTGTTGATATAGTTCAGATCCTTCAACAGGGACCGGGCTATATACATAAATGATGATCTCTGCATTTGGGTTGATGGATTTGATCTCTTTGATGAAGCGAATATCCTCGTCGATTTGCTTATTCACAGCTGATTCCGACTTGCCGGGCATTCCCAATACAAATGACATTTCGGGAATAATATCAAACCTTGCCATTCGATCAGCAAAGCGTTTGATCTGTTCTCCGGTTTGGGTGCCACCCTTATCCATTTGTTTCAGGATCTCGTCAGTCCCGGTTTCCGCCCCGAGAAATATCATTTTACAGCCCGAATCCCGTATTTTCTGAAGACTTGCGTCTTTATATTTGTCAATTGTATCAATCCTGCCCTCACCCCACCAGATCATTTCATCTTTTTCGATGAGATTGGAAAATTCAACAGTCCTTTTCTCAGATACGAAAAAATTATTGTCATGAAACTCAATCGCATCTCCGCCAAAATTTTCTTTCAAATATTTGATATCGCCATAGATCACCTCTGCAGATTTACCTTTCCAGCGAGCATTGTAGATAGGAACCACCGCACAAAATGAACAGGTGAACGGACAGCCGAAGCTGCTGTGATAAGCAATGGTCTTCGATCCAAGAAAAGTCTTCCCCAGGTATTTTTTGATCGGATAAAACGTATTTAATTTCTGATAGGGAAATGCTGGTAAATGATCCTGTTCGTAAATGGCATCTTTTTTTGTAAAAATGACATCTCCATTTTTTTTATAGATCAGATTGGGAATGTCGTCGAATAGCTGATTCCCGCTCTGCAATTTTTTTAAAAGTTGGGGAAATGCTATATCACCCGGACCGTTAATAATGAAATCAACATAACCTGATCCCAATACCGGTTTGGGCTGATTGGAAGGAAAATATCCGCCCCAGATGATATGAATGTTGGGAAATTGTTCCCTTATTTTTTTTGAGATTGGAATGGCTTGCCGGAGTTGAGGTCCGGGCATTACGGTACAACCTAGACAAAAAATATCATGTTGTGAAATGTATTCAAGTATTTTTTTTTCGGGATCTGCTTCTAAATTTCCATCAACAAAAAAATAATCAAATTGCCCGTCAATGCTGGCAGCTACCTGCAGGATGGAATTCGGGATCCTGGGTTTTGAATTGGCACTGCGTGGATTAAAGAGAATTACTCCGGGCATTGAATGATTGCTTTTTGTAAATATACAAAGATTTGGGCCGTAAATGGAGTTGATTATACATTCTTAGCCTGATGCGGTTTGACTGATGGCAATGTTGCTTTTTCAATTTTCTTTTGTTGTCTTCTTCTAATAATCAGCATCAATAATAAAGTAATGGCTACGGCTATCAGAATCAGGCTGATCATAGGCTTTGCATAGATCCAGCAGATAGAGATAAGAATGAGGGAAGTAGCCAGACTAAAAAAAATTGCCTTTATCCAGATGCCCGTTCTGATCTCGTTATAGGTAAGCGGAATTTGCATCATAAAAAGTTTAGCAAATGAAAAGATACGCTGAAAACAAAAAAGTAAGACCAACCATCCACCTGCTCTAAATGCCCAATGGATCCAATCATCATGGATCCCTTGAAAAATGGGAGTATGCAGAATCGCTTTGTATTCATTCCACATAAGAAAAATGCCTGCAAACGGCAATACAATAATGCCGAAGATCATTCGGTATAAATATTTCTTTATTCTTCTTCCTCCGGGGATCATTGAATAAGATTCTTACGGGAAGGTAGATTTTTGGTTTCAAAACTCAAAAAAAGGGGTGGTTTAATCAGAAAATGGGGTGATTAAGCCTAAAACCGTAAAACGTGATCATAACATTCGTACATTTATTTTAACCAAATACTTAACCCAATTCGTCATGAGAAAAAAATTATTGATCCTATCAGTCGGCCTGGTCGGTATCATTACAACAGTGATTGCGCAGGCCCCCTGGAGCAACAAACTGATGATTGCTACCAGTTCAAATGGAACGACTTTCAATACTCCACAGGTATTCCAGGATTCATCCGGCGTACCAGCAGTGATCCGTTTGAGCAGCGGCATTTTAATCGCAGCCTTTCAATGGTTCCCGGCACCCATTAATTCTGCAGGTTGGGATAGTGTAGCCATCAAAACATCAACAGATGATGGTGCCAGCTGGTCAAACCCCATCTCTATCAATGTAACCGGGATGCCGGGAGGTATGCAACGACCCTTCGATCCAACATTGGTAGAAACTGATTCGGGTCAGATCAGAATGTTCTTTTCATCGGGTCCACCAGCTATGGGACTAGATTCAACCATTAATACCTATTCAGCTATTTCGAATGACGGGATCAATTATACCTATGAAAGTGGTGCCCGTTTTGATATGTTGAACGACCGGGTGATTGATCCGGCCTGTACGAAATTCAATGGGGTCTGGCATTATACTACACCACGTGATCCGGTGGAGGATGGTGCTTTTCATGCTACCAGTGCCGATTGTCTGACGTTTGTGCAGCAGACAGATATTCTTTCTGATGTTGCGCATAACTGGACCGGAAATTTAATGGTAGATAGCAACGAAATGCGTTTTTACGGATGTGGTAATACCATCTGGTGGAATTCCACCCTGGATGGAATTACCTGGAACGGATATACGAATACCAATGTGATGATGGGAGGAGACCCCGCGGTGGTTAAGTTACCAAGCGGAACTTATATTATGATCTATGTAGGGATTAGCCCGCCAAGTGGAGTGGAAGAAAATGCATCATTGGAAATTCAGCTTTATCCCAATCCATCGGCAGAGAAAGTTTTCATTGGTGGAATGGAAAGCGAATATGTGATAAGTGTTTTTGATCTTCAGGGTAAACTGATTTTGGTAAATAAAAATGTTCAATCAAATATGGTGGATATTTCGGGTCTCGTGAACGGAATTTATTTAATGGAGATTGTGGACAATGAAACTGGAATTGCCATTAGAAAGAAATTCATTAAGAATTAAGCTTCTGAACCTGCGACCCCGCTGGGGTCGCAGGTTCAGAATTCTATTCCGTTTCCTTCATCGTCCTTGAAGCCAGGAATAAAAGCGCCAGTATATATCCAACAAGGATCAAATAATCCGGAATAAGATCCACCATAGCATACTCAGGCTTCATCAATTCCTTGATAATATTGTTAGCGTACCTAAGCGGAAATAGTTTACCAATAAATTCTGCCCAAACGGGTAATTTATCGGGACTCACAATAACACCGGTTAAAAAAATGGATGGAAGAATAAGTAAAGGAATAAACGGAAATACATGTCCTTCATGTCGGGCAAATGTTGAAATAAAAATTCCCATCATCACAGAAACGATTGCAAGCAACCAGATCACAAGAAATAACAAGAAGATAGAGGTAAAGCTGAGATCGAGTTTGAACAACCATAATACTTCGGTAACCACGATGATGGATTGCAATGTGGCAAGTCCAAAATAGCCAACGGTATATCCACCGATTATAGAGGTTCTTCTGAATCCGCTGATGAGCATTCGTTCCAATGTTCCCCTAGTCCTTTCCTGTACCAACAAAATGGCGCAGATCACAAAACATAAAAAATGGATCACAAAAGCGGCAGCAGGAAGTATAAATGAAAGGGTAGTGATGGCCGGCGGTTGAATTGGAGGCATTCCTGGCTTTACAGGAATTTGAGGAAGTTTTGGCAGGTCTGCATCCAATGCATCGAACAGTACTTTTAGCAAAAAAATGATGACGATCGGACCTACAATGGAAATCGCAAGGAATCTTTTATCTCCCTTGAGTTGGCTTAACACCCTGCTGGCTATGATGAAGATCTGCATGGTTATTCTTTCCCTTGAGTGATGGATAATAAAATGGTTTCCAGATCATCCGATTTAATATCGATCTGATTGATATCCTTTTGCAAACCTAATAATTGCAGTTCTTTTAAAATTGCATCTTTTGCCGAAGAAATTTCATGCTGAATAGTTTCCCCGTTTTTTTGAAAGGTAATTACTGTTTTTCCGCGGGATAAAATTTGTTCAGGTGTATCGACAGCCAATAATATTCCTTCCCTTAAGATAGCGATCCGGTCACATTTATGTGCTTCATCCATCAGATGTGTACTCACAAAAATGGTGACTCCCTTGTTGGCCAGTTCCCTGAAAAGCTCCCAGGTGCGGATCTTGAGATGTGGGTCTACCGCAGCTGTGGGTTCGTCTAAAAATAAGATTTGTGGATGATGAACCAATGCACAGGCCAACGAAACTCTTTTTTGCATTCCTCCGGAAAAATTCCTGACACGATCATTGGCACGATTTTCCAGTTCCGTGAATTTTAAAATATTTTCTACCTCCTTTTCAAGATCAGCGACTTTTTGTGCTTTACCAAAAAAACGAATGTTTTGTTTGGCCGAAATATCGCCATATAAAGAAGCCGTCTGCGGCATGTAACCTATCTTTTTTCTGATTTCCCACTTGTTTTTTAGTGGATCCAGTCCAAGCACAGTTACAGATCCTTCATTTGGTTTTAAGGCACCTGCAATCGCTTTGATGAGGGTGGTTTTACCGGCACCGTTAGGCCCGAGCAAACCAAAGATGGTTCCTTTTTCTACATTCAATGTAACATGTTGTAGTGCCTTGAACTTGCCATAATTTTTTGACAGGTTATTGATTTCAATGGCATGCATGGAGCTTGGAATTGATGATCAAATGTAGAATTTATTTGATCTTAAAAGGTTTTTATAAACAAAAATATCAAACATCCGACCCCGCCGTGGTCGGATTTATCCATACCATGGTTCAGTCCTAACGATCAACCAGCGAATTCATATAATGCACACCCAGTAATTTATGGGTTATATCGCCCGGACGACGAACGTAAGCCATGATGGTATAATCATTTTCACATTCTGCGTAACTGCCCTCAATGGGTGTTACATCACCCATACCAGTTTTGGAATCCTTTACACTGAACATATAGTTGTAATAGCCCTGTTTGAATGGCATGGCCAACCAATATACACTTCGGTAACTATCATATTTCATTCGATAGGTATCGAGCATTTGTCCAAAAGAAAAATTCCCGATCAGAAAAATTTCTTTACCTAAAAATGCTTCGTCAGCCGGCAAAGTGAAATAAATATCCGCATAATCCGGATCGATCGTATTACTGAATCCATCCTGATTGTAAACTGTATACCGACCATTAATATCAGGACGGTTCTGATAATTACGATAATTACGAACTACCTCATCACGCAAGCGAATATGATAAGTGCCTCCTTCAATTTTTATATCGACAATTGGTTCGGTAATGATCTGTAAAGTTTTGATATCAATATACCGGTACTGATTGCCTGCGGCGAAGGAAGATTCCCCATTCATATAATTGAACTTTACTTCTTTCGTATTGATGTATTGGGGAGATAATCCAATGATGGGATTATCCCAGCGATTGTTCTGAATAATATTCACTTTAAAATCGTTGATATAATCCTGAACAACGATATTCTCAGTATTGATTGTAAAATAAAGTTCCTGATGCGTGTTACGAATTTCCACCATACTTGGATAACGGATCTTGGCTTCGGGAAAAGAAAGAATATTTTCGACCACCATAAACCTTCGGGTGAAAATGATATTCTCCGGATCATTGGTTTCAAAAACCTTCATGATAAAATTTCCGGAAATAGTAGGCTTCATAAATTCGTTGGGAAAAGTAAACTGATAATGTGTATAAAGCCTGGTTACATTTTGCGAGAAATGTGATTCGGTAATATTGTACGATTCAAACCCCTGCATATACTGCATATGAATAAGATCCGAAACACTCCAATCTGGATTGCAATGGATGACCTGGTAGCTGTAATTTTTAATATCGTTATCAATATCATCGAATTGGAAAATGAGCTGTTGGTTGCTGTTAAGATCGATAATGTTGTTGGTTTGGTCTGATCCGGTCTTATAAACCTCGGGGAAACGAATGTTTGATTTATAGATATAGTCTGGAAAAAGGGCTTCCTGGGCATAGCATAGAGAGCCTGAAAAGCTTATAGCAGCAGCGAATAGGAGGTTGATGGTTGTTAATTTCCAGGTCATTACACTTAAATTCCAACAAAACTAACGTAGAAATACTAAATATTGTACCAGAAGGTTGAAATTGAATGGATTTTAATTATATTTTTTACTAGGTTTGATAGAATCTTCCGCTATTGCAAAACGAAGCTTATGAAAGCCCAATTTCGCATCTTATTTTTGTTATTCTTTTCAACCGGTTTCTTGCATGCACAGGGAGCTGTTTTTAATATCTGGCATTTTGGACAATGGGGAGGGCTCAGCTTTAATGGCCCTGTAACAGCTATTGGAGGTGGTCAGTGTGTCACCACTGAAGGATCTGCATCCATTGCTGATGCCACCGGAGCATTGCTTTTTTATACCGATGGAGTAACCGTATGGGATCGCACCCATACCCAAATGCCAAATGGATTTGGATTAAGTGGAGATGTAAGTACAACCCAATCGGCCCTTATTGTGCAAAGACCTGGCAGTACCACCCTCTATTATGTGTTTACGGTGCCTGCTGATGGTGCGCTTACCGATTTGCGATACTCAATAGTGAATATGACATTAAATGGCGGTTTTGGAGATGTGGTGGTTGCATCTAAAAATACTTTAATGGCCGCTGGAAATACTGTCGCCGAAAAGATAACTGCCATTAAACATTGCAATAATGTTGACTGGTGGATCGTAACACATGGACTTGGGAATAATAGTTACCGCTCCTGGTTGTTAAGTGCAGCTGGAGTCAGTGGAGCACCGGTTGTATCAAGCACAGGGACCGTTATCACAACTGCTTTAAATCGGGGTCTTGGTTGGATGACAGCTTCGCATGATGGAACTAAAATTGTGCTTCCAAGCTATAGTGGAGGTACCGTTGATATCGTCAATTTTAATAATGCAACAGCGGCCGTTTCCGGTGCGAAAATTATGAGTGGCCTTGTTAAACCTTATGGTACTGAATTTTCTGCCAATGATCAGGTACTTTATGTTACCTGTGATGATCAGTTAAAACAATTTAATGCCAGTCTGGCCACCGGAGCACTTATTCAGGCATCGCAGGTTATTTTAGCCACGGAAGCGAATATGATGCGGGCTATTCGAATGGCACCGAATGGAAAAATTTATGTTTGCCGTGAATGGGATAGTTTTCTGGGAGTGATCAATAATCCCAATACACTCGGAGCAGGTTGTGGATATAACCCATTTGGAATTGATCTTTCTGTTACCGGAGGATTCAACTCACTTGGGCTGCCCAATAATTATAAATTCTACAATATTTGTGCACCACTTGCTGTGGAATGGCTCAGTTTTGAAGCTGAATTGTTAAACAGTCATATGGTTAAATTAACCTGGGCAACTGCTACCGAAATGAATTCATATAAATTTATTATTGAGCGATCATCAGATGGGGTCATATTTGATGAGATAGGAAGAATAGATGCAGCAGGTAATTCAAACACCACCAAGTATTATGAATTTATGGATGACGGACCTCTCCCAGGAACTTCTTATTACCGCATCAGGGAAATGGATTACGATTGGGGCTATACCGAGTCGGCCATCAGAGCCATAGAAAATAATGCCGATGGAAATTTGATTGTTTTATATCCAAATCCGGCCAGTGATTATGTTCAGCTAAGTATGCCTGCATCCTTTGCAGAGATGGAAATGGATGTATTGATATATGATGCTACCGGAAAACTCGTGCAAACTATTTCAAAAAAGGCATTTCAAAAAAATGTGGTAATCGATGTGAAGACCTTCGATCACGGCATCTATTTTATTCATGCAAATGATCAGCATTTGAAGTTGCTGGTTGTGGAGTAATCAGATCTTCTTCAACAATTCTTTTTTCCAATACACTTTTCCCTGTACAATGGTAAGTTGAACAGTTGCCATATTGGTAATATCATCCAATGGGTTTTTATCGAGCATAATGAGATCGGCGTATTTGTTAACTTCAATCGTGCCCCATTGGGTTTCTTCTTTAAAAAATTTGGCAGGAGTAACGGTGGCAGCCAATAGAATATCATAATTGTTGATGCCTGCCTTTGACCAATGAACCATTTCTTCATAAAGATTAAATCCATGCATTTGGTAAAGTCCCCCCGGGTCACTACCAAGTAAGAGTAAACAGCCCAACTCATTCATTCTTTTCAGGACCTTATATTTATTTTGGAATATCGGTAGATAGCTTTCTTTATCCTGAAGAATTTTATCCCGCCCTTCGGTATTAATATAGTTTTCCAATTCGTTGTTCCATTGATCCACCAAATGTGTAGGCGCATTTTTGAAAACAAGCCGGGTTTTATAATCATCAAAAAACTGGAGATTAGCAGCAATGGCGTCCCAATCGAGTGTTGGGCAATTATAGACTTCAAATTTCTTGGTGAGACCAAGCATAGAATTGAATTCCACATCATCTTTTATTTTTGCATATCCACCCAGATGTTCGATACTCTTAAAACCGGAGGCAAGCACTTTATCCAGCTTTACCATTTTGGGATAATGACCACAGACAATCAGATCGCTTTCCCTGGCATATTGCATCAACCAGTCGAAGGTTTCTTCATTCTTAATACTAAAGAGTTTAATAAAACTATATCCATTTTCTTTTCCCTCAACAATTATTTTAGCCATGTCATAACGGGAGGATATGGGGCTTTCATCTGTAATGATGAGCGGATAATAGATTTCAGGAGCAATCGCTTTGCCATCTATCAATCTTTTCATCTCCATCACATCCGTTTCGCTATTCATCGCTCTTAGACGAGTAACTCCTGCGGCTATATTTGAAATGAGGTAAGTGTCGACTTTTTCAGGTGCTGGTAAATGGCTGTGCATTTCGGCCATACCCGGCATTACATATTTGTTTTTACCATTGATGATCTGGGTTGTCTTTCCTTTTTTTAATTTTTTAAAATCATTGATGTCGGAGATGATACCACCAGTGATGGCAATGCTCTTTTTTTTAATGACTGTATTTTCTGTCATCGTAATGATATTTACATCCTTTACAATGATATCGGGACTGGTTTGACCGGTAATGATCGGTGAAATTGAAAGCAAACAGAGAAAAAACAGGGATCGTCTCATGGTTCAAATATAAGCATAGTTGGGTTCGGAAAAATAAACTATTTTTATTATCCCTAATTAAATGAACAGATGAAAGATTTTTCCGTTGATCCGAATATTGCCAAGGCCAACACGCTACATACGGATTTTTACAACAGCCCGGAGGTATTTGAAACCAGCAAAGAAAAGATCTTTGCTGCAACCTGGCAGTTTATCGGAAGTACGGATCTGGTAAAAGAACCCGGTGATGCTCATCCGTTTACACTCCTGGAGAATTATCTGAACGAACCACTGGTGCTTACCAAAGACAAAGAAGGTGAAGTCCGGCTGCTTTCGAACGTATGTACCCATCGGGGCAATGTGGTGGTCGACTCACCTTGTAACCTCACCCATTTACGTTGCCGTTATCATGGTCGAAGCTTTCATTTGAATGGGAAATTAAATGCTATGCCTGAATTTAAGGAGGTAGAAAATTTTCCCGCTGAATCCGATCATCTGCACGAACTCAATCTTTTTCAATGGAAAAAATGGTTGTTTACTTCCTTAGGTCAAAAATATCCTGTGGATGTTTTTTTCAGGGATATGATGCAAAGAGTGAGCTGGATGCCGTTGGATAATTTTGTGTACCGACCTGATCTTTCAAAGGAATTTTATGTAAAGGCAAATTGGGCCCTTTACTGTGAAAATTATCTGGAGGGTTTTCATGTTCCATTTGTACATGCTGGATTGAATTCAGTTTTAGATTACGGAGATTATGCCACGGAGTTGTTTTTCCCGTATTCGAATCTACAAGTGGGTATGGCTAAAAAAGATGAAGATTGTTTCGATCTCCCAACTGATTCACCCGACTTTGGGAAAAAAATCGCTGCTTATTACTTCTGGGTGTTTCCGAATATGATGTTTAATTTTTATCCCTGGGGACTTTCGGTAAATGTGGTGAAACCCATTTCCCCAAACGAAACAAAGGTGGAATTTATTTCTTACGTATGGGATGAAACCAAATTGAATAAAGGTGCCGGAGCAGGACTTGATAAAGTTGAACGGGAAGATGAAGAGATTGTTGAGAATGTACAGAAAGGAATTCAATCCAGGTTTTATACCCAGGGAAGATACTCGGTTACCCGTGAACAGGGGACACATCATTTTCACAGGATCCTGGGTGAATTTATGAAATGATCATGTCGCAGCAACTCCAGCGAAAACTCGGCCTCTGGGCATGTGTTTCCATTGTGGTGGGGACGGTGATCGGCAGCAGCATATTTATGAAGCCAGCGACTATGGCGGCTCAACTTGGATCACCCGTATTGTTATTATTGGTATGGATTGTGGCAGGTGTGGTCTCTCTCTTCGGAGGAATGATGAATGCTGAGGTTGGATCAGTGATGCCGGATACAGGTGGACAGTATATGTACTTCCGGAAAATGTATGGCAACTTTTTTGCTTATTTATATGGATGGGCTGGTTTTGTAGTCATCAACACTGCTGCCATTGCCGGGATTGCTTTCGTTTTTGCCCAATACGCAGGATATTTTGTGGATCTTCCCCGGTTTTCAAAAGAAACGGAAGAGACGATTTATCTAACGATCCCTTTCATCGGTAAATTCTATCTCTTACAATTTATTGGCGTAAAAGGATTAGCTATATTTCTCATTCTGCTGATTACTTTCATCAATACCCAAAGTGTAAAAGCCGCAGGAGCTGTGCAGGTATTGTTTACGGTTTTGAAAGTGGGAGCTATTGTCTTTTTGATCTTCGCGATATTTGTTTCCGGAAAAGGTGATTGGGCAAATCTAACCACGGCCTCCTCTACTTTCGATGCGTCGTTCTGGACTGTGTTCACCGCTTTTATTGCAGCTACTACAGGGGCGTTGGCCGCATATGATGGATGGAACAACCTTGGTTTTGTTGCCGGTGAAATTAAGGATCCTCAAAAAAATATTCCCCGTGGTTTAATGATCGGTATTGGCATTTGTATTTTGTTGTATGTACTTACTACGGAAGCTTATCTATATATGCTGCCGGTTGATATAATGAAAAATTCACCATTGGTTGCCTCGGACTCCCTGAGGAATATATTGGGTATGGCTGGCGCTGGTTTTGTTGCGTTACTGGTGATGGTTTCTACGGCCGGTGGAACCAATGGAAATATTTTACCCTGTGCCAGGGTGAGTTTTGCCATGAGTCGCGAAAAAAGTTTTTTTGCCTTCGCAGGAAAAGTGAATTCAAAACATACTCCAGCCAATGCGTTATGGTTGCAAGCAATCTGGGCTTCCTTGCTGGTGTTGATCGGCTCATTTGACATGCTCATGGACATGTTTGTTTTTGTTACCTGGATCTTTTATGGATTTGCGGGGTATGGAATTTTTATTCTGAGAAAAAATATCCCTGCCGATCAATATCCATACAGAATGAAAGGTTACCCCTGGCTGCCAATAATTTTCATGAGCTTTGCTGCACTTTATGTTGGGGTTACTTTGTATAACGATATTCATAATTTCATTATCGGAAAAACAACTGTTATCAATTCTGTATTGGGATTGGTGCTTACCGGTCTTGGAATACCACTGTATTGGTATTTTAAGAGGAGGAAATAATTTTTTCACCGCTACCTTGCGCCTTTACGTCTCTGCGGTAACTTTTTAAATCTTACCGCTAAGACACAGAGACGCTAAGGTCAATAGACACTATTCGCCTTAATCGCAAATGTATAAGGTTGTGGATCACAGAAAAGAGAATCTGTTGAACATGGAATTGTGACAGAACCATTGACAATACCCGTAGCAATCCCCGGCATACCGGAAGTAAACTGGACGTCAAAACTAACCGAACTTCCTGCTTCAACAACCTTTGTGGAAGGTTGTTTAATCACTAAGAATCCATCACCCGTGGCTTTTACAAAAGGAATACCGGTTAATTGCAGAGGTGCAGGCCCTGGGTTGTAAAAAGAAAATTTTCGTACGGCAGTTGTTCCCATTTTCACTTTTCCAAAATCGGTATTATTTCCTTCCTTGGGTGAATTATCATTTTTCTTCACAAGGTTTCCATTTCCCTTTACCACAGGTATCGACGTACTGAGTATCTTGATATCATCAATGGCCCAGCCTTGATAAACTTCATATTCATCTGAATGAAACGTAAACCTAAGTTGGAAATTCTTTACATCATCAATCTCCGAAAGATCTATGAGGACACGGGTCCAGGTGATTCGATAATTAAACCAGGCCGGTTTAAGCATTTTAAAATAAGGGGTAGATGCATCGTTGCGTGACATTTTCCCATCATAGTCAGGACAAATTTTTGAATTGGTGAACTGTGTCCAGATAACGCCATCATGTGACCAATCAATAAATGCTCCATCCCAGTTATCCACCTCGGAACGTAACTGCATCCAGAATTCGAGTACACAATTATCATGACCTTTTATATTAATCACAGGAGATTCGATGCGATAAAGTATATAATGATTTACCCAGGCATCCTGGTAGATCGCATTACCGTTTACATAAAAACAATTTCCTCCACCGGTATGATCATCTTCTGGTGTGATAGGATCCACTGAGTACCATTTATGATCACCACCCACATTAATAAGTCCATGAAATTGAGCCCCGGTATTGGTCCACCCATCCAACGTATTGCAATCCTCGTAATAAATGGTTGACTGGCTATTACCAATTGACATGAATAATGTAAACAGGATAAAAAAGCAAGTGATTTTAGGCAGGGTCATGTTAGTTCAAAAATACGAAAGATAACGTTGCGTTCTTTCAACGATCAAAATGAAATAAAAAGTGTGTGAAAGGATAAAATTATCTGATCAGGTTGACCATTCCTCGTATGGAAATCTCTTTCCCATTGGCCATGATAATGTATAGATCATATACATATACATCATTTGGAGCTGGGTTACCACCATAGTTACCGTCCCATCCCTTGTCTTTATCATTGGAGCTGAATACTTCCTGACCCCAGCGATTATAGATCCGCATTTCGAATAATTGGGTAACGCCTACATATGCATAGAATATAGGATTGATCTCATCCTGATTAGGGGTAAATGAATTTGGTACAAATACATTACAATCCACTTCGATCGTCACAGAATAGAATTCAGTACAGCCCCGGTCATCTGTTACCCGGATTGTATAAATGGTAGACTTATTAGGTGATGCCAGCGGATCTTCGCATACAGAACAATCCAGCGATGTTCCGTTATCCCAATCGTAACTAAAATTACCCGAGCCTCCGGCCACATCTATTAAAATTTGAACTTCCTCTCCACAATAAACAGAATAACTGTTTACACCAGAGATCGTAATTGCTGCCGGTTCAATAATACTTAACCCAATGGGCAGCACACAATTATTAAGATCGGTAACAGTAAAATTATAGTTGCCCGCCGGAAGACCTGTGAGATTAGGTCCCTGATTATAGATATAAGGAATAATTCCACCGGAAACATTCAGATTAATAGTTCCGTCTACCTCCCCAAAACAGGAAATATCAGAGCTGGCGGAATGATCCGTTAAAGCCGTTGGCTGGGTTAATACAATATTGATGATCTCTTGTTGGCCAACTGCATCTGTTACTGTGATCTGATAATTTCCTGCAGGCAGACTGTTGGCCGCATTCGCAGTGAACGTGGCATCGTGTGACCAGCTATAGGTAAACGGACTACAACCACCAGAGCTTGTAATGTTGATGTTGCCATCGGTAGCACCAAAACAACTTATATCAAAACCATTGTAATCGGAGGTGGTAAAATTGTTGACCATGGGTGCTGGTAAAACATCCACATTGAACTGACAAATGGAAATATTTCCAGCAACATCCTGTACTGTAAAATCGAGTAATTGTGTACCAACATCCGCACAGGTAAATCCTGTTTGACTAATTGAAATACTGGTAATCCCACAATTGTCAAAACTTCCATTGTCTACCTGAGCGGCTGTAAGAGACCCGTTCCCGGCATTGTCGAGTTGGACCTGCATGTTTTGACAAATAGCTATTGGGTTAATGGTATCATCTAATGTGAGAACAAAACTAAAAGTAGAATCGAAATTGGAAGCTTGTCCATCATTTAATGTAATGGTTATGGTAGAACTCCCAATGGCACCAAATACAGG
>JANWKQ010000117.1 GCA_025451295.1 Flavobacteriales bacterium | reverse complement strand
GGCTCCGATGAAACGGGTAGTAAGCGAAGTGACTATATTGGCTTTATATCCCATTTATGAAAGCTGCGATTTAAAGGCCACATAATCTGATTGCATTCTTTTAAGATCCACCACTTCAAAATCCCCCAACCGGTTATAGGTATGAAGACCACATTTAAAGGGAGCATCTTTCATGGGTTTGATTTCTTTGTTGAATTCTTCTTTGAATTCGGTGGTTGATAAACGGGTTATTTTTTGAAAAACTACTTTTTCCCCATAATATTTTACTGAATATTGAGAAGGCCTGATGATTTCTCCATTTTCAATATGGAATCCACCGGCCATTCTTGATCCTGCAGGCGTTACTTTTACCGGATTGGATGTATGCGGAAGATAAGGCCCTTCCTATTGATCTGCATAGTAAATAAAAAGTTTTTCGTTGGGGAGCTCCCCGGATAAACCGGTAAATAGCCAATACTTTCCATCATGTTTAAGCAGACTGGCATCCACGGCCGGAAGATCAAGAATAGGTTTTATGGCATCAAATGATCTCATATTCCGGTTCCATTTATACAGATGTAGCTGGTTTGACTGAGCTTCCTCCGGAAGCATATAAACAACACCATTCTCCCCGAAAATAAAAGGGTAGGAGAGATGCGTTTTTTTTTCGAGCACCGTGGTCGTCTGATTCATTCCTGGTTCGATGAGAACAATGCTTCCCTTTTTTGTACGGTACGAAAAATGTTCGGCAACAATATAGGTTTTCTGCTCATCATTGAAAACAAACGGATCGGCATAGTATTCTCCATCAGCTTTAGGTGCAATATATCGTGACTTTTCCTCTCTGTTATTCCGATAGCCAATCATCCAATTTTCCTGCTTGATAAGCTTATGATATTTAAATCGGATCTTATTGAAAAAAAGTTTGATTAAAAACCGGATAAATTGAAAATTTTTTGGATATCGAAAAACAGGTGCTGCCGTTTTTACTTCCTCCAATTCATTAACCGATATTACTGAATGATCAATCATGCGTAATGCCTGGGCCGGCATATCTGCACTCTGATTCAGGAGTTTTTCTACATTTTCCTGATAGCTGTGATGGACTGTTTGATATTCCCGTTTCAGAAGGATCTTACCTGCATCAAGTTTTTCGGTAAGCCTTTGAAGAATGGTGCCGTTGGTAGGTGAACCTTTCATGATCTCCCAAAAACCTGCAGGCCCTCCCCTGAATTTCTGTTCATCCCCATGGTGGAACGACCAGACCCCCCATTTAGCCACCTTTAATATATCTCCTTTTAGGATTCCAAATCCAAAACGTAAAATAAAATCAGGGTTGGCGTCTTGGATCTTTTCAAGATCAGTTTCAGAAAAAAACTCTCCCCCTTTTTCTTTTTTGAGGGGAATAACTTCAACTTGATCAATAGACGAAAATTCTTTAATATGTAAAGGTTTATAAACAGAATTGTTGAGTGTGATCTTTTTGAATTGTTCAAATAAAAAAGAGGGGTTGAACAGGCGGGCCCAAAAACTTTTAGAGGGTGTCTCCGCTTCTTTCCTTATGATAAGGAGCGTACAACGGGCTAAACCATCTTTGATCAGCTTCTCATAGGCTTTTTTTTGCCATGGATACAGGTACAATCCATTCAACATGATGGCAAACTTGTACCTGGTTTCACCCATTAAGTATAGGAATTTTGTGAATAGATCTCATCCAGTTTTTCTGAAATGGCAACTGCCGTGAACATATCGGATGCTTTTTTGCTGATCTCCTTCTGATCGTATCTTTCCAGATGGTCGAGCATATAATTCAACTGATCTACAAATTCGATTTTATTTCCTTTAGGAACCAGTTTGCCATTGGATCGGTTCACAATTTCACTGATCCCGCCAACATCAGTGGCGATGACAGGAATTCCACAACAAAATGCTTCATTGATCACAACGGGCATGTTTTCATAATTGCTAAACAACATCAGTATGTCTGCCGACCTGATATGATCACCTAATTCACGGCCCTCCAACAAACCGGTGAAGGTCATTTTTGTACCATATAGCCCGAGCCCTTTGGCCTGATCCACCAGTTTATCAAAATCCCGGCCTGTTCCTATCATTTCAACGGTTACATCATCTCTTTCGTCACATATTTCCTTTAAACATTGAATAAGTCCTGAAATATTTTTTGGTTCATCATCAAAGCAGGAAACATGGACCAGTTTTTTGATCCCGTCAGGTTTGGGCATCTTGCTGGCCGGAAAAAACACTTTGGTGTCGACTACATTGTATATAATGTGGTGATGATCATTCTTGATCTTATGTTTCTCCATCGCCTCTTTCAGGTTCATCGTAACTGTAGTAAGGGCACTGGCATTGGAGGTAACAAGGCGGGTAAGATATTTCCTGACGAAGCCGGTATATCCTCTATTGCCTTCCAGATATCGACTCCAATGCTCCGTAATTACATAGGGAATATTACTCCATTTATTAAAAAAATAGGCGATCACCCCAAGGCGGGTAAGAATGTGCACATGGATCAGATCCGGTTTGGAGATCTTTCTTCTCAAAACAAAATTCCCCTTGATCAGTTTCCAGTTATTCAGAATAGCATCAATGAATTCTACACCCGTTTTTGATTTCCTGAAGTAATAATAGTATTCATTGATGAAACCTTTCTTGATCTCAATCTGATGTTTGGTCTCCAGCTGGTCACATGCATGCACATAAAAAACGCTGATCTGGTGCTTAATGGCTGCCGCCTCCGCATGCCTTTTCACGAAAAGCCCATACATATTATCGAATTTATGGGGATACCATCTGGCCAGATAAAGTATATGCAATGGCTTTTTCACGCTGGTATTTTTTTTGAATATTCATCAAATATAAGTATTTTTGCCGTCACACACGGAGAGTGTAGCTCAGCCGGTTAGAGCATCGGTTTGTGGTACCGAGGGTCGTGGGTTCGAGCCCCATCATTCTCCCAAAAGCACGGAAGACTGTCGTTTGGCAGTCTTTTTTTGTTTGACGTTATGTGGCGAGAAGTTTATCCCGATGAAAATCGGGGAGCCCCATCATTCTCCCAAACAATTTAAAAGACCGCATTTGGCGGTCTTTTTTTATATTTACTACCCAAACAGCCGAATATGGACTTATTTCAAGAGGAAAGATCAGACTCTATCAAGGTTTTGAAACTCCTATACAAGAATTTGCTTTTTATTGTGATCTTTTCTTTTCTGGGTCTGGTCCTTGGAATTGTTACTACCCTTTTCATGCCCAAAAAGTACATGTCGTATGGCGTTATTTTTCCGGCGAATACCAATCTTGGATTAAGCGTACTGGAGGACCCACGTTTCGGTACCAGTCTGGATGCCGACCAGCTCATGCAAATGCTTGAGTCAAATGATCTGAGGGACACCCTGATCGATCTATATAAACTTGACGAATATTATGAAGTAGACCGAACAGATAAGACATGGAAACAACGACTGGAAAAAAAATTCTTCAAAGACATCAGCATCACTAAAACCAGGTACTATTCCATTGTGATCATCGCCAAGATGAAAGATCCGGAACTTGCCTCCAATATTGTGAATTCAATGATAGAGATCGTGGATATACTACGTTCTCGAATCATCCGTCAAAATCAGTTCACCGCATTCCAGTATGCAAAAGATCAATACTTCAAACAAAAAACTTTATTGGATAGTCTCAAGAAAAGAATTTATGAAAAAAAGGAGTTATCAGATCCGAACGATCTTTTATATAATCATGGCCTTGAAAAACTAAAGAGTGATTTTTATAATTCCTCCCCATTTGTTACGGATCTTGATCTCGAGAATCTGATCGAGGAATATAATTTTGAGAAAGAAAAACTGGATGGTCTGAAAATAGATTTTCACAAGGCAAAAAGGTTAATGGAGAAACCTGTTTCGAAAGTTTATATTGTTAGCAGGGCCACTCCCAGCTATAAAAAGATCTCACCATCCTTCCTGATCAATGCAGTGATCGGATTGTTTTCTGCTTTGTTATTCTCTGTTCTTTTTGTTTTGGTGAGGGATCGTGCCAAATCAGTGTTTAAACTATTGAAGAGCTAAATGCAAAAGGTTGGTCTCAATAACCTTTGGATCTGCCTGCCGGTTTTGTTTTTGGGGGCTCTGTCCGCGAGAATTGTGATGGATGAGGGGATGTTTACCTCCTTCATGATTGCTCTGTTGGCCGGTATGCTCTCCATATATCTGGCGATGTTCAAAAAATCATTGCTCATTGGACTTTGTATTTTTTCTATCCCGCTTTCACAAAATCTTGTCAATTCAAAATTACTATCAGCCATTAATTTTCCAACGGAACCCGTAGTGTTCATGTTATCGTTGATCGCAGTTCTGGTTGGTCTCAATCGTCCTTTTTATTTAAAAAAACTCCTTTTTCACCCCATCACGTTGCTTTTGCTTCTTGATATTGGCTGGCTGGTTATTACTTCTTTCATGAGTACCATGCCCATTGTATCTTATAAAAGAGTATTGATGCGTTCCACTTTTTTACTGGTTTTCTATTTATTAGCCGCTCAATGGATGACCAAAAAAGAAAATATGATCAAATTCTTTCTTCTATATGCCATAGGTTTTGTTCTACCCATTATTCTTACGATCAACAAATTCGCATTTTATCATTTCGACCCTAAATATGTATTTGAATTAAGTCTGCCTTTCTATACCGAACATACTGTTTACGGTGCCTGCCTGGCATTTCTTATCCCGTTTCTGGTGATCCTTACGATTCATCGAAAATCAATCACCTCCAACAAATGGATGCGGTTAGGCATTTGTCTAATGACCCTTCTGTTTATCGTTGCAGAGATCTTTTCTTTTTCAAGGGCTGCCTGGTTCAGCCTGGCAATTTCTTTCATGATGTTTATATTTTTAAAATTCAGATTGAGATTCTGGGCTTTTGTATTATTATTTTTAGGTGCCGCCATGATTATCTATCAAAACCGTGAACGGATTTATTTGTATGCACTGGAAAATGAAAATATTAGTAACAAAGGAGAGATTGGAGAACATGTGATGTCGGTCGGGAATCTCAATTCGGATGCCTCGAACCTGGAACGAGTGAACAGATATCTTTGCGCTTACCGGATGTTTTCGGATAAACCTGTAACCGGTTTTGGACCGGGAACCTATCAGTTTCAATATGGACCCTATCAATCACCGTATGAGATGACAACCATAAGCACGTTAAACGGCGATAAAGGAAATGCACATTCGGAATTTCTGACCTATTTATCTGAAACCGGTTTACCCGGAGCCATCTCCTATCTGATATGGTTATTCGCTACCGTGGCTATTGGGATCAGAGCTTACCTGAAGGCAAAAGACAAGATCATTAAAAACATTGTTTTGGCTGCTTTGCTCGGATTTATGACTTTCTTTTTTCATGGACTCGTGAATTCATTTCTTGACCAGGTGAAAATGGCCAGCCTTGTTTTTGGCAGTATGGCGATTATGGCGGTGGTAGATATTGCGAACCGAAGCAAGACTGATCAACATGGAGCTTAGAAAAAAAATATCCAATGGGATCGGTACTTTTATTGGAACTATTATCCTTTTGCTCTTCGTACTGGAAATCTCCTACCGCTTCCAATGGTTTGATTATTACAAGGCAGAATTCAAAGACCTGAATGCACAGGTTGATCTGAATTCGAGCAACCCCCGTATCCTCATTTGTGGGGATTCGTTTACCGCTTTTGATGATTCTTATGTAAAGAATTTGAGAGAAGAATTAACAGGCTATACTGTGATCAATGCAGCTGTCCCCGGATCTGGAATTTTACAGCATGTAACCTATATACCCAAAAGGATCAAAAAATATAAACCCAACATTTTTATTTACCAGTTTTATGTCGGGAATGATCTTTTTGATATTTCACATCCAACAGGATCACCGGGCGTATCATTATTTAGACGAGGTTATTGGGCTGTATCGGATAGATTCCTTGGTATTTCCTATCTCAATTTCAGGTTTGCCGGGGTGAAATATCATTTTTTTGATGATGCAGGCGGAAATGAAAAACCCAAGGAAAAAGAGAAATTCTCACCAGACAACTATTCAAAACGGGAAAAACTGAACTACCGGGCGGAACCCGGTTTGGTTGAAAACACCTTGTACCTGGAGAATGGCAGAAAAAAAGATTGGACCCGTTTTAAAAAAAAATTCAGGAAAATGATCCACAGGCTACCTGATAATTGCCAGATATACTTTATGGTGATCCCTCACCAGTCACAAGTGAATTTATTCTACTGGCAAAACAATCAATTGCTGGGTGCTAAAAATACCAGAGATTTATACACGGTGGATCAATATCCTTTATATGAGGAACTGGAAAAGTTTTGTAAGGAATTAAATATGACAATGATTGACCCTTTGAGTGATTTCAGGATGCTGGAAGAAAAGAATATAGCGCTGTATTATGCCAATGATCCCCATTTGAACAAAAGCGGGCAGGTGGCCATATCACAACTCCTATTGTCGAAAATGAATGTTCACAGGTCTTGCAAACTATATGGAAACTAAGTCTGTCTACATACTCGGCATATCTGCTCACTACCACGATTCGGCAGTGGCTTTGTTGTTGAATGGGGAAATGATTGCTGCCATACAGGAAGAAAGATTCAGCCGGATCAAACATGATCGTTCTTTTCCGGTTCTGGCGATTAAAAAATGTCTGGAGATTTCAGGGATCACCATCAAAGAAGTGGACCACGTGGTATACTATGAAAAACCATTCTGGAAATTTGAACGAATATTGGATACGATTACCAATAGGATACCCTTTAGCTTTTCGCATTTTTATAAAGCCATTCCTTTATGGGTAAAAAATCGGCTTTGGATAAGTTCTGAGATCAGAAAAAAACTATCCTTCAAAGGAAAGATACTCTTTGCATCACATCATGAATCTCATGCTGCCTCTTCTTTTTACTCCTCCGGGTTTTCAGAGGCTGCCATTCTTACCATTGATGGAGTAGGGGAGTATGCCACCACAACTATTGGGGTTGGTAACGGAAACAAAATTAAAATAGAGAAGGAGCAGCATTTTCCACATTCACTTGGCATGTT
>JANWKQ010000116.1 GCA_025451295.1 Flavobacteriales bacterium | reverse complement strand
TTTGCTGGCCAGTGCTCGTCGTAAAGGACAAGTTGCTTTAGGCTATCGCATTGTGGCAGATCAGTTCGATGCAAAAAAATCGTATGGTATCACGGTAAATCCGGTTAAATCAGATAAGATCGTATTTCATAAAGATGATAAACTGATCGTATTAGCCGAAGATTAATTTTTGACTTATATTTACTGTATGAACTGCAGTAAAATAAGATCGATCATTTCTTCGCTTCTTTTCTATCTCTTTTTTTGTACTGCGTTTTCTTATGCCCAACACTATCCTTTTAAGACGATTACTTTAAAAGATGGCCTACCTCAGGCTTGTGTTTTTAAAGCCATACAGGATCAACAGGGATATATATGGATGGGAACCGAAGCCGGTGTATGCAGGTATGATGGTTATGAATTCGTCAACTATTCCTATGAATCAGGACTCTTATCAAACTATGTAAAGGATATTGAAATTGATCCGCAAGGAAGGTTATGGCTGGGTCTTTTTGATTGTGGGGCGGCTGTTTTTGACGGTTCTACATTTCATTCGTTCGACTTCGCAAAAATAATTGGATTCGGTTATATTGTTGATCTGCAATTTTCGCAGACAGGAGATCTTTGGATAGCCGATCGTGATTCAGGGATCATTCGAATAGAGATGCCTACTCCATTAAATCCAAAAGCAACTTTGTTCAGACACAATGGGATCGCTACTACTGCTTACAAAATAATGGAAGCTGCCAATGGTGACATTCTTGGATTCACAGGAAAGGGCATCACCCGTTTCAAAAAAAATAATAACTACGAACCCACAGATTTGGATATTGGGCCAAGTCTTTGCGGTTATGAAGATCCATCTGGAGGATTATGGATCGGCGGACCGGGAACGCTCTATTTTCTGCAAAATGATTCGGTTTACGATAAATCAAAATTGGTTGACCCGGATCAGACCATTTATGACATGCTGAAACCATTTGAAGATGAGGGAATTTATATGGCCACCAACCAGGGTGTTATGATCATTGAAAATAATCAGCGTACGCTATTAAATGCACAGAATGGTTTATCATATGACCTGGTGAGATATTTATATAAGGATGGTTTTGGAAATGTATGGGCATCTACCTATGGAAACGGAGCCACTTTGATGAATAAAAATATGCTCGTGCATTATGATGATGATGGTAAAGGAAATGATTTTTGCACGTTTGCTATGGTAGAAGATGAACTCGGAAATGTTTGGCTTGGCAGATACATGGACGGGTATTATATATGCACAGATACTTCCATACAAAAAGCGGATATGGGCATTCCTTCAGGGACGAATGCGTTTTATTCAGCGAAAGACAAACAAAATAATTTATATTTTCTAACAGGCAACAACCGGATCTATAAAGTAAATAAAAAAAAATTGGTGGCCTCCTACCGAATGAATATACCATCAACCGCCTATTGTATGCTCCTGTTGGAGAATCAAGAGATCATGCTTTGTACAGATGCAGGCGTATATATATTCAATGAAAAAACTGAAAATGCCAGGCATGTGGAGCAGATCCCGTCTGAATATTATTCTACCGTTTTTGAGGATGATCACGGATCGATTTGGATAGCGAGTGATAGAGGCGCTATTCTCAGATACAGAAATGGAGCAGTGGCTGATTTTACATCGGTGATCAATCCGGAGCGTTCGGGTATCAACCAGGCTTACTACGATCGTAAACATAAGCTCTATTGGTTTTGCTCTGATGCGGGTTTAATTGTATGGAATGGATTTAAACCTTTTAAAATTACCACAAACACCGGGGTAAAGTCGGATGTTTTTTATTCGATCACACTGGACAGTACTGGCAGAATCTGGGCAGGACATATTAAAGGATTGGAATGTATTGATCTGGAACAAAAACAAATTACCCATATTGGATATAATGAGGGATTTTTACCAATGGAAACAAATGTAAATGCGGCCATGACAGATAGTAAGGGGAATGTTTGGTTCGGTACAGTTACCAGTGCATCCAAAGTAGATGTAAAGCATTTTGGAGGAGATTCAACCAAAGGTATTTTAAGATTACAACAAATTAACGTGAATAATCAACCCCGGTTCACAGAGAATTACTACCATGCTGAATATCCGAAGCTCTCCCTTAAGCACGATGAAAATAATATCAGCTTTCAAATAACCTCTATTTGTTTTACCAACGCAGAGGCGGTTAAGTATCAATGGATTTTAGAAGGAGAAGGAGGAGATAAAGAATGGAATGAAAAACTAAACTATCGGGAAATATCCTATAATAACCTATCCCCTGGATCCTATGTATTTAAAGCAAGGGCTGTGAATCCAAATGGATATATCACCAATGAGATCTCAATTCCCATCAGAATTTCGAAACCATTTTGGAATACGATTGCATTCTATCTGCTCGAAATTGCCATTTTTGGTGTCATTGTCTTTTTAAGTTTCCTTTTCACTTCCAGAGATTCGGAAAACAGGTTTGGTCAGATCATGACCTTAGTTGCGGTCCTCATCGTCTTTGAAGCCTTGCTTTTATTCCTGAGCAACTATACCGATAAATATACAAATGGAATACCAGTATTTCAGCTTGTGATGAACGTGCTTTTCGCCGCAACACTTCATCCGCTTGAAAGCGGCATCAGAAAATTGATGAAAAGGATCGGTTCAAAGAAAAAGGACCGATTGGGTTAATGCTGTTTTTTTGGGTAGCAGCAAAAAAAATCTTACTTTTCTTTCGTGAATCACCTCCATTCCGCTTTTAAAAAAATATTGCCCATTTTATTATGGATTTTGCATGTATCGTTAAATGCTCAGCAACTTCCGTACAAAACAATCGGGTTAAAGGATGGCCTACCTCAATCAACTGTATTCCGGATGGCACAGGACCGCCAGGGATATATGTGGTTTGCAACACAGGGCGGTTTATGCAAATACGACGGGACACAGTTTGACGTGTATTCCCAATATGATGGGATCGGCTCGCAATTTATCCGGGACATCCAGTTTGATGAACGAGGTCAGCTTTGGCTCGCAACCATCGACCAGGGAATATGTTGTTTTGATGGTCAGACGTTTACAAGATTCAACGAATCCACCGGGCTTAGGTCCAGTCAGATCAGGCATTTTCTCAAAACCACTTCCGGGGATTATTTTATCAGCTCCATCGACACCGGAATTATTTGGGTTGATCCATACATGAATCAAAAAGTGATCTATACACCGGGAGGTGAAAAAGTACTTTTTGCCCGGGACGCAATTGAACTTCCAAATGGGAACGTTTGGGTTGGGTTTAATAACGGAATTATTGAACTCGAAAAAAATAAGAATTATTCCCCCAATTATATTATTCAAGATAGATTCGAGATCATCAGTTTTTTTCAGGATAGCAAAGGAAATATCTGGGCAGGTGGAACTCAATCTCTTTGGCAGTTCACAAAAAACGGACGGGTCAACTGGTCCCATTATATTCCTCCTTACAGTGAAGTTTGGGATATTCTGGAGGATATTTCAACAGGAACGATGTACTTTGCAACGACCACGGGTTTGTTGCAATTAAACGGAAAATCATCCACCTGGATAACCTCGGAAAATGGATTAACGGTAAGTGATACCCGGTCCTTGATCAAAGACCGGAATGGACATTTATGGGTTGGTATGCAAGGAGGTGGAGCAATCATCCTGGAAAATAAGGGTATAGATAATTTTGGTGCAAGCACAGATGTGTTGGGATTTGCAACCAATACATTGGCTCAGGACAAGGATGGAAATATCTGGATCGCCACCAATAACCAGGGTTTGGTTATATGCGACGGATCAACCACCAAAAAGCCTGCATTTATAACCCGATCAGACATTCAGAATCCATTTGTTTCCACCACAGACTCGGTTACCGGTGATATATTTTTTGCGGAGTATGAAGGAAAAATTATCCGCATTCGTGATGAAAAGATAATCTGGAGATGGACTCCAAAAACAAGTGAGCCGGTGAGAATATTAGGCATTCAATATTGGCATGATAAATTATTGATTTGCACTCAGGCTGGATTTTATACCTTATCGGAAAATGATGATCAACTCGTCCAGCTCAAAGAGTTTGGGAGCGCTTACTTTGGGAATTCATTTGCGGATGAGGATGGATTTTTATGGGTGCTGAAGGATGGTGGAAATATCCTTCGCTGGAAAGACGGACATATTGAAGATATGTCGGACCGTGTGAATCCTTCCGGAGGTACTGTCGTTCAGGGATTGTATGATCCCAAAAGAAAGATCCATTGGTTCTGCTCTTATTCCGGATTGATAGCATGGAATGGAAAAAACACATATAAACTTCATTCAAAAAATGGAATTCATTCGGATGCACCATGGTCAATTGCGCTTGATCATTCCGGAAATATCTGGCTGGGTCTTGCAAACGGAGTTGAATGTCTTGATCCGGAGAAACAAAGTTCGCAGTTTATTGGTTATGATCAGGGATTTACACCCATTGAAACCAATTCATGTTCCATTTTATGCGATAGGGATGGTAATATCTGGTTTGGAACCGTAACTACCGCCACAAGGATCAGGGTAGATGATATCAGACCAAAAAAATCAATCGTTCAGCTGAATATCCCAACCATTTCTGTGAATGAAGAAATCGTGTTTAAACAGGATATTTTACAGGATCGAATAGACAAACTTGTTTTATCCTACAATAAAAATAATCTGGTTATTGATCTGAATGGGATATGTTTCGATAATGCTAAAGATGTAAAATACTCATGGTGTTTATCAGATCACGATGAAAGGTGGACACATTGGAGTTCCCAAAGAGAAGCCATCTATTCGAATCTCTCTCCCGGGGTTTATACCTTCAAGGCAAAAGCTGTTGATCCGAATGGCTATGAAGCTAATGAGGTGGAAGTAAAATTCATTATTAAAAAACCAATCTGGAACCGTTGGTGGTTTTATGTTGCCGAAGTGGCAGTAATGATTTTTATTATTTTTCTGAGTTTCCGTTTCACTAGCAACCCAACTCAAAATAAATTGGGTAATTTACTTACGCTGGTTTCCATCCTCATTATTTTTGAGGCTTTGCTTATTTATGTATCAGACTATGTGAACAAGTTTACCGGAGGTGTCCCGATTTTTCAACTCATTATGAATGTCATTCTTGCCGGTACACTTCATCCCTTAGAACAGGCCATCCGTAAATTCATGCGAAAGTGGGCCATTAAAAAGAATCGCCGTAAATTGATTGATAAACAGGATACTCCGAGCGACTAATTAATTTTCGCAGAATAGATTATAATCCGTCTATTTTTAAGTAAGTTTGCACTTAACCTCTACTCCTACTTTGGCTGGAAACTTTAAAAATAGGAACTCCCTGCTAAAATCCTTCTTTTTAGGATTATTATGCCTTTCTTTTATCACGGGCCTGAAGGCTCAGCGATATCCATTTACCCTTATTAATGTAAAGGATGGATTACCCCAGTCCTCCGTATTTAAAATCGTTCAGGATAAACAAGGTTATATATGGATGGCAACGGAAGCCGGGCTTTGCAGGTTCGATGGTTATAAATTTACTACGTATTCTATTTATGATGGTATCGGAGCCAAATTTATTTCGGATATTAAAATTGATCCGCAAGGACGTCTTTGGGTTTCCACCATGGGTAAAGGCATTTCCATGTTTGATGGAAGCAATTTTATACGCTTCGATAAATCGAATGGCCTTCCATCGAACCAGGTGAGAAGTCTTGAATTCACCAATACCGGTGAATTATTTATTTGTACGCTTGATACAGGGGTCGTTAGAATATCCCCACAAAAAACACCTAAGTTTGAAATACTTTACCAAAAAGATGGTTCTGAATTTAAGAATACCTGGAAGCTAAGTAAACTCAGCAACGGAGATATTATCTCTGTCGGAAAAGAAGGAGCTGTTCGTTTCCAACAGGATAAAAATTTTGATTATGAAATTATTTGTCCTGCAACTGTTACGCTCATCAATTCATTTGAAGCAAAGAATGGTGATATCTGGATCGGAGGGTTATCCCAATTAACCCAGATCAAAGGTAAGCAGATCATAGACCGGACGGACCTCCTTGCTACACTCGAAGGTGGGGCCGCTGAAGTTTGGGATATATATCAACCTGACGACCAGTCGGCGATTTATGTTTCTACTGATCGCGGATTAATGATCATAAAAGATACAACCATCAAATGGTTAACGGTTGAAAACGGTTTGCCCTATGAACATGTCATGGATACCTATCAGGATCGGTACGGAAATTTTTGGGTAGGAACCTATGGTGGCGGTGCAGCCATTCTCGACAGCAAAGGCATTGATCATTTTGATTTTTCCCAACATATATTTCCTTTAGGCACCGCGAGCCTTGCGGATGATCACCATGGACGGATCTGGATAGGGGCTGACTATGGAGGAATGTTCAGTTATGATGGTATAACTGTGAAAAAAGAATCATCCAGGATACTTGACAACAGCAGCCTGATTCTTGGAATGGCATACAATAACGTTACTGACGAAGTATGGGCAGGCTGCCTTAATGGGGACCTGGCCAAAATAAAAAATGGTAAAGTAATTTGGGAAAGAGTTTCTCCGTTTTCAGAAGACCTGAATATTCTTCATATTACCTTTTTACCCGACGGAACCGGAGTCCTCAGTGCCCAAACCGGTGCCGCCCTTCTTGGTCCGAATGACCAAAACCCAAGGATCCTTAATGAAATTCCTCATGAATACATACGATCCTCATTTATCGATCCACAGAATTATGTATGGTTCCTTGGTGATGAAGGATTTATTTTACGATGGAAAGACGGAGAAGTAAAAGACTTTACTTCTGTTATTAATCCGACAGTGGCCGGATTAGAAATGGGTTTGTATGATCCGGTCCATCAACTTTATTGGTTTTGCAGCAATGCGGGTTTGATTGCATGGAACGGGAAAGGAACACATATTTTTCATTCCGGAAATGGATTGCAATCAGATTCCCCATGGTCAATAACCCAGGATAGCACGGGTAGGATTTGGGTCGGCCATGAAAAAGGTGTGGAATGCCTCGATCTGGAAAACAAAAAAATTAGTTTTATCGGATATGATCAGGGATTCACTCCGGTCGAAACAAATTCCTGCGTTGCTATGACCGACACAAAAGGGGATGTTTGGTTTGGTACGATCTCCTCTGCAAGTCGGGTCCGTACGCATGATATTAAAGCAGATGATAGAACAGGTGTACTGAGGGTACAAAAGATAATTGTGAATAAAAAAAGTGTTTACGAAGAACTATATGGTGATACAGCCTGCCCTCCTATTACCTTAAATTATGATCAGAATACCGTTAATATTGAGATGGCGGCTTTGTGTTATAGCAATGCCCGTGACGTAAGATATTCCTGGTTCCTTGAAGATTATGATGAGGAATGGGTTACAGACAATGAGCATCGTGAAGCATTGTACACCAATTTACCTCCCGGATATTATACTTTCCATGCAAAAGCCATAGAACCCAATGGATATCATACCAATGAGGTTATTGTGAAGATCACCATTCGCCGTCCTTTCTGGCACAGGCCCTGGTTTTATCTGGCAGAGTTCAGCATGCTGGCCACCTTTATTTTCCTGAGTTTCCGTTTCTCATCCAATCCGAATCAGAACAAGCTCGGAAGCTTTATGACCCTGTTAACCATCTTCATTTTATTTGAGTCTTTGCTGATCTATTTATCCACCTATATCAATCAGTTCACTGCCGGGGTACCCGTTTTTCAGCTGGTGATGAATGTTGTACTTGCGGCAACACTCCATCCCCTCGAAGGATTTATTCGTAAGATCATGCGCCGTTGGGCCTTAAAAGAAGCCCGCAAGAAGACGGGTCATCATGACGAACCTCCTCTCTAAGTTTTTTATTTAGGTGGCTGTACCCACTGCCAAACGGAGGCCGGATCCTTTATAGGGGCTAATTCCAGATTAAATTATACCTAAAAAAAGGCCTAAACTTGATTTTCCTCGCATTTTACAGTACCTTGTTTTCAGAACCTATGGGAACCCATCTGAAATGAAAAAATATTTTATTTCATTATCCATATTACTTCTCTCCCAGCAGATCCCATTTGCTCAAACGACCAATATTTCGGGAACGATTAATTCGTACATAGATGTTACCGCATTGGGGCCATGCGCCAACCAGATCGACGTAAGTAATTCAAGTGGTTTTGCAGCAGGAAATGTTGTACTTATTATTCAGATGAAAGGCGCCACCATTGATGAGACCAATACGGCAGCGTTCGGAACCATTACAGGATATAACAATTCAGGAAAATTTGAAAGAGCAACCATTTTAGGCATCACGGGCAATACAATCTATTTTACGAAGGATTTGGTTAACGTCTACAATGCACCTGCAGGTAAAGTTCAAATGATATTGATTCCACAATACGTAGATGTAAATGTAAACGGCCTGCTATCATGCCAGGATTGGAACGGCACCACTGGAGGAGTTCTCATTTTTGACGCCTCCGGGAATGTGGATCTCAATGCAGGAATAAATGTAGACGGAAAAGGATTTGTGGGAGGTGTTAATGTTCAGGTATGTCCCAATAGTTGCAATTTTACAACAAATGAAAATGCGTATTTCTATGCCACGGGTAATTATAGAGGTGCACAAAAAGGAGAAGGGATTGCTGCCGTTATTACAACAAAAGAATTAGGAAGAGGTGCACAAGCCAATGGAGGTGGTGGTGGAAATGATCATAACAACGGAGGTGCCGGAGCTGGAAATTATGCAATAGGTGGAGTTGGTGGAAATAATGCAGAACCCGGTGCCTTCAATTGCAAAGGAAGTAACAACTATGGAAGAGCGGGACTGGCACTTGCCTTTGGTGCAGGGCCCGGTAGGATATTTCTCGGAGGCGGTGGTGGCGCTGGTCAGGGAAATAATGGAAATACAGGTGGATGCCCAAACAACGGTAATTCCGGTTCAGGAGGAGATGGTGGTGGATTGGTGATCATAAAATGCAATACGTTCAATGGAAATGGAAATATTATAAGTGCCAGAGGAAATAATGGTGGAAACTCAGCCTATGATGCAGCAGGTGGCGGAGGTGCAGGGTGTGTAATTTGTCTAAATGTGGCCTCCTATGCTGCCCCGGCTTTTTCGATGAATGTTGCCGGAGGAAACGGAGGAAATTCAGATAATGGAAATAGCAATCGATGTTATGGACCCGGCGGAGGTGGTGGCGGGGGTGTTGTTTTTTCAACCCTTGGTTTACCCGGTTCCGTAAGTGTGAATGCGACTGGCGGAAATGCTGGACTTGTAACATTCAGTACCAACGGATGCAATGGATCTTCCACCACTGCAACAGCAGGTACCGCCGGTGCAACGGTGATTAGTTTTGTAATGCCGGAAGGAACCGTTCCTCCTGGAGGTGGTTGTACCCCATTGCCAGTTGAGTATGTTTATTTTACCGGTGAATATGTTGACCAGGAAAATCAACTAACGTGGATCACTGCCACAGAAATAAATAATTCGGGTTTTGAAGTTCAACATAGTTTAGATCTCATTAGTTTTCAGTCAAGAGGATTTGTAGTGGGTGCAGGAAATTCAAATTCCAGTCAATTTTATTCTTTTATTGATGAAGACCCGTCCGGTGGAGTACATTATTATCGGCTTAAACAAATTGATTTCGATGGAAACTATAAATATTCATCCATTATCAGTGTGGTTGTTCCTGATAAAGATATCATGGTCTACCCAAACCCAACAAGTGGTATACTCACTATCACCGGACCGGATCTTGAGAATGAGGAAGTAACCATTACCAATAATCTGGGAAGTATTGTAAAGATCGTTACGATCCGTTCCGGCAGCGTTGATATTTCTGACCTGGCTTCAGGCAGCTATCACCTTACGATCGAACAAAAATATATCACAACCCGAAAGCTGATCACCATTATTCAATAGCCGGCTTTAAAAGCCTAATTATAAAAAATTAACCTGTTCCTGGCACTAGAATTTATATCTTTACCGTTGAACTAATTGGCCACACGGGGTTATTATTGTTTATAGTGAACAACATGCTAAAGAAACTAACACTTCTTCCTTTTATTCTACTTCCTCTTTTTATTGTTGCCCAAACGCCCAATTCGGAATATGCTGATAAGTTGGTGAAGACCTATTATTCGAAAGCGAATCCGTATTTTAACGACATATATGGAGGCGAAGGATATACTTTTCCTATTTCAATCGATCCCAACCTGATTGCAGGACCCAATACCAATTATTTCGTGAGTCTTCCAACCGGAAGTTATGTGATCCTTGAATTCACCAACAATAAGATCATCGACTACCCTAACCAAAATGACATATTTGTAACTGAAAATGGTTGCAACTATGAAAGAGCAGAGGTTCATGTAAGCACCGATGGAAAAAAATTCACGTTGTTGGGAACAGTAAATGATTGTGAGCTTAATTCGCTTGATCTGGCTTCTATTGGCTATAAAGATCCGGTTCGCTTTGTAAAGGTGGTAGGACTTGATTATGGGGGAAATTCACCAGGGTTTGACCTGGTCAACGTAAAAGGACTTCCCAAATCAAGTGTAGAGGTACTTACGGATGCCATCACAGATTCCCTCGATAATCTTTCCAGTTTTGGATTTGTGGCGGTGAACAACGAAAACCCCGCAGGACCAGAATGGGTGATCGAATCCGAAGATCTGAAAGATGCAGAACTCACCATTTTTGACTCCGACAAAAATAAAGTAAG
>JANWKQ010000115.1 GCA_025451295.1 Flavobacteriales bacterium | reverse complement strand
TTTAAGGGTGGAGGTGATCATATATTCATTGAGCTTGATATTGGTAAAGTTGATACCAAAAGCACTGAATAAATTATTCATCTCTTTTTCTTCCTGACTTCCATCTTCCTTGGTAATGACCATGGCGGAGCGACCCAACCCACCGGCTACGGTTGATTCGATGGTGGTGATCTGTACCATTTTCATTTGAGCATGGAGGTTGTGGAGGGTGAAAAAGAGGAAAAATACTGCGGTGATTTTTAGATACTTCATAAGTTGAGTTTTAGTAGATTTATAATGTGCAGACTATTCAATAGTCATACCAAATATATAAACATTGACGAATGACGAGTTTTCGCTGCTGACCGAACGTCGCTGCTTATTGACGTCCCTCCCGATAGCTATCGGGAAGCTATCGGGAGACGACACCGCTTCGTAGCAGGGGATTCCCGCTGGAGCGGGAATGACTCCAAAACTTTTAAAGCAGAACTCCGATCAACTACTGTTGATCGGAGTTCTGCTTTAACCTCAGAAATGTCATTCCCAACTTGATTGGGAATCCCTGGCTACGAAGAACAGCAGTTACTGGTTCACCAATCAGCCAACCTTACCAACCCACAAAAACATCCACTTATTATCCCGGAATCCTGTTATATTTGAAATAACCATTCATTGATATATCTTAGGCTTCAACTTTTCCTATGAAAAATATAAAAATTCTATTTCTTATTCTTCTCCCTTTGCTTTTTGCCTGTGGGGGAAAAAGAAAGATCACGAATACCTATTCCGATCAATATGTATGTGTTGGTACCAGCAATGTATTTATTATTCCTCCAAAAGGATTTTACAGCGAAGAGGAAGCCGGTTTATTTAGTGATCAACTTTCCTCGTCGATAACGGCAGAAAATGTAACGGATGACCAGATAAAGGAAGCAGGTGTAAAAGACATATTTGAATATGCCACCTTTATGGCGGAAACGGACGTAGTGGATACGGATTACCCTAAGGTAAAAAAGGAAAAATACAAGATCAACAAAAGAGATATTACCCTTCTCCATTATTGTACCGAAGATTCATCACACCAGATGATGTTTTTGATTGGGAAGGATGCGAATCTCTATTTTATTATAACAGCTAGTTTGGAGAAAGATGAAGAGGTAGAAGACTGGGAAAGGCCTGATTCCATCAACATAGGACAAATCAAGACTTCTCTGCTCACCTTCGTGCATATAAAAGATATCGATGTGAGGCAAATATCATGGATGAAGTTTGATTTCTCCATGGATAAAACACCGTTTCAATTAATGAGTATCCGGGAGCATTTACTCCTGTTTACAAAAGGAGAACCATTTTCATCAATGGGTGGAGAAAAATTGGTGATCTACCAGACTTTAGAGATCAGTGATGAGGACTGGGACCGACAAATGGTCAAAATTACTACGGATTCAACCTTCATTGAAAAGAACCAAAAAACAACTGTTACGGATAGTATGATCACCATTGAATACGAAGATGACCTGGGTGAACTTAATGAGGACTCCGGCACCCATGAGACCTTAAAAGATATGATCGCGAGTAAAAAATGTATGACCTTAATTCGGAAGAATAAATATTTAATTGTGATTGCCCTGGAATCTTTCGAAAAGAGCTATGAGGAAAACATGGGATATCTAAAGCAGGTGATTGCTTCCATTAAAAAGAAAGGTAGTTAACCGATCAGCAAACCCTACCAACCGATAAAACAACGACTTATTATCCGGGAATCCTGTTATATTTGAAATAACCATTTAATAATCCTACTATGGGTGACATGTTTGAAATAAGCAGAGAAAAGAACTGGCAAAGAATCACCAGAATCATCTTCATATTTTTTTGCATGGTGAGTATCGCCCTTTTTTTCGGCTTCTATTCGCAATTCAATGATGAGGATGCCGATATCAATCAAGTATACAATGTGGGTATACTCTGGACCCTTTTGTTGCTGGCATGGTTAGGCGCCAGATGGCGTTACCGCCTGGTCAAAAAACTTGATTCCAATAGAATAAAGTAGAAGGCACGTTCATGTGTATCAACGGTCAATTGTATACAGTGATGTCGATCCTGCTTCCCATTCTAGTATGGATCGGATTGACCATTGTGATCTATAAGAAATTCAAAAATTATTATGGAGTGGTGATTGGGGTACTCGTATCGGGGATGATGTTTGCTTTTTTTCAGGTGGGAGTACCCAAGGTATATATTGTAAATAATAATCTAAAAGTAAAAAGTGTAAGGGTAATTGGCGGAGTGAATTATCAAATGGATAATGGAACCCAGGTGGATCTTCAACATGATCCCATGGAAGTAATGGTGGTGAACAATTCATCAGTGGAACTAATGCTGGAAGAGATCATCTATGGACCTGATTTTTATTTTAACAAACAGAAATATGATGATGTGATCTCCAGTGTTGATTCAACCCATGATAAAAAAGCGAATGACCCCCGGATCTTTTATATTGAATCTTATAACACAGGAAGTTTCAGACTGGCACACCAGCGCATAGATTATTTTTTTGATGAGGAGATGCCACGAAAGATCAAGGAATACGGCACCAGCAATAAAAAGAAATACCGGCTTAGAAAAGCACCCCGGAAACACTAACCGATAAAGGGATACTACCAACCGATAAACGTTCTGATTGGGGCTATAAAAACATTGTTATATTAGCTTTACATTATTAATCATTAAACCATTCTACTATGTTTTATATCGCCGGAGGATTTTTTGTGCTGTTGTCTGTCATCAAGTTCATTGCCTATCTGGTTAGACTTGGCCGACCAAAAGTGGAGGTGACCGTTAAAGAATTTTTCTTGGCCAAAATGAAGACGGACGTATTCGGCATGTATCCGGATATGAAACATGCCAAAGTGAGCTTTGATGTGAATGGTAAATCCTGGGATGCGGATATCATGTTACCCAAAAACACCAAAGTACAATTAGGTGAAACGATCCGCATCAGCTATCTCCCTAAAGATCCCAGGATCGCCCGATTATATAATCCCAAACTAGATATTGTACCCACCATTGTTATGTTCGTGTTTGGAGTGGTTATATGTGTAATCAACCAGCTAATATTGAACTCAATGAATTAGTGCTAACGGATAGAAAGATGATGCCGCTGGTGATCCAGTAATTTTTATGCTCCAACTTGGGCCGATTATACTACCTTAGTTCTACCAATGAAAAAACTGGCTACTTTACTATTTGTTGCATGTACAATCCAAACATGGGGTCAAGTAGATGTATGGAAAAAACAACTGGATAATACCAGCGTTGATACAACCAGAGCCAGACTCATGTACCAGGTGGCCTGGGAACTTAAAAGTTCCGATCCCGCTTCATCCTATGCCTATACAGATTCAGCGTTTAGCATTGCAGAAAGTAAGCAACTTGATCTCTTGTACATCAATTGTATAAAACTAAAAGGAATTCTGGAACGGTATAAAGGCAACAACCAACAATCATTGCTATTTCTTGAACAGGCGCTCAACTTAAGTATTGATAAAGGGAATCAGGAATCAACGGCATCTTTGCTGAACGAATTGGGAAATACCTGGTCTAAACAAAGTAATTTTAAAAATGCACATCGTTATTATGATTATGCCATTAGGTTGGCGGAAGTAAGCGGCAATTGCAAAATGCTCATGAGGGCCCTGAGTAACAAGGGCCTTGAATATGATAACCAGGGAATGTTTGATGAGGCCCTGCAATGTTATTTTAAGGCATTGCAACTTGAACTGGGTTGTGATGACCAAGAGGCATTGGCTAATACAAAAGCGAATCTTGGGTTTGTATACGCTAAATTGGGAAATTTTTCTGAGGCCATAAAAGTCACGAATGAAGCATACGAAATTTACCGTAAACTGAACAATACCGCAGGCATCGCCAAAACAATCAGCAATTCAGCCACGGTGAATTTTATGAAGGGAGATCTTCAAAAAGCACTTACCGGATATCAAACCTCCTTAAAGATGTATGAAGATCTTCAGGACCCGGAGGGAATGATGGCCGATATAAATAATACGTCCGGGGTACTGGCCACCATGGGGAAATTTGACGAATCGATGGTTTGGATGAAAAGGGCTATTTCGATGGGGAAACAATATGGAAGCACAAAAACAATCACCAGTGCTTATATTAACCTGAGCGATATTTATTTTATGATGGGTAATTTACCCACAGCCCTGGCTTATGGTGATAGTGGTAAATATATGGCCATGCAACAGGGATCGCTTAATTTTCTTTTTCATGCCTATAATAATATTTATAGAGTGAGTGAAGCCATGGGTAGCTATCGCGGAGCCTATGAAAATTATCAGCAATACATTATTGTTCGCGATAGTATGTATTCTATGGATATTGCAAAAACAAAAAACGAACTGGAGATTAAATACCAGGTAGATGCTCAACGGAAACAACTGGAATTATTGGGAGAACAGGAAAAGGTAAGAAAACTGGAAGTACAACAAAAAAATTATTTAATTGCTGCCCTGGCAGGAGGTTTGTTTTTCTTTATTGGGTTGGTGATCATCGTGATTGTTATCCTGGTTTCAAGATCACAAAAGCGGGAAGCTGTTTTTGCCCGGAACAAAGCGGAGCTGGAACAACAAGCACTTCGATCACAAATGAATCCACATTTTATTTTTAATAGTCTCAACAGTATCCAGCGCTTATATGTGGAAGGAAAAACACATGGGGCCAATGAATACATGGCGGATTTTAGTACGTTGATGAGAAAAATTCTGGATAACAGTGCCAAAAACAAAATATCACTGAAGGAGGAGTTGAATACGCTTCAGCTTTATTTCGAAATGGAAAAATTGCGATGTGGAGAGATGTTGGAATATGAAATTCAGGTAGACCCTGAAATTGATCAGCTGAATACCATGGTCCCACCCATGGTGATCCAACCATTTGCCGAGAATGCGATCTGGCATGGCATTCTTCCTAAAAAAGAAAAAGGGAGTGTAAAAATCGAACTCAAAAAAACGAATGAAGGATTACTATGCAATATTGAGGATGATGGTGTGGGTCTTTCCAACAAAACGGGCAATCATGAGTCGAAAGGAATTCAATTGACCGAACAACGATTGTTAACCAAGGTAAAAATTACGGATTTGTCCCCCGGAACCAGTTTTTCATTTATTATTCAAGCATGATACGAGCCCTCATCATAGATGACGAAAAAGATGCACGATTTCTCCTCAGGAATCTTCTGGAGCAACAATATAAAGATACCATTACTGTGGTGGACGAAGCGGACGATGTAGACACCGGCATCAACATTATAAAAAAACATAATCCCGATCTGGTTTTTCTGGATATAAAAATGCCACAGGGAACAGGTTTCGATCTTTTGCAAAAGCTGGAGCATGTCAATTTCGAGGTGATCTTTATCACCGCCTATGATAACTATGCATTGAAGGCTTTCCAATTTTCGGCCTTTGGTTACCTGCTAAAACCGATCAAATCTACGGAGTTGAATACGGCACTGTTAAAACTTGAAAGTCATCTGCAGTTACTCAAGCAGGGTGCAGAAAAAAGATTGAAAGTACTCGTGGAGAATTATGGGGATGACCGCAAGATCAAAAAATTGGTGATCAGTAATATGGAGGGTTTTAAAGTGGTCACCATCGATGACATTATTCGTTTGGAAGGAGATCGCAACTATACTCATTTTATTCTTACCGGTGAACAACGGATCACCACGAGCAAAACATTGGCAGAATACGAAGGGTTATTGAACGAACATGGGTTTTTTAGGATCCACCAAAGTACCATTGCAAATCTTCGTCATGTTGTTGGTTATCTCAAAGGAGATGGTGGCAGCGTCGAAATGACGGATGGGAAACAACTTCAGTTGGCACGTAATCGCAAGTCGGAATTCATGGAGAAGTTTATCGGATAACCGAGCCCGATCTTTTGTATCTTAGGCGGGATGTCTTCGACAATAAAACAAGCAACCGAATGGTTTACCTCCATGAACTGGAAACCCCAGGACTTTCAACTGGAAGCATGGGAAGCTTTTATACGTGGAAAGAACGGCATTGTAAATGCGCCTACCGGAAGTGGAAAAACATATTCTGTGTTGGTTCCCGCTGTTTTGCAATCAGCACAAACGAAGGGAAAAGGGTTACGTATTATCTGGATCACTCCCATTCGTGCCCTGGCCAAAGAAATTAAAATTTCAACTGAAAGAGCTTTGGCTGGGTTGGGCATTGATTGGGAAGTGGGGATCCGAACCGGGGATACAACTGTAGCTGACCGAAAAAAACAAAGTATACATCCACCACAAATTCTCATTACCACACCCGAGAGTTTGCATATTATGTTGGCCACCAAACAATGGGCTCCCATTTTTGCACACCTTGATTGTCTGGTGGCTGATGAATGGCATGAATTGATGGGATCAAAACGTGGAGTACAGGTGGAACTTGCTTTGAGTCGTTTAAAAAAAATTCGTCCCACCATGCAGGTATGGGGAATTTCTGCCACCATTGGTAATCTCGAACAAGCCATGGAAGTATTGTTGGGTACGGATGCAAAAAATGGGATACTCATTCGTTCTTCCATTAAAAAAAATGCGATCATAGAAACCATCATCCCCGATGACCTGGAGAAATTTCCATGGGGAGGACATCTGGGGATTAAACTCCTCGATAAAGTTTTACCTATCATTCATTCCAGTGGTACAACATTGATCTTTACGAATACCCGGTCACAATGTGAGATGTGGTACCAACAATTACTCAACAAAGATCCTGATCTGGCAGGTTTGCTCGCCATGCATCATGGCAGCATTTCACAAGAGATCCGCAATTGGGTGGAAGAACAATTGTATATCGGAAAACTCAAAGCTGTTGTTTGTACATCGAGTTTAGATCTGGGTGTAGATTTTCGTCCGGTTGAAACCATTATACAAGTTGGAGGACCCAAAGGTATTTCCCGTTTTTTACAAAGAGCCGGAAGAAGCGGACATCGCCCAGGTGAAACCAGTAAAATTTATTTTGTTCCGACGCATAGTCTGGAAATAGCGGAGGGTGCCGCATTGCGAACCGCGATGGATGCCGGCATTATGGAAGATCGCATTCCTTATATTCGTTCGTTTGATGTATTGATCCAATACCTGGTCACCCTAGCCGTATCCGATGGATTTGATCCGAAAAAAATATATGAGGAAATAAAAACTACCCATGCGTATAATTCTCTATCCAAACAGGAGTATGAAGAGGTATTGCAGTTTATTACCACCGGCGGACCTTCACTACATGCCTATGATGAATATCACAAAGTGGTTTTCGAAAAAGGATTGATAAAAGTAGAAGACCGCCGCATTGCACGTCGGCACCGACTTTCCATCGGCACAATCGTGAGTGACGTAATGATTCGTGTAAAATATTTAAGCGGAAAAAACATTGGCACCGTAGAAGAAAGTTTTATTGGACGTCTGCACCCGGGTGATGTATTTGGATTAGCCGGCCTCAACCTGGAACTCATTAAGATTGAAGGGATGACAGCCTATGTCCGCAAATCACCCGGAAAAAAAGGAATGATCCCGGCATGGGGAGGAGGAAGACTTCCTTTATCTGCACAACTGGGTGATATGCTTCGACAACAAATTTATACCGCCAGTGCAAACAGTGAGCATATTGAGATCAAAGCCCTCATGCCTTTGTTTGAATTGCAAAAAGAAAGATCGATTCTCCCAAAAGAAAATCAATTTCTCATTGAGAAATTTGAAACCGAGGAAGGGGTTCATGTACTTTGCTATCCGTTTGAGGGGCGATTCGTTCATGAGGGAATGGCCGTTCTTCTGGCGCATCGGCTTGGACATATTGGCCGGTTTTCTTTTTCCATTGCCATGAATGATTATGGATTTGAATTATTATCGGATCAGGATATTCCCATCGAACTCGCCATCGATTCGGATATTTTTTCATCGGAGCATTTATTGAAGGATATTCAAACCAGTATTAACAGCAATGAAATGGCGCGAAGGAAATTCCGGGATATTGCCACCATTGGTGGACTCGTCTTTACCGGATTCCCCGGGGCTTATAAAGCAGATAAACATTTACAATCCAGCTCGCAATTATTTTTTGAAGTGTTTACGGATCAGGAGCCGAATCATTTGTTGTTGCGACAAGCCTATGAAGAGGTGTTTGAATTTCAGTTGGAACAAAACCGAATGCGAAAAGCACTGGAAAGAATCGAAAAACAGGAGATCATTATCAAGTATCCGGAGAAACCGACACCTTTTGCATATCCGATCATGATGGAAAGGATCAGGGATGCGTATACGAATGAGAGTTTGGAGGAGCGGGTTAAGAAGATGGTGTTGCAGTTTAGTT
>JANWKQ010000114.1 GCA_025451295.1 Flavobacteriales bacterium | reverse complement strand
CAAATTCGGAGGAGCCTCCGTAAAAGATTCCACCGCCGTAAAAAATGTTGGAAGCATTATTACCAACTATAAAGGAGATGACAATCTTGTAGTGATTGTTTCGGCCATGGGAAAAACCACCAATGCACTGGAAGTATTGGTGAAATTGGGATTTAGCAAACAAGAGTTTGATGAGGAACTCAACGATCTGCTTAATTTTCATCTGAACATTATCGATGGACTCTTCGAAAACAAAAAAGAAATTGTGGGGGAGATCTCCAATGTTTTTGAGGAGATCAAAATTATTTTAAACAGCTATAACAGTAACGAGTATAATTATCTCTATGACCAGGTGGTTTCGTTGGGAGAAGTGATTTCTACCAAAATAGTTGCCGCATATTGCAACTCAGTTGGGGTAAATGCAGAATTTAAAGATGCCCGTGGACTCATTAAAACAGATAATACCTATAGAGAAGGAAAGGTGAACTGGAACGTAACCGAATACCTGATCCACCAAAGTATTGATCCGCTTTTTGAAACGGAAGGGGCATCGAAAGTGGTGATCACACAAGGTTTTATTGGCCAGAGTTCAGAAGGGAATACTACCACATTGGGAAGAGAAGGATCGGATTATACGGCCGCTATTTTTGCATACTCGTTAAATGCTATTGAGGTGACCATCTGGAAGGATGTTCCCGGAGTATTGAATGCTGATCCCAAATATTTTGATGATGCTCAGATCTTAAATCAACTTTCATATACAGACGCGATCGAGTTGGCTTATTATGGTGCAACGGTAATTCACCCGAAGACAATTAAGCCGTTGGAGAATAAAAAAATTCCGTTAAGGGTAAAAAGTTTTGTGAATCCATCTGGCGTAGGTACGGTCATTAATCAAAAAGATTCCTTAAGTGCATTGCCTACTTTCATTTTTAAGGTGAACCAGGCATTGATCTCTGTTTCGCCAAAGGATTTTTCGTTTATGGTAGAAGAAAATCTTCATGATATTTTTGGAATGCTGGCCAAATACAGGATCAAGGTAAACCTGATGCAACATTCCGCGTTAAGTTTTCAAATCTGTGTGGATAATGAAATGGACAAGGTAACCCAACTCTATATGGAGCTGGAAAAGACGTTCACCCTCCAACTGGAGGAAAATCTGGAACTCATAACCGTGCGGAATTATAACCAGTCAACCGTAGACAGATTACTCGCCGGAAAAAAGCTGCTGGTGGAGCAAAAGAACAGTCATACAGTGCGTTTGGTGGTAAAATAGCCTGTTAACTAAAACGGATTAGTTTTATTTGCTTTTTTTAACAGATTGTCTATTTTTGGGGTATTAACGCTCTAAAAATAACACTGTGAAATTAAAAACCCTAATGCTCACCCTGGGAATTTTATTCCCAATTTTTGTGTTTGCCCAACAACCCGTTTATCAATTAAGTGATGGTGGAACTCCATGGGGATATAAATTTACTCAATATGATACCGAGATCCCGATCGAGGAAATGGGTATTGTAGATGTAAATGCATTGATGGCCGAAGATCTTATCAATGATCAGCAAAAAGGAGTGTGGAGATTTGGATATAATCACTTTACCAATTTAAATCTCAATAATTCCGGAACGTGGAAAAATCTGGATAACGGTGACAGGGTATGGAGAATAGGCCTGCATTGTCCGGGAGCCATTACTGTAAATATTGCGTTTCAATATTTATCAATTCCGGAAGGAGCTAAACTGTTTATTTATAATGAGGATAAATCTATATTGTTAGGAGCCTTCACTCAAAATTATGTTTCGGAAGATTTACAGTTTGGAACAGAATTGCTGGATGGAGAAACGGTATTTGTGGAATATTTTGTTCCTGCTTCTTGTCCAACGGTTGGAAGTTTAGAAATATTCAGGGTGACACATGGTTATCGAAGTACAGCTTCTTATACCAGCCGAGCATTTGGAACTTCGGGATCTTGTGAAAATAATGCCCGTTGTTTTCCTGCCTATGATAACCAGATCAGATCAGTGGTTATGCTTGTTTCTGGTGGAAGCGGATTTTGTACAGGTGCTTTGATCAACAATACCTGTAATGATGGAACACCTTATGTACTAACGGCAAATCATTGTGGAAGCAGTGGATTTGGATCATGGGTTTTCAGGTTCAATTGGGAAGCGCCTGGTTGCGCTCAGCCCGGTGCAAGTCCACCCTATACCTCGTTATCGGGTTCTACTCAAAGGGCCGCCAACGCAGGTTCCGATATGAGTCTGGTAGAAATTACTGCCGCCGGAGCTGAAGCATCCATCACAACCTATAGTGGATATTATGCCGGTTGGGATAGAAATAATACAGGTGCTGTGAATCAGTTTGGAGTTCATCATCCCGATGGAGATATTAAAAAAATAAGTTTTGCTACCGGTACTGCAACTACAGCCACCTATGGCGGTGCTACCTGTTGGAAAACCGGAACATGGACTGACGGTGTTACCGAACCAGGATCATCCGGCTCTCCTTTATTTAATATGAGTGGACAAATCATAGGTCAGCTTTACGGTGGTCCGTCTGCCTGCGCCTACGAAAATGATCCAACAAATGGGAACGATTATTATGGAAAAATATTTACATCATGGACCGGTGGGGGAACCAATTCAACACGTTTGAGCAACTGGCTGGATCCGGCAGGTTGTAATACTGGCGCCACCACCCTCAACGGTTATGATCCCAATACACCATCTTTAACCTATGATGCACAATTGTTGAGTATTACGTCTCCATCAGGTACACTTTGTACAGGACCACATTCACCAGTGATCAGCATTAAAAATAATGGAACAGTTACGTTAACTTCCATGACAATCAATTATCAGATTGATGGTGGAGCTGCTACTCCATATGCATGGTCTGGCAGTTTAGTATCAGGTGCTTCTGCTAATGTTACTATGCCATCCATTACCATTGCCGCAGGGGCGCATACATATACTGCCACCATTGTTGCCGGAAGTTTAAATGGAAGTCAGTCTGATTTAAATACAGCTAACAATGCACTCACATCGAACTATACCGGATCCGGTGGCGCAGGAACACCTATCCCATTTACAGAAGGATTTGAAGCGGTTACTTTCCCACCTACAGGTTGGACAAACCAAAATCCTGATGGAAATGTAGGAAGTGCACTTTGGGTAAGAACGACAACTGCCAGCGGATTTGGTGGTTCTACTGCAAGTGCATTGAACGATCAGATCACACCTGCAACAACAACTGTAGGTCAAGTGGATAATTTAATTACCCCTTATCTGAATTTTACAACACAGGCTACACCGATCAATCTTACGTTTGCTGTTGCGAATGCACGTTATAATGCTACCTATTATGACTCATTGATTGTATGGATCAGCACGAATTGCGGATCAAGCTGGACCAGACTGGCGTCTTATGGAAATAATTCAGGCGGAAATGCTTTGGCAACTGCACCTGATAATACCGGTCCGTTTACACCAACAGCTGCACAATGGGCAACTAAAAACATCAACCTGAATGCATATGCAAGCCAGACTGCTGCACAAATTCGTTTCCAGTTAAAAAGTGGTTGGGGTAATAACACGTATATTGATGACATAAATATTATTGGTACCGCAACTACGCCTCCGACTGCTTCGTTTACCACCAGTGGTAATACGATCTGCGCTGGACAAACGGTTACTTATACGAATACCTCAACTGGTGCAACGTCCTTTAACTGGGTCTTCCCAGGCGGTTCTCCGCCGACTGGAACAACCAGTCCAATTACAGTTACTTATGCTGCGGCTGGAACTTACACGACGACCTTAACTGCTACGAATGCATTTGGAACTAACTCAAGTACGCAAACCATTACAGTGAATGCACTTCCAACAAATACAGCCAGTAATACAGGTGCTTATTGTCCCGGTGCAACCATTCAGTTAAATGCGACGGGTGGAGCTGTAGATTATGACTGGACAGGTCCGGGTGGATATGTTCAGAATAATACACAAAACCCAACAAGACCTAGTGCTACTCCAGCCATGGGTGGTGTATATACGGTAACAGTAACCAATGCGGCGGGTTGTACCAATACAGCGACAACTACAGTCGTTGTGAATTCAAGTCCAACGGCTAATGCAAGTAATGGAGGACCTTATTGTCCGGGTTCAACGATCCAGTTAAATTCATCAGGGGGTACAGGATATGCATGGGTAGGACCTTCAGCTTATAGCAGTGGGGCACAAAACCCAACCATAGCTTCATGTACGTTAGCGAACGATGGAGTGTATACAGTAACCGTAACGAATGCATCCGGTTGTACAGCTACAGCCACCACCACTGTAATGGTTATCAATACTTCATCTTCCGTTGCTTCGAATACAGGACCTTATTGCGAAGGACAAACAATTTCGTTGAGTTCAACAGCTGGTGGAACCGGTTATGCCTGGACTGGTCCGAATACATTTAGTTCTTCTACGCAAAATCCAAGCATTGCTTCTTCAACGCTTCCAATGGCAGGCGTTTATTCTGTAACCATTACGTTTACGGGAGGCTGCACATCATCCGCAACAACAACTGTTGTGGTGAATGCGCTACCAAGTGTAAGTCAAACACCTCTGGGAACCGTTTGTGTGAATTATGCACCGGTTACTTTGTCCGGTGGATCTCCCTCAGGTGGAACCTATACAGGTACTGCGGTAAGTGGTGGACAATTTAATCCAACAACTGCAGGTACCGGTACTTTTAATATTACTTATACCTATATAGATGGAAACGGATGTTCCAATAATGCAGTGGTCAGTATTCAGGTGCTCCCATGCACTGGAATAGGTGAAAGTGGCGAAGCAGAGATCCTGGTTTATCCAAATCCAACTGAACAGTTCATCTTTATTTCCGGTTTAGAAAGTGGATCACATGATTATGCTATTTTGAATACATTAGGTCAGGTGATCAAAACAGGTAAGCTAACCGGAGACGGAATGATTGATCTGGGAATTGTTGCTCACGGAACTTATTATTTAAAGGTAGATAATCGTTTCTGGAAGATATTAAAGAACTAATTTTCTAACACATTGATCACAAAATCCTGGCTGGTTTAACCGGCCGGGATTTTTTTTGTGATTGAAAAAACAAAAAAATCAGCTAAGCCTGAACCTGTTATCATTAATTAAGGAGTAGTGATGCAACTTAAATGAGAATATAATGGCTCAATCCATATATTTGGTTAAACTCTCAAATCAAAAAAATCATGAAAAAATTAATGATCCTTTCAATTGTTATGATCTCGATGGGTCTGATGGCTCAAAAAGGTTTGCCCAAATTTGGTGCGGACATGGGTAAAAAAAATGTAATGGGACAGGAAGTAAGGGTTCCATATACATCGCTTATTAGTTATTATGGATACGTGAAACCCGGGACAGCAGCCGATGCAACGGTGAATGAAAAGAAGATGTACTATCTATATATCTGGATTCCGGTTGCAGCACCAGAAATTGGTGTAAGAATGGCTTCACCTATTCCTACTGATATGAAACCTTCCGGTACGGATTTTTTCTCAGCGGTATATACGGAGAATAGTGCTGAAAGAACCACTTATTTTGATACCTGGATTGCATTGGAGAAAGCGGATGGTATTTTAAAGTCTGAGGAGATCTCATCCAAGGCAGCGAGTGCAACATGGAATATGTATGACCAGAATGACGATTCCGGTGAAATGCCGAAGCAACCTTCAGGCAGTTCCTTTAATTCACTGCTGAGAATTACCAGTGAGGTGAACAATCCGCTAAAAGCGCTTACAGTTGGACTTTACAGAATTGGTTTTACTACCTATAAGACCGGGGAGGTTCAGGGAAGCTTTGTGGCGCAGGTAGGCGCACCGGTTGATATTCCGGGAATTGTGATTGCTCAGGATCTTGCAAGTCTGATCAAATAATCAGAGAAAAATTATGACAAAAAAGCACCGTAATTTGCGGTGCTTTTTTATTTGGGCTTGCCTTAAATATATACCTTTACTCATTAATTTATTTACATGCAATTCAATAGGGATGGGATCAGTGATGAAACACTGTGGAATTTATACTATCATCTTCTCAAGCCAAGGATGATCGAGGAAAAAATGTTGGTATTACTTCGCCAGGGAAAAATTTCCAAATGGTTTAGCGGTATCGGACAAGAAGCGATTTCAGTTGGTGCTACCCTTGCGCTTGAACCGGATGAATATTTATTACCCATGCATCGGAATCTGGGAATGTTCACTGGAAGAAATATGCCATTTGATAAATTATTTTCGCAATGGCAGGGAAAGATGAACGGATTCAGTAAAGGCCGCGAAAGATCTTTTCATTTTGGTTGCAATGACTATCATATTGTAGGAATGATTTCTCACCTGGGTCCGCAATTGGGGGTGGCCGATGGAATTGCTTTGGCTTGTAAACTAAAAAAAGAGAAAAAAGCAACGCTTGTAATTAGCGGAGATGGTGGAACAAGTGAAGGCGATTTTCATGAGGCTTTAAATACCGCAGCCGTTTGGGATTTGCCTGTGATCTTCTGTATCGAAAGTAATGGTTATGGACTTTCAACTCCGAGCAACGAACAGTTCCGGTGTAAATCGATTGCTGATAAAGGCATTGGTTATGGAATGAAAGCGATTACCATTGATGGGAACAACATACTTGAAGTATATAAAACGGTCAAGAAGATCGCAGAGGATATGCGTAAAAAACCACATCCGGTTTTATTGGAATGTATTACTTTCAGGATGAGAGGTCATGAAGAGGCGAGTGGAACCAAATATGTTCCCAAAGAATTATTTGATGAATGGGGAAAGAAGGATCCGATAGTGAATTTCGAAAATTATTTGTTAGAAACCGGTGTTCTTACAAAGGAGATGAAAGACGAGATCCGCAAACTGATCAAAAAAGAAATTGATGATGGTGTAGAAACTGTTTTTGCCGAACCGGAAATTACGGCTGAGACAGAAACAGAATTGGCCGATGTGTATGCACCTTATACATTTGTAAAATCGGAACCCGGAAAGAAAAAAAATGAAATGAGGTTGGTGGATGCTGTACGTGATGGACTTCAGCAATCGATGCGTAAATTTGATAGTCTGGTGATCATGGGACAGGATGTGGCAGAATATGGAGGGGTTTTTAAAGTAACTGAAGGGTTTTTAGAAGAATTTGGACCTGACCGTATACGAAATACACCCCTTTGTGAATCTGCCATTATCGGAACCGGATTGGGAATGAGTATAAAAAAGATGAAATCAGTGATTGAAATGCAGTTCGCAGATTTTGTGACGAGTGGTTTTAATCCCATTGTGAATAATCTGGCGAAGATGCACTATCGCTGGGGCCAAAATGCAGATGTGGTGATCCGCATGCCAACAGGTGCCGGTGTAGGTGCTGGTCCTTTTCATTCACAAAGTAATGAGAGTTGGTTTTTACATACGCCTGGTTTAAAAATAGCTTATCCTGCTTTTCCGCAGGATGCAAAGGGATTATTAATCTCTGCGATCGAAGATCCGAATCCTGTGATGTATTTTGAACACAAAGCTTTATACAGAAGCATTAACGGAGAAGTAAGTGATGGTTATTTCAATATTCCATTTGGGGTTGCCAATACTTTACAGAAGGGAAACGATGTGGTCATCATTACGTATGGATTTGGTGTACACTGGGCCCTGGAATATCTAAAAACCCATCCGGAGATTTCGGCAGAACTCATCGACTTAAGAACGTTGGCCCCCCTCGATACTGAAACTATTTTTAATGCGGTGAAAAAAACCGGTAAGGCCATTATATTGCATGAATGCACCTTAACCGGCGGAGTGGGAGCAGAGATCGCCTCATTGATACATGAACATTGTTTTCAGGATCTGGATGCACCCGTAGTTCGATGTGGAAGCTTAGATTCTCCGGTACCTTTTGCTTCGGATCTGGAATGGAATTTTCTTCCTAGAAAGAGATTTGGAGAAAAATTGCAGGATTTGTTGAATTACTAGTGCAGCACGCATTTATTTCATTTACTTTAGTGATACCAAACCAGTATTTTTTTGAAACACATCCTTTCTGTTTTATTGGGGATTTTTTCGCTGAGTTGCTGGACGCAGGATACCATTATTGAATTTGATCGTCCTGGTGCTGCTGATCTCCCATATCTTGTCCCGCAAAGGACCCTGCAAATAGAAATGGGTTATGGATTCACTTTGGATGATAGTACGAATCTGAATTTTGATAATGCTCCTGGAATTCTTCTGCGATATTCTCCTTTTCCGATTTTTGAATTAAGACTGGTGGTGAATTATCTGCCTTTGAGCACTCATTTTTCCAGAGAATATGCTAAACGGGATCTGTTTGGATTTGGTATTGGTGGAAAATTTAAACTTTGTAGGCAAAAAGGATTCAGACCCGAACTTGCCTTATCGGGCTTATTTACTTTTTCTGATAAAACTTTTTCTTCTGCGAAAGGACCTGTTGGTGGAGAAGTAAACCTTTTGGCCAATCATTTTATCACCGATTGGTTTTACTGGAACTATAACGCCGGATATATTTATGGAGGTCCGCAAATAGATCATTCGTTTACATATAGCAGTTGTTTTGGATTTATTACCCATCGTTTTGTTGAACTGTTTGTTGAACATTTTGCCTTCTTTCATACAAGGGATATACCTGATTGGGGCATAGATGGAGGTGTATGTATATTTCCAACGCCACGACTTCAGATCGATCTTTCGTACATCCGTTTGTTTAATTCATTCGGGGGCCAAAACATCTTCAACATGGGGGTTTCATATAATATTGGTGTGCATAAGGACCATTATAGAAATCTATATTGGAAAAAATAACGTATATTAGTATCATCAAAGAAGTCAATATGAAAAGGAAATTTTTACTTGTTGGTTTTTTGTTTGTGATAACTGGGTTTCTAAAAGCTCAGATGGTTGCTCCCAACTGGACGCTCAACGATTGTAGCAGCAATTCCCATACACTGCATAGTT
>JANWKQ010000113.1 GCA_025451295.1 Flavobacteriales bacterium | reverse complement strand
TACCGGTAAGTGCCTACAATATCAGTGGCGAATATGCAATGATTAAAGCCGCGGCTAAAATGGGATGGCTGGATGAAGACAAAGCAATTCTTGAAACACTTACTTCCATTAAAAGAGCGGGAGCGGATTTGATAGCGACGTATTTTGCGAAGAAGGCAGTTGCCTTAATCTGAATATGCAAATGTGCAAATATGCAGATGTGCAAATTCTTTAGGTGCGTCAACCCCGATTATTAGCAATCTGAATTCTATTCAAGCTGTTAGAACCTCAGCATTTGCACATCTGCACATTTGCATATTTGCACATTGTTTTTTATGAATCATTCAATAAGCAAACAACTTTTCGAAAGAGCTCAAGCCTCCATCCCCGGCGGCGTTAACTCTCCCGTACGTGCATTCAAAAGCGTTGGTGGAACACCTGTATTTATCCAAAAAGCAAAAGGCGCTTATTTGTTTGATGCGGATGGCAATAAATACATCGACTATATCGCTTCATGGGGACCGATGATACTTGGACATGCTTACGAAAAAGTAGTAACGGCAATTCAGGAATACGCGACTTATTCAACATCCTATGGAGCGCCTACCGAATTGGAAATTGAAATGGCCGAGCTCATCAAAAGCATGGTGCCGAATGTGGACCTGATACGGATGGTAAGCAGCGGAACCGAGGCCTGTATGAGTGCTGTTAGAGTGGCCCGTGGATATACTGGTCGTAATAAGATTATCAAGTTCGAAGGTTGTTACCATGGGCATGCTGATTCTTTTTTAGTCAAAGCAGGAAGTGGTGTCGCTACCTTGAATATTCAAACTGTACCCGGTGTTACGTCTGGAGTAAGTCATGATACACTTACCTGCGCATACAATGACTTAAATGCTGTAGAGAAACTGGTTTCTGAAAATAAAAATCAAATAGCCGCCATCATTATCGAACCCGTTGCCGGAAATATGGGTTGTATATTACCTCAACCGGGTTATCTCGAAGGATTAAGAAAGATTTGCGACGCGGAGGATATTGTTTTCATTTTTGATGAAGTGATGACCGGTTTTCGTTTATCGGCTGGTGGCGCCCAACAAACATTAAAGATTGATGCGGATCTGGTTACTTATGGTAAAGTGATTGGTGGAGGCTTACCCGTTGGTGCATTTGGTGGGAAGAAAAAGTTCATGGAAGTTGTAGCGCCTTTAGGCAATGTTTACCAGGCCGGTACACTTAGCGGAAACCCGATTGCGATGATTGCCGGTTATACTACACTGAAAGAATTAAAAAACAATCCCTCCATTTACCAGGAACTGGAAGAAAAAACAATCTATTTGAAGAATGGATTGAATGAAGTATTAAAGAACTGGGGTGAACCGTATACAATCAATCAACTGGGCTCAATGATAAGTGTTCATTTCAGTAACCGGCCAGTCGTTGATTTTGCTACTGCCTCCACTGCCGATAACGAACGCTTTAAAAAATTCTTTCATGCAATGCTTGAAAAAGGAATATACTTACCCCCTTCCGCATTTGAAAGTTGGTTCTTGAACAATGCCCTTAGTATCGAGGATATAGACCGAACAATTCAAGCAGCAAAACAGAGTTTATAATGGTCTTATTATGTCCGATCGCATACTAATATTCAACCTGCTGAACAACCCCTACCTTTTCCAAATATAAACAGTTGACCGTCAATAAAATACTTGTACTTATTTTACGATAGGTAAATAATTTCAAGAATATCCTATTTATCCCCGGATTTAGAATTTTAGTGAATAATTGATTCAGGATAGCTTGTTTTTCTTTGGAATTCAAGTTTTGGCATGTGGGAATTTAAGAGATGAAATGGGATGACAATAAGCAGTTTTTCAAGGGTTTTTTTATATCATTGTAGATTCTGACAGACAGACTAACTATAGTATACTTTTCAAATTTAAAAACTAACGCACATGAGAAAATTTCTGGCCGTTTCGGTAGCTATTCTATTGCTATCGGGTCAACTACTTGCACAAAACCGGACCATCACCGGAAAAGTTACGGATGACAAAGGGAATCCGATTCCCAATGTATCAATTCTAATTAAAGGTACAAATACAGGTACCACTTCCAAGATTGATGGCACGTATTCACTCAGTGTTCCTTCTACAGCAAAGACACTGGTTTTTTCCTCGGTGGATATGACAACTTATGAAGCTTCTATCGGATCACAAGATGTAATTGATGCTTCCCTTAAAACCGATGACAAATCATTGGCTGAAGTTGTTGTAGTTGGATACGGAACACAAAAGAAAAGTGATGTTACCGGAAGTATCACTACCGTTAAAGGTTCAGTAATCGCGGATAAGCCCATACAAAGTTTTGATGCGGCATTGGCCGGTCGTGCGGCTGGTGTTCAGATTACAGTTCCTAATGGTGTATTGAACAATCCTCCTGTATTCAGAATCAGGGGTACTAACTCTATTAACCTGAGTTCACAACCGCTCATTGTTATTGATGGAGTGGTTACGTTTACTGGAGATGTGAGCGGAACGTTAGCAGCTTCAAACGTTTTATCCAACATTAACCCTGCAGATATTGAAAGCATGGACGTGTTGAAAGATGCAGCTGCTACGGCTATCTATGGAAGCCGCGCCGCTAATGGTGTTGTTATCATCACTACTAAAAAAGGTAGAAAAGGAAAAGCAAAAGTTACTTACGATGGATGGATTGGTACTACCAAGCCAACCAGGATGTGGGATATGTTAAATGCTGAGCAGTATATGATGATCAAGAATGAAGGTTTAACCAACACCGGTGCTGTACCCCGTTACCTGCCAACTCTTAATGGTAGTGTAGAAGTGATTGATACTGATTGGGCGGATGTAATTTATCGCACTGGTTTTTCACAAAGCCATAACCTTAGTGTAGGCGGTGCAAATGATTTCACCAATTATTATTTCTCGGTTGGATATACAGACCAGGAAGGTATTGTAAAAGGAAATGATTTTAACAGAAAAACGGTTCGTTTTAATGCGGACCATAGAGCAAACAACTGGCTCACCATTGGTGTAAACGCATCTTATGCCAATGAATTGAATACTGCAAAAATCAACTCCGGATCACTTCCCGGTTCTGCTTTCGCATCAGCGGGTGCTGGTCGACTTGCACTTTCTCTTCCTCCAAATGTTGGTGTATATAACAACGATGGCACTTACAACCTGAATGGTAACGCTATCGGTAAGATGAATAACATCGAAAACATTACTTTCTGGAATCCTCAACCACTGCTTGATCAGAACTATTCCAATACGGAAAACAATCGTTTTCTGGGGAATGTGTATGGACAGATAAAACCAATCAAAGAGGTTACGTTACGCTCTTCGTTTGGTATTGACTATTTGAATACCGACAATAAAAACTTCTACACTAAACTGATTGGGGATGGTTTCGCAAACGGTGGAACTGCATTCAGTACGTTTGGTAAGAATAAAAGGTGGACATGGACCAATACCCTTCAATTCGACAAGGTATTCGCAGAAGATCATTCTGTAACATTACTAGCGGGTGCTGAGCAACAAAGAACAACATTTGAAGGTTTTGGTATAAGTCGTCAAACACTAAGTGATGATTTCTTTACAGTAATCCAGGGTGGTTTTAATACTCCACTTACTGCGGGCTTAGGTTTAGGAGAAAATTATCTCGCGTCTTATTTTGGTCGTGCGAACTATGACTTCAAAAAGCGTTATTTCCTTGGTGGTAGTTTCCGGAGAGATGGCTATTCTGCGTTCGCCGAAGGTCTGAAATATGGTAACTTCTACAGCGTTTCCGCTGCATGGGATGTCTCCAATGAATCATTCTGGAAAGGTGGTTTATCTGATGTAATTAACTCTTTCAGAATAAGAGGTAGCTATGGAACAGTAGGTAACATATCCGGAATCGGAAACTATGATTCATATTCATTCTACAGTGGATCCGGATTGTATAACGGAGGCCCTACTTTGATCTTCAGCCAGGCTGGTAACGACAAACTGACTTGGGAAACAAGTACGAAAATGGATATCGGTTTCTCTTTCGGCTTGTTTAATAATTTAGTAACCGGTGAAGTTGCTTTTTATGACAATGATATTGATGGATTATTGTTAAGCGTTCCAAACGCGCTTTCTACAGGTATGCCTAATGCGGTTTTACAGAACGTAGGCGCTATGTACAATAAAGGAGTAGAAGTTACTTTAAATTCAACTCCAATCAGGAAGAAGAATTTCACCTGGTCAACATCCCTCAACTTTACCTATAACAATAATGAGGTAACCAAACTGGTGGATGGAATCGCGAACATCCCTACTGCTACTCAGTTGGAAACTGCCAGCATCACTTTACCAGGCAGCCCGGTGGGAATGATTTATGTTGTTGAAAGCAGAGGAGTAGATCCAACTACAGGCCGTAGAATTGTAGTAAATCAAAATGGTGAAGAACTCTTGTACGACCATTCTGCTCCTGCTGGTAGCCGTTATAGATTCCGTAGCACAGGCTTGGTATCTCCAGATCTTAATGCAGGTCTTGCGCAGAAACCTTGGAAAAACAGCGCTCCAAAATATTTTGGTGGATTTGACAATACCGTTCGTTTCCATGATTTCGACCTGAATGTGCTTTTCACATATCAGTTAGGTTTTTATGTATATAATGGTACAAGAGCAACAACACTTGATCAGCGTTTCTGGAACAGCAATGTGGAAGTATTGAATCGTTGGCAAAAACCAGGCGATATTACCAATATACCACGCCTTGTATATGCTGATAACACTTCTAATGGTTCTGCTTATCCTATTTCAGAAAACGTACAAAAAGGAGATTTCTTAAAGCTGAGAAGCCTATCACTGGGATATAATTTGCCAGGGAAACTGGTTACCAAAGCCGGCATCTCTAACCTCCGGTTTTATGTTAGTGGTCAGAATTTATTTATCGCGACAGAATACCAGGGACCAGATCCTGAAGTTTCATCTAACGGAACAGGTAACCTGAATCAGGGTATTGACAGAAATACTGTTGCCAATGGCCGCATATTAACTTTTGGAATCAATCTTGGCTTTTAATCCTAAAATTAAAAATTGTTATGAAAAAATATATAATTCGAACTACCATGATAGCTGCATTTGCAGTTGGCATGCACTCATGTGTAAAGGAGGAGTTTCTTAATCCGGTTTCGCAAACGTCTTTATCAGATGCTACGGCATTTGATACCAAAGACAGGATTGACAACCAGGTAAAAGGTTTGTATTCTGGTTTGAAATCGGGAAACCTTTATGGTGGAAGGTATTTCATCTATAATGATGCAAGACCTGAAAATTTCTTATCGAACGATCCGAACAGGGTAACGGCAAGGGCCGCCTGGGAATTTTCTGAAAATGCTTCCGATAATGAAGTAAACAATCTTTGGGGAGCTTGTTATACCGTAATAAACCGTTGCAATTTATTCCTCGATGGAATGGTTACTAAAGGAAATGATGTGGCTGGTGCAGATGCCGCCCGTTTTAATGGAGAAGCAAAATTTGTAAGAGCTGTTGCCTATTACAGCTTAATGCAGTTTTTTGCAATGCCTTATCCTGATGGAAATGGTAACAAACCTGGTGTTC
>JANWKQ010000112.1 GCA_025451295.1 Flavobacteriales bacterium | reverse complement strand
TTAAAAATCCGTAAAAATAGAACTGGAACCAAATAAACACAAAGGCTTCCATTTACAGAAGCCTTTGTGTTTTGCTCCCCGGGTAGGGCTTGAACCTACGACCCCATGATTAACAGTCATGTGCTCTAACCAACTGAGCTACCGAGGAATTTATTTTTCTTTCTTCTTACAAGGTAAACTTTATATTCATTTCGGTTGTCCAACTGAGTGCCGAAAGATCCAAAAGCTTTGCTTTTGTTGATCTTTCGAGCATCCTCGAAAAACATCAAACCAAAGGTTTGGGTTTTTCGGGACTACCGAGGAATTTATGATTTCCCTTTGTAAGGGGTGCAAATGTAAGGAATTGATGAGAAACTGCCAATAGCCTGCAAAAAAATGGTGGAAGAATCTGCTAAAACGCAAGAGTCATAAGGCTTTTCGATCTTCTCAGGTCGAAACTGGCATTAATATTCAAACGGAATAAGAATATCAACCCTTGTACCTGCTGCTTTACCAGTATCATCATACATATCCGTGATCTTGATTTCCGCCGGTTTATTTCTCAACTGGTTCACAAGCTCCAAACGATTACGTGTAATTTTAATCCCTTTGGAGATATGCCCGGAGACCGAACTCTCTTTCAACTTTTCTCTTTGTACCCGCCCTATACCGTTGTCTTCAATTACACAATGTAAAGTGTTTTCATCGATGGTTTCGAACTGAAGCAATAAAGTAGCATCTGCCTTTTTAGGAAGCAATCCATGTTTGATCGCATTCTCACAAAATGGTTGCAGGATCATTGTTGGTATTTTTACTTCGTAAATATCTACCGACTCCGACATTTCAATTTTATATTCAAACTGATTATTGAATCGCAATGCTTCCAATCCGAGGTATAATTCAAGCATATTGATCTCATCCGCCAATGGAATTTCTTTTTTATCGGAATTATCCAATGTTAAACGAAGTAACTTCGCAAATTTGGAGAGATAAATATTCGCCTCTGTTTTTTTATCACGATTGATTAGATTCTGAATAGAGCCTAACGAATTGAAAATAAAGTGGGGGTTCATCTGTGCCTTGAGAGCCGTGAGTTCCAGCTCGCCCAGCATTTTATTAAGTCGCGTTTTTTCTTCCTCCTTTTTCTTGATCAAACGGATCCGCACAAGAATTCCGCAGAGGAAAATAATGAATAACACTACCCCCAAAAACAACTGAAACCAGATCGTTTGCCAATACGCCGGATAAATAATGAAGGTTATTTTTACTACATCAGTGCTCTCCACATTCTGATGATTCATTGAATGGGCAACAAATGTATATTTGCCGGGAGCCAATGCATTGTAATCAATAATCCCCCCTGAACTATAGGAGTAGTTTGTATCCAGACCTTCGAGTTTGTACTTGAATTTTAAAGCCCGTCCACTTTGAAACCCTATACCAATAAGATCAATTTCAATATTATTTTCGTCATAATCCAGCACCAGATTTTTAATGTTGGATTTATTTTCATTATTCACCCTGAATCCATTCAGAATAATCTTTGGTGGTGCCAGACTCCTCATCTCTTCATTCTCTCCAATAGCACAAATACCATCAATCGTAGAGGCCCATAAATAGCCTTTATAGTGGAGTACATCGTTTACTTCATCTGCAATCAAACCATTCTGATGATCGATCGACCAGATATCCACCATGCCATTTCTACCTGCTTTTATCCTATTGATCCCTTTATTCAGTCCAAGATATAAACCACCGTTTTTCGTACACTCCACTGCATAAATAAGATTACTCGAAAGTCCTTTTGATTTATCCAGGTGAAACTCGAGGTTATTATTTCTGATCCCAAATACACCCCTGCCATAGGTTCCAACCCAAATGATCCTTGTTTTTTCATCCACATCAATATCTGAGATTCTGGCATTCCCGAATTGAGCCAATGTAAAAATATTTTTCACTTCCCCATTTTGCAGAATATTCAATCCTTTTTCATTGGAGAAATAAATTTTCCCGTTTCCTCCATTTACCAAAGCACTTACCCTTCCTGACTGATAAGTCGCCTCTATCTGATAATTCTGCGGATTTACCTGAATGAGTTTCTGGCTTGTTCCTATCCAAACCCATCCTTCATCATCAACCACAATTTTTTTAACCGGACTAATTGGAATTTCTTTTATGATTTTTGTTCCCCGTACCACCGTAATCCCGTTATCCTTTCCAAACCAAACAGAGCCATCGGGTAATGTTGCACTGGCCATTACCCTCGAAATTTCAAAAGCATCCTTGGGTGAATAAATATTTTCCAGCTGATTATTGTTAATCGCATAGATTCGTCCATCATCCGTACCGGCATAAATATAATCACCACTCGAACAAAGATTAAGTGTATTTCCCTGTTGGTTATCGGCGAATTTAAAATACAGAACCGGATAGCCATGTATAAAGATCAATCCTTTGTTAATCGTGCTGATCCAATAATGCCCCTCAAAATCCTGGGTAATCGATGTGATTTTTTCGCCTTTCAATATCTCTTTTTGGGTAATATCATAACCCATTTGTTTATTCCTCACATAAACATTGATCCCGTTGGTAGTGCCAACCCATAAACGATAATCATTTCCTTCGTAGATCCCAATAATTTTTCCTGTGCTTTCCGAATCAAACTCCTTTCGGTAAATAACCAGTTTGGTATCCGGATCGATCACTTCAAAATGGTTATAGCCATATACAACGATATGACCGCTTCGCAATAAAATAGATCGATGGGCAGTAAAAAACATACGGTCATCCTCATAAATCCGCATGGTCTTAATGTTGGATCCTTCAAAATAATAGATCACACTGGTATTATTAGTAGTGAACCACATTCTTCCCTGTAAATCCTCCACGAATGCATCGATCTTTGCATCATCATCCAGATGAAATTTCTGGATCAATGTATCCTTCTTGAAAACGTAAATATTGTTTTTTCGGTCGCCGATCCATAAACGGTTTTGTGCATCATGACGAAAGCAATTTACAAATACACTATCCCCAAAAATTTTGGGGTTAAAAGCATGAACGAACCCCGCAGGTGTTATATAACATGGAATGCCTGTAAGGGTAGTAAACCATATGTTACCCTGTTTGTCCTCTGCAATATCAAACACCTCGTTATCAGTAAGTCCTTCGGCAACTCCGTAGGTTACAAAATGCCTTCCTTCGAACCGGGTGATCCCGGTATTGCCTGAGATCCATAAAAAACCCCTGGAATCGTTGAAAACCCGATACAAAACCGAAGAAGGCAGATCATCTGCCGTGGTAAATCTTTTATAATAGATATTTTGTGAAGAAAGTCCCCCGGTAAATAAAACTCCAAAAAAGAATAAAATAAATCGCCTTAAACAGCTTGACATCGGGACTGCAATTAAAATGCTCTTAAACAGTGTACTAAATTACAGAAATAATTACACAAACCATTTTTATAGCCAAACTCTTTATTATGAAGAATTTATCTCGTATTTTTACAAAATCTTAACAAAACTGGTATAATTATTGTAAGTAAAAGGGTTTTAGCGTTATGGCGGAGGAATTAATCGAAGTTACGGAGTCAAGAAAAAAGGATCATATTGACCTTGCCTTTAAGTCGCAGGTGGATATGACAGACCATCGTTTTTATTATGAGCCTTTATTATCTGGACATCCCCAAAACAATCTGAAAGAGATTCCCTTTCTCAATAAAAAATTCAAAGCACCCATCTGGATCTCCAGCATGACCGGAGGAACAGGTAAAGCCAAAACCATCAACGCGAATTTAGGCAGAGCATGCCAGGAATTTGGTTTGGGAATGGGTCTGGGATCATGCAGGATCATTCTGGAAGATGATACTTTTTTTGAGGATTTCAATCTTCGACCGCTCATCGGAACTGACTATCCCTTTTTCGCAAACTTAGGAGTAGCACAGCTCGAAGAACTCATTGTAAAGAAAAGATTATCACAGGTAAATAAATTAGTTGATAAACTAAAGGCCGATGGACTGATCATTCATGTGAATCCATTACAGGAATGGCTTCAACCCGAAGGGGATCACTTTAACATGACTTCCCTTCAGGTGGTGGAAGAGATCCTGAATGTAGCTGAATTTCCAGTTATCGTAAAAGAGGTGGGTCAGGGAATGGGCTATCATAGTTTAAAAGCGCTCTTTCAACTTCCGCTTGCCGCGATCGATTTTGCAGCACATGGAGGAACCAATTTTGCAATGCTTGAATTATTGCGGGCTGATGAAACCAGCAGGGAGCTCTATACACCCCTGGCACATGTAGGACATACGGCCGAGGAAATGGTTGAGTTTACCAATCTCATTGTAGAGGAACTTGGCGATAAACGCAAGTGCAACTTCGTGATCATCTCCGGTGGGATCAAAACTTTTCTTGATGGATATTACCTTATCAATAAGATCCATGTTCCTGCCATTTATGGAATGGCCTCCCCATTTCTCAAACATGCCATGGGAGAATATGAACCGCTAAAATCTTTTGTAGAGTTGCAGTTGGAGGGTCTTAAGATTGCCAATGCAATGTTGAAGATCAGATAAAAAAATGAAAGAAGATAGTCATATGTTTTCCGGATTTTCAAAACTAAGTAAAGAAGATAAACTAAAGATCATTGCCAAACTCAGCAGTAATCCTGAGGAGTTTGTGACTGAATTAAAAAGTTTCTGGCATCCGAATGAAAATATCCAGAAAAAATTTGATGAGTTCAGCGAAAACACACTCACCAATTTCTACATGCCTTTTGGTGTGGTGCCCAATGTAAAGATCAACGATAAGTTTTATAACGTTCCGATGGTTATCGAGGAGAGCTCAGTGGTTGCTGCAGCATCCAAGAGTGCTAAGTTTTGGCTTGGCAGAGGGGGTTTTAAGGCCGCCGTTATTGATACAGTAAAGCTCGGGCAGGTTCATTTTATCTGGAAAGGAAATCATAAAAAGTTAAAGGATGCATATCCTGAACTGAAAAAAATATTGATCGAGAACACCATCCATCTTACCTCCAAAATGCAGTCAAGAGGCGGAGGGATCATCGATATTGAACTGGTCGATCGTACCTTGGATGAGCCGGGTTATTATCAGCTGATGTGTAGCTTTAACACCTGTGACTCCATGGGTGCTAATTTTATCAATTCATGTCTGGAGGAATTTGCATCGCTGCTAAAAATTTGGGTGAAGGATAACGAGTCCTTCACAAAAGAAGAAAGAAATGTGGAGGTAGTGATGAGCATTCTTTCAAACTATACACCTAATTGCTGGGTAAAGTGTTGGGTTGAATGCCCGATAAATGACCTGGGTACTTTTGAAGATGGTTTAACAGCGGAAGAATTTGCCAGAAAGTTTGCTTTAGCTATCAAAATTGCGCAAATAGATCCATACAGAGCCACCACTCATAACAAAGGAATCTATAACGGCATTGATGCTGTTGTATTAGCTACTGGAAATGATTTCAGGGCGGTAGAAGCCTGCGGCCATGCTTTTGCATCACGTTCAGGTTCCTATAAAGGACTATCCCATCTTTCAGTACACGATGGAATCTTTCAATTTAGTCTTACTGTTCCGATGGCCTTAGGTGTAGTTGGCGGACTTACCAATTTACATCCGGTTGCCAAAAGGGCCATGGAGATGTTGGAAAATCCATCAGCCCAGAAGCTCATGATGATAGCTGCCTGCATTGGTCTCGCATCAAATTTTGCAGCGATCCGATCTTTAACAACCGTTGGCATTCAACAAGG
>JANWKQ010000111.1 GCA_025451295.1 Flavobacteriales bacterium | reverse complement strand
GGATACTTTGAAAGATGGTATAGCAATGCGGTCCCAGGCCTTGATGTGGCCCAGTGGGATATCCCTGTTGGAATGAATGCTGCCAGTGATAACTATGCTAGGATCTATTATCCCGCAGCTACAACCGGTGGATCGATCAGGACCATGTTCGTTCCTGTGAATCCTTTCTATACTGGTATGCCAATGGTGGATGCTACCAACTTTGCTGCCTGTGGCGCTCCTGTTAATATTAATAACTGTGCTAACGAAGGTTATTGGATCATGAGTGCTCTCAATGGGATGGACCTGGTTTCGCAGTATACCGTTAAACTCGATTATGTGAATTTTACTGCACCAACCTCTGAGCTTTGTTTGAGGATCATTAAATCAGAAAACTTAACTTCCTGGATGCAGGAAGGAGTTCATGGTACAGTTAATGCCGCTTTGGATTGGGTTACCCGCGATCAACAGGATGGTTTTCCAGCCGCTGGTAACAGAGCCATGTTTACCATCGCTGGTGATGTACTCGTTAATCCATTACCAGTTGAATTGACCACTTTCAATGCTAATTGCGGAACCACTTCTATTCTTGTTAGCTGGACAACGGCTACTGAAAATGGAAACGATCATTTTGTACTTGAAAGAAGCAAGGATTTGACCAACTGGGATTTTGTTGCCGTAGTAAATACCTTGAACGGGAATAGCAATTCACCACAGTCTTATAATTTTGAAGACCATGTATATGGTGGAACTTTCTACTATCGCCTTACCCAGGTGGATATAAACGGAACCCCTAAAACTTATCCGGTAACAACTGTAAGTTGCACCGGTTCTGAAGCAGATCCTGCATTGGTAAATGCTTATCAGAACAGCGATGGCCAGATTTCCGTGGTTTTATTTGCTCCCGGAGAAATGGATTATGTTTTGAATCTCTATAATATACATGGACAGAAGATCAGCATAGCTAACGGAATGTTAACCGGTGGAAATACTACGATCGTATTGGATGCCCATTTACTCAGAGATGCTTATTATCTGGTGAATGTTCAAATCGGTGAGAAGAATCTCAGCAGAAAAATATTTGTAAAATAATATAGAACCTTTATGATTTTAAAAAAGCCATCGTTCAGATGGCTTTTTTGTTTTTAAGATATTCATATAGCACTCCTTCCTTGAGTGCATAAGAAGTATTGATGATCTTTTTTACCCTCGTTTTTTTGATCACATAATCAACCAGCAACATCGATACACCCATCATCTCTGCCCTAAATGGGGTCATACCTTCTATCCTCATTCTTTCTTCAGCGTTTAATGGCAGCATCAGGTTATAACATGCATTGAATTCATTAATGGCCACACCAAAATTAAGCTGATCAGGATTCACCGGCTCATGCTCATGAAATTTATAATAGCATATTTTCTGAAGCGTATCAAAAAATCCGGAACTCCCCACAAGTATATCTGGCTGATGAGTATGACATGTTTTTACCAGATGTGAACCCAATACTTCTTCGAAGTAGACATAATAGGTTTGCAGATCTTCAGTGGTAAGTGGATCACTGGGCTTGAATTTTTCGAGGATCCGGCTGGCTCCCAGTAAATAACTTTCTTTCAAATAGATCTCATCGTTTTTAAAAAGGATAAACTCGGTGCTACCGCCCCCGATATCCATAATAAGATAAGTAATATCTTTTTCAGGTTGGAGTGCCCAGCAAACGCCTTCATATATAAAGGCCGCTTCTTCGTCCCCACTAAGAATCCGAATATCAATCCCCGTTTTTTCTAAAATTTCCTGTTTGAGCTGTTCGCCATTATCAGTACTGCGGAATGCTGATGTGGAAGTGGCGATCACTTCATCCACTTCATATTTTTTAAGGGTCAGCTGATAAGATTTCATGGCATCGACTGCCCGTTGATATGCCTCCGGAACAATCACTTTTGCTTCAATACCACCTTTACCAATCTTTACGGGGATTTTATCTTCGAAAATAAACTGAAGATCCTCGCCGGTTTTTTCGGCAATCAGCAAATTAAATGTATTGGTACCGCAATCGATGACAGCTATTCTCATTCTGAATCGCTTAAAATTCAAATGTCAAACCTGTCTCAAATGTTCTCATTATGTCGTACGGTGAGAATTGCATAAAGTTTGGTTAGGTTTCCTTTTTTTATTTAAAAGAAGACGAAACTACCAGGTCTTTGCTACCAGGGGTATGTACGTAGAATCCCTCGCCCGATTTAGCGCCCAGTTTTCCGGCGGTCACCATATTTACCAGAAGAGGGCAGGGGGCATATTTAGTATTACCCAAACCATCATATAATACATTTAATATACTCAGGCAAACATCGAGACCTATGAAATCTGCCAACTGGAGCGGACCCATCGGATGAGCCATACCCAGTTTCATTACCGTATCAATCTCTTCGACGCCGGCAACACCTTCAAATAGAGTGATGATGGCCTCATTGATCATCGGCATGAGGATCCGGTTGGCCACAAACCCCGGATAATCATTCACAATCACTGGAATTTTCCCAAGCTCTTTTGATTTATTATTAATGGCTGTAGTTACTTCTTTTGAAGTGCAATATCCGTTGATGATCTCCACCAATTTCATTACAGGAACAGGATTCATAAAATGCATGCCGATCACTTTGTCGGGACGTTTAGTAACCGATGCAATTTTCGTGATAGAAATAGAAGAAGTGTTGGATGCCATGATGGCAGTCGCCGGGGCTGCTTCATCTATATCCTTGAATATTTTCAGTTTCAGATCAATATTTTCTGTGGCAGCCTCTACTACGAGTTCTGCATTGGCCGCTCCTTCTTTGATCGAAGTATACGTTTTTATATTAGCTAATGTGGAATTTTTAACTGCTTCGGTGATCGATTCTTTGGCAACCATCCGGTCGAGATTTTTGGTGATGGTAGCCATGGCTTTGTCGAGTGCCGGTTGAGAGATATCTACAAGAGATACCTGATGACCCGTCATGGCGAATACATGCGCAATGCCGTTTCCCATGGTGCCTGAGCCGATAACTGTAATGTTTTTCATGTGATAAATTTGAACAAGCAAAAATATAAGATTTTTGACAGGATGTTCAGGGGTTATCTAAATAGTGTCACATTATTTTGATAAGTATAGGTTTTGGAAGGGTCACATTGTGGAATAATATCAATGACCCAGAAATAAACACCTTCGGAGGCTTCTGAGTCGAGGATCTTTCCATTCCACCCCAGGGTTGGGTCCTGTGTTTTATAAACAATGGTTCCCCATCGGTCAAATACAGTGAACTCATACTCATTTACACTGTTTTTAATATCCTGCGGAATGGTTGGTGTGGTCAATTCAAAACCATAGAATACATCATTGCTATTGTCGGCATTTGGGGTAAATACATTTGTTTCAACGATTGCCGTTAAAACAGCATTTGATCCTACCTGCGAAGCGGTGATAATGATGGTGTCGGAAAATACTTTTGGAATACAGGAATTATCTGTTACCGTAACGATAAACGTGTCGGGTTGAAGATTATAAATATTTGTACCCGTAATAGGTGGCACTGTATTCCATAAAATATTATAAGGAGGTGTTCCGCCACTGTTGATCGTTAATGTAGCACTGGCATTAGAATCACAGGTAGATTGATTTACTGTTACGGTTATATTCAATGCTTCACTCGTACAAGTAAGGGGTTGTGGGTCGATGGATGCAAGAAACCCGTTTCCTGAAGCATATATCTTGTTATTCCCGAATTGAACATCATACACACTATCCGGACATGCATAGTTGAATTTAAATGTTAGTGTAGAATCGTATTGGGAAACCATGTTTTTATTTCCTATATAAACATCACCACATGGGTCGGTTGTAATTCCACTCCAGAAGATACTAACAGTATCTGGAACGGTATTAATACTGGTGCTTGTAATGAGGCTGCCTGTATTGGTATTCCATCTTTTTAACCTGAAGGAATCGTAGGAATACAGATTTTTCATAAAAACGGTAGATCCATTCATTCCATTGGCGACATCCGGCAAAAAAACAGGGCTTAAATAAACGGATGTATACGTTTCGAGCATCATGGTGTTTGGCAAAATGGTATAAACAACGGGCAACAAAGTGGCTGCAGGAACTTTTGTGATCACATTCGAATAACTTGGATCGCCCAGAGGTGTCATAAACCAGGGATAACAATAACCATAGTTGTCAACCGCCAGACAGCAAATGTCATGACAGCAATCTGGTGTACCGAGAATATTTACCGGATTTAAGGTGGTCAAATTTGTATCCATGTAACAAGCCTGGTCGCTCGGCATCGTTATACCTCCTCCGCCTATTACTGCCTGATTGGTGCATGAACTGAATACGATCCGCCACATTTCCACAAAATTCGGGTCTCCTGCAAATGTTGTAACGAGTGTTCCGGCCTGGTTTAATTTGAGCACATTTGACCCAGGGCCAGGATTGAAACCTTCAACTATGTAGACACTGCCGCTTTTGCGGTCGACCGCAAAATCTCCGTAATAATTATAGGCTCCGGTAAAGTTATAGGTCCAGATAGGTGCACCGGCCGGAGTGTATTTCTTCAACTGAAAGGGGGCACCATTGCCACCATATACATATACATTTCCCCAATTGTCATAATCCACATCAAAACCCCGGTTGAGGTTAATGATGTTAGGATCAATTAACCATGGATCAATGATAATACCGAGTGAATGATCATACTCTTTACAATCAAAGGAAACAATGTTCTTTTTCAGATTGTATTTTATTTTAAGTGGTTTTTGTGTGTTGAAATAATTGGCATCCGGAGCCCTGTCAATGAAATCGCCGATGTCCGTCGGGATTTCCAGATCGCCGTTTTTGTTCAGTTTGGGCAAGTTCTTCAAGCCATCAATTGAAAACTTGATGTTATTGATATCGCCACCAGGTTTTACTTCAAAATAATATTTAAGGCCATTCCCGTTTTCAACAAATAAAAAGACCAGATCAATATTGGGATATAAATTCTGGTAAACAATGCTTTTATAAGCAACTGCGCTAAAGGTATTTGATGAATGCGGTGCATTTGGATCATTGTAGTTAAAATATTCAGAGATCTTTTCCTCGGGGATGATTACACATTGTTCGTTGGCATTTAAAAAGTTAAAACAAACGGATCTATGTTCGGTTTTATACTTCAATTCCTTTTCTTCTTTTTCCATTCCATTTCCAAGAGTTTCCAGTTCACTTTCTGTCCGCTCGACTTTAAATGGATATGAAATAAAAAATTTATTGGTTGAAAAGTAATAATTGATCCCATTTACCCAATTGCCATAGAGGATTTTTTCGTCGGAATTTTTCCCCGTTAAATTGAATTGGCCCCTATTTTCGATAAAACATTTTTGATCAAATGGATTGTTGACCACCCATGACCTTTGCGCAGAAATGGTGATGACTGCGGTAGATTGAAAGCACAGAAAAAAAATGAGCCTTTTCATGGGAGAGTTCTATTGCTTAAAGTTAAGCTTTTTCTTCAGTTGCCCATTTACCAAAGAAGGTGATTTGTCGAATTTTTATCCCAAGTATGGGGGGCTTGTTCCATGCTCAGGAGTTTTCGGAGTCATGTAGAGGCGGATATAGGGTCATGTGTTTAATTATTTAGTCTGATAATCAATCTCTTGCATTTTCTAATATTCTAAACTTTCAATAATATCTGAAAATACAGGAAGTTTTACGTATAATTGAGTAGAATTTAAAACCTGGAAATCATGAACCGAACCCCGCTTTAGCGGGGTGAGCTCACGAATACCAATAAAAAATAAAATATTATGAGTAAAGCAACCAACAACCTCACAATGATCTACGATGATTCCTGCCCCATGTGTAATATCTACACCAAAGCCTTTACCAGAAACAATTGGATCGGTAACCGGTGTGGATTCTCTACCGTTTCGGAAGAAGTACTCAAATCCCTTGACCTTAACAAATCAAAAAATGAAATCCCTTTATATGATGCCACCACCCATATCACTGTTTACGGGATCGATGCATTGATGACGGTGCTTGGAAACCGTTTTCCTGTTTTAAAACCTCTGTTCTTATCTATTGTGTTTCGGTTTCTTGTAAGGAAGCTCTATTATTTCATCAGCTTCAACCGCAGGATCATTGCCGGCACCTTGCCTTCTGCCAAAGGTTTTGATTGTACACCTGCCGTGAATGTAAAATACCGGATCTATTATATGGTCTTTGCTTCTTTGCTTGGTGGATATTTATTCTATTCTTCCGGATTATGGATGATGGGAGCAGCACTCTCCGCTTATATTCTGATTTCAGCCGTTTTCCATCAACAGGCCCTGGATTATATCGGCCATAGCAAAACCATTTTTTTATTAACCGGGATCATCGCTGCGATTTTATCAAGTTTTATCCCTGTCTATTTTGTGATGGGCCTTACGTTGGTGTTTTTTATTTTTTTCTATGCGAAAAGAGTACAACTCATTCAAAAAGTCCATCAGGAGAAGGGACGTTTCAGAGTAGGATTCACTATTACCAAGGGGATCATCGAGATATGTAAGCTGGTTTTATTGTTAAAAGCAAAAAAATACCACAAGGAAAATTTACCTGTCTGGTTAAATGTGCCTATGTCACATACCGACGAAGTAGGCAAGGACTTTTATTTATACTATGCCAAAGAGAACAACTTTGTTCTAAAGGAAACTAATTCAAAAGGACTTTGTCGTTTGGAGGATCTCAACTCCAAAGATTTTGATGCTGGTCTTGTAAACAAAAAAATCAAAGACTTCTATGCCTATACACATTTGTTTGAGTTTGGTGTGGAGCAAAAATGGGATGGATGGCTTACCTGGCCTTTACGGATCTTTATTAAATATTATAATTCCGTTTCCCAACAATTTAATTTTAACCATATCGAGGCGGATAAAACGTCTACGGTTGCCAATCTGCTCACGCCTATCCAAACTTCCCAGGGTGAAATGATGAGTTGGGCCCGGCAAAACATTACTTCCAATACAACCATGTTCGCAGGATTCTATCAGGCCGATCAACTTCCTTTCGATCGTGAGCAAACCTGTGTTACTACAAGGTTCCCTTTACTCAATGCATGTTTAATGGTAAAATTAAAACCTGTGAACGACACCAATGGAGATTTTTCCTTCCAGTCAGAAGATACAGAATTTGGCCGATACAGTTTTTATGTGGTGATGCGCTATCACAACAATTATTATGTTACCACTTTACCCGTGCAGGAGATCTTAAGCGTGAAGGAGATCAATCATCAACTGGAGGTGGACCATCAGTTCAAATTCTTTCACCGTTCATTTATGAAGTTTAAGTATCATATTAAGAATATTGCCTAAAACGAATGTTATGAAAACGCTGTTCATCAAATATTGCCAGCATGCTTCCGCCACTATTAATTATGGAGTGCTTGTTTCTATTTTAATGGTTTCTCTCTGGATGAATACCAACTGGATAATGAAGGATTGGATCTTGCTGGCATCTCTCGGGTTCATTACCTGGACTTTTCTGGAATATATCCTGCATCGCTATATATTTCATTGGATAGCTGAACAGAAATTCATCAAAACAATGGTTTATTGTATTCACGGGATCCATCACGAATACTTTGCCACTACCAACTATGTTCCTTTTTTGCAGAATATTTTATTCTATGGGGGTGGTGCACTATTTTTCTACGGGATCTTCGGCGACCAGACCTTTATTTTTTATACCGGGTTTCTTGTTGCGGTGATCTTCCAGGTCTATATTCATAACCTGGTGCATGTAGGAGGATCAAAATATTTTAAAAAACTCCAATGGCACCACCAATATCATCATATGTATTCCGATTTTAATTTTGGGATCTCCACCCGGTTTTGGGATTGGGTATTTGGAAGCTTAAAAAGGGAAGCGGATGTGCGGAAGAGTAGGTGGCTTATATAAAATAGGTCAGATTGTTTATCCTTTTTTTAGAAAATCTCCGTCAACAATCAAAAGCTTGACTCCATTTTCCGAAAATGAACGATGAGAACTTAGTTCGTCCGACACCACATAAGTTTCTCCGCCTGAAAGGCTGGTTTTCTCCCCTGTACTTAGTTCAGTAATAAATTCACCTTCCAGACAATGCACAATATGTCCTTTTTCGCACCAATGATCTGCCAAATATCCTTTGGAATATTCCACTAACCGGATCCTGAGACCTCCCAATTGTATGGTTTGCCAGAAGGCGATTCCTGTTTCTCCCTTGTATTCAAGTTTCTCAAGGGAAGTCCAGTCGATTGTTTGAAATGGTATGTTGCTCATTGTTTGGCTACTTTTGTTTTAATGCGGTATCAATCATTCCTTTCAGGACTTTTATATCGACATCTTCAAGTTTATTTATGTACAGGCAACCACCGCCGGTTTTATGCTTACCCAGTTTTTTCAAAGCCGCTGCATGTTTCTTAATATCCATGGTAAGATGCAACGATAGATTCGCTTTGCGGGGAGAGAAACCTATGAGAAGCCAATCAACTTCCCTTCCGGTGTTAGGACTCTTATATCTTTTATTACCAAAACCGATGATTGAGTTGCTCCACAACACCGGCTCCTCCCCGGTTGCTTTTTTCATCATTTCCAAAAGCACAAAACTGTCTTTACGTTTTTGCTCATCTTGAACCTTATTGATAAAATCCTCCACACTTGCTGCGGTCGGTTTTGTTTTTATCACAACCAGTTTTGATTTTTTTTCAGCCATCGTGAATTGTTATTTAGTTAACATTGATTGTAAATAGCAGGTTGTCCTGTACGGGTTTAAATGTATGAATTTTTTTATTTCCTTCATGTAAGCAGGCACTAAGATCAGCTTTCTTATGTAGGGCCCCCTTTAAGGGAAGCAAAAAGTTTCACCTTGTATTTTTCAGCCATTTTTTTCAGTTGCTCGTTGCTTATGTCGTGTACGTTTGTGCTACCGTGATAATTCTCCACCGTTACAACATGAACCCGATAATCAAATTGCTTCGCCATTTCCAGGTAAGGTTCCATTTCCCAATCCAGGGTAAAGGTGTTATGCACGAAAATTTTTAAGCTTCCCCTTCTCATTTCATCCGAACATTTTTGCTCACATTGTTTATAGGCCAGGTGGTTTTTATCTGACTCAAAATGATAATTTCCATTTGTATCTGTGAAAAAATCGTCAATGCTGAGCAGAGGATCGCTTTCTCCGGCCAAAATCTTTGCCAGTGTTGATTTACCAGATCCAGGTAAGCCACGAAGTATGATCAGCTCTTTCATGTTTTTAATTGTAGTTCAAACGTATTAATCTACTCTTTCTCCCCATAAAATGCTTGCAAAATAGGAGCCCTCCATCCTTTGTGCGGATATGCCCTTATATTTTTAAATCCCGTTTTCTCCAACAGATCTTTTACCTGGTTGGGTTGCAAAAATTTAAAAACACTTTTAACCAAATAGGTAAAAATTTTAGATGAACCGGATACCACTGTGCAGAACGGTACAATAAAAAGCCATCCGAGTATCCACCAGAATGGTCGGGCATACCATGTATTCGCCAATGAATAATCGTGGATCACCAAACGACCTCCAGGCTTTAACAAAGTGTACAAATGCTGCAACGACTTTTCATAATCCGGCATATTCCTCAATCCATAGGCCATAAAAATTGCATCAAAACTACTTGGGAGGAAATTTAAATGCATCGCATCCTGTAATTGAAATTCGATTTTCCCCTCGATACATTCATTCCGAAATTTTTTATTTGCTTCTTCCAGCATTCCTTCCGAATTATCAATACCTAAAATTTTTCCGGTGCTAATATGTGATAAAATGGCCTTCGTCGATTTTCCAGTTCCGCAACAAAGATCTAACACGGTTTCATGTCCTTTTAAATTTAATAAAGATGCACTATAATTCAGATCCGCCTGGTAACCCTGGCTCATGCCGGTAGCCATGTCGTATCTATGGGAGATCTTGTTGAATTCCTTTGGAACCGCTGCTTTGTTCTCAATAAGAATTGCTTTTTCGTCCATCATTTTTTTCTTCAATCTGGTTCGTCACTATTAACCCGTAATATTATTACATTTACCGGACATTGAAGGTACAAAGTTTCTGATGAGTGATCCAAAAAAATCTGTCTTAATTATTGGCGCCGGACTCGGCGGACTCTCTACCGCATTGAGACTGGCTGTAAAAGGCTATGAGGTAACCATTGTCGAAAAGGATTCACAACCGGGCGGACGACTCAATGAGATCAAACAGGATGGGTTTACCTTCGATACAGGCCCATCTTTTTTTAGCATGAGCTACGAGTTCGACTAACTATTTAAGTCATGTGGTATCAAAAACCCACTCCAATATGAACAGCTCGATCCGTTATATGTGGTGAATTTTGCCGGCAACAAAAGAAAATTCAATATTTCAATGGACCGCGATAAACTGGCCAAAGAATTTGAAGATCTCGAACCGAATTTCAGGGAAAAACTCGATCGCTATTTAAAAAGTGCCGGAAATATTTTTCATGATACCGAATATCGTATTGTAAAAAGAAATTTCAAATCGAAGTTATCGTATTATAAAACGATGACTACCGTTCCTCTCAAATATTTGCCCTTGTTGCCCCGTAGTATGTGGACTGAACTCGAAAAACATTTTGAGTCGCATGAGATCAAGGTGATCTTTTCACTCGTGGGCTTCTTTTTAGGTGCCACACCATTCAATACACCTGCAGTTTATAAATTGCTGAACTATACCGAACTTGTGCATGATGGTTACTGGAATATTAAAGGTGGGATGTACCGTATTACGGATTCTATTGTAAAGGAACTTGACAAACTCGGTGTAAAGATCGTGTACAATACAGAGATCTCCGGAATTGAAAAAGGTGAGAAGGGCATTGAAGCTTTTATTGATCAGCATGGAAAAAAATGGGAAGCGGATATTTATGTATCCAACAGCGATGCAGCTTCATTTCGGGGTCTCATTCTCAACCGAAAAAAATATTCAGAAAAAAAACTGGATCAGATGCACTGGACCTTATCACCTTTTACGATTTATTTGGGGGTGAAAGGAAAAATAGAAGGATTGCATCATCATAATTATTTTCTTGGCACGAATTTTAAAGAATATGCCGATACAATCTTTAAGACTTCATTAAGCCCGGAGCGACCTTATTATTATGTAAATGTTAGTTCGAAATCCAACAAAGATTGTGCTCCCGAAGGTTGCGAAAACGTATTCGTTCTTTGTCCCATGCCCGACCTTCGGTTTAAATCAAACTGGGATGATGCGGATGCCCTGGCAGACAATATTATCACCGATTTGGGTGAACGGGTAGGTTTCGATATCCATAAAAATATCCTCACCCGAAGGGTGATGACACCCATCGAATGGTGCAACCGTTTTAACCTTTATAAAGGTTCCGGGCTGGGTCTGGCCCACGGGATGAAGCAGGTAGGAGGCTTCAGGCCGGCCAATAAAGACGAGGAGTTTAAGAATCTTTACTATGTGGGGGCCAGTACGATCCCGGGAACAGGTTTGCCTATTGTAGTAATTAGTTCTAAATTAGTATCCGAAAGGATCACCGATGAGCATCGCCTTATACAATAAAACCACCAGGGAATGTAATGCCATTATCACAAAGAGGTATAGCACTTCTTTTAGTTTGGGTATTAAAATGCTGGGCCGTCAATACCAGAATGGAATTTATTCCATTTATGGCTATGTCCGCCTTGGTGATGAAATTGTAGATTCTTTTCACGGTCATGATCAGAAACAATTGTTTGAAGAATATGAACGTGATACCTGGTTAGCGATTGAAAGAAAGATCAGCACGAATCCGATCATTCACTCTTTTCAGGAAGTGTATCATCAATATAATATCGATCGGGAATTGTTGGTTGCTTTTCTGCATAGTATGAAACTTGATCTCGAAGAACAGAAATATGATGCTGAACTTTTTGAAAAATACATTCATGGTTCAGCCGAAGTAGTGGGTCTCATGTGTCTCAAAGTTTTTTGTGATGGCAATGAAGAAATGTATGAACGTTTAATGCAACCTGCTAAAAAACTGGGTTCTGCCTTACAAAAAGTAAATTTCCTACGTGATATTAAAGATGATTTTTCTGATAAAGGCAGAATTTATTTTCCGCATCTTGACTTTTCAAAGTTCGACAAGAAGGCCAAGGAGATTATCGAAGATGATATTCAACAGGAATTTGATGATGCACTCGAAGGCATTAAGCAATTGCCAGATGGAAGTCGTATAGGAGTGTATATCGCTTATAAATATTATACCAAACTCTTTAAAAAAATTCGGCGTAAAAAACCACAACAGGTTTTAAAAGGCCGGATCCGAATCAACAACCTGTTGAAATTATTTATTCTTACCAAATCTTTTGCCCGTTACAAACTCAATCTTCTATGATCGGTGATTTTTTTGGCAGGTACACCTATCTGTTCCTGGATCTCATCAGCATTTCCTTTCCATTGATGTTTTCATTCCACAAGAAAGTCTATTTCTTTAAGCATTGGTGGAGATTGTTTCCTGCCATGGTGGTGGGAGCTGCGGCCTTTCTTATCTGGGATGAATGGTTTACTGCACATGGAGTATGGAGTTTCAACGCGGATTATATCACTGGTGTCTTTATCGGACATTTACCCATGGAAGAATGGTTGTTTTTTATTTGTATTCCGTTTAGTTGTTTTTTTATTTACGAATGCATCAAAGCCTACTTTCCTGATCAGAATGTATTGAATGTACCGATCATTACTTTTATGCTCATCCCATTATTCCTTATGGTCGGGATCCCACATTATCATCACATCTATACTTTTATTACGTTTACCGGGGCAGGACTCCTGTTATTGATCCACTATCTTCTTTTCAAAAAAAAACATCTTGGTTTTTTTTATCTCATGTGGATCGTTCACCTGATTCCGCTTTTCATCATCAATGGATATTTAACAGGGATACCAGTGGTGATTTATGATGATAATGAGAACCTCGGTATCCGTTTGGGAACTGTTCCCCTCGAAGACGCATTTTATTCAATGTTTCTTCTACTCATTAACCTAACGGTGTATGAAGGGCTCGCCCGTTTCAAAAGAAAAACGGTAAAGGCATGATCACCGATTTGAAAACAATTGCGGAGCAATCCAAACTTTTGAAGGGTGAGTTTGGATTGTTGAAACAAAAAATAAAAAGGATGTCCGTTACCACATTTGATTTGTTGGCACATCCTGTGGTGGATGAAGTGACCAAAGGCATCGATTGTACCCAATGTGGTAATTGCTGCAGATTCCAGGAACCCGGGGTTACGGAGGAGGAAATGGTGAAACTTTCCGCAGAAAAAAGGATGTCACTGGTCGATTTTAAAAAAAACCATGTTGCCTGGGACAAAGAAAACGTTTCATTTTTATGTACGAAACCCTGTACTTTTCTCGATGGGAATATATGTTCTGTGTATTCCGTTCGTCCGGGCTCATGTGCCGATTTTCCAGGTCTTCACCGCCCTGGATTAAAATGGAGGATGAAGCAGGTAGAAGAAAATTATTCGATTTGCCCGATTGTGTTTAATGTGGTGGAGAAGTTGAAGGGGATTGTTTAGCATCACAGCACCTCCCTATAGCCATCGGGGCCGGGCCACCAGTGGTTTATGGATAAATCCCGTTCATATCTCCCACGAAAGGGTTCCATCAAAAACTGCCGAAACTCCGTTTCCAGGGCCATTTTTACCTCTTTCGAACCCCATGAAAAATGGTTATTTTTTTGTGTTTTTATAAAAAATTCTTACCTTAATCCCTATATTCAGGACCCATGAGAACCCCAAATCTTATATTCTGTCTGGTAGTTTTTGCTATTAGCTCCAACTTGTTGGTTGCTCAAATGCCTTTTGGTAAGATGAACGCAACAAACGGTGAAGGTGTTAGTTTTAGCATGCCCTCAAAATCCAGTGAACAACCTGAGAAAAGAGGTTTATACCAGAATGTTTACAAAACAGCCGATGGCCGCGTTGTTTATGAATATTGTAAGGCCCCTTTAAACTATAAATCAAAACAAGGGCAGTGGGAACATGTGGATGTTACACCGACGACTACCGCACAAGGTTTTTTAGCTGAAAAACAAAACAACCCGGTTGCATTGGGTTTCGATGGTTCGGTTGAAATTGCATCTCCTGAAGGAAGTTTGTTCACTGTGAAAACCATGTCTATTTTTGGAGCACCGGTTGTGGATGTCGAACTCGGCAATAAAAAAATTCATCCTGCTTTAGTAACTGCCAAGAATCAATATTTTAACTTTCTTACAGAACAAACCATTCAGCGTTCCGAATTTCGTCACAACGGAATGAAGGTGGATTATATATTCATGGATCCGGTAAGCACGAATGGTGGTGTGATCAAACAACAACTGGTTTGCAATAGTAATTTTAAACTCAGCAAACATAATCTTATCAAACACGCATTAACCATCACCAATGCCAACGGAGAAGAAGTGGGTATTTTATATCCCATCATTTGTAAAGATGCAGGCGGAAATATTTCGTTAGGTCAGTACTCATTTCAAAAAAATGATCAGGGTTACGAAGTTTCGATGCAACTCGATAATGAATGGCTGAATGCATCTGAAAGAACTTATCCTTTAATTGTTGACCCGTTGATCGTTGGTCCAACTGCTCTGTGGGGAGCCGTATATATGCCTTCCTGCGTAGTGCCTGTTTATAATGAGGATAGTTTGCTGGTGACCCTTCCGGGGCAAACAACCATCACCGGTGTTTTTGTTTCAGCGAGTTATTATGCGGATCCTTTTTCCGGAGCCATCATGGCAGATGGACAAATGCACTTCAGCACTTCCTGTGCACAAACGGGTAACCTTACCGTTCTTCCGCCCATTGGTAATTCCGCCGGTACTGCTTATCTCGATAATTTTGATTACCGAAGTCCATTAACCTGTTGTATGGGACCTTCATGCGTCGACAGAACATTTTATATCCGCATGCATTTAGGCAGAACTACCGGAGGTGGTGCAACCTGCAATACAAGTTATTTGTACTATGATGCATTTACTTTATATCCATTCAAGGTATATGTAGAAGGTCATACTGTTGAAGCAACAGGTGCTCAATGGACAGTAACACCAACCACCTTATGCTCGGATGTTTGTGATTTTACCTTCAAGCCTTTGATCAGATATGGTGTTCCACCATTTACAATTACTCATCCATGGGCTGCCGGACCTACCAATATGGGAGCCCCGGTGTTCACCTGTGCTTTGTCAACGACCACCGGCGATATTCCCGTAACACGTCCGGGTTGTCCGATCTATTGTGATACTACAACAGTGATCAATATTCCACTTCCAACCATTACGGATGCCTGTGGAAATACAGTTTCAGGATTACCTGTAAGAACGATCACCATAAAACCTACACCTCAAATTACCATTGCAACAGATAGCATTCTGGTTTGTGCAAATGATCCGGCGCAATATAATTTTGTGGTTTGTCCGGCAGGAACGGTGGTTAACTGGAGTACTCCTGGTTTTATTGGTTTTAATTCGATTGACACCGCATATGCGAATTTAGGTCCTGGAGTTATACAAACGACCTATGCGGCTTCAGCAACTTTAAATGGTTGTGTTGCGATCCCCGACACTTTTTCATTTTACGTTTCTCCGAATCCCGTAGCTGCATCTAACCATCCATTGGTTGGTCAGATACTGGAGCCTCTTCCTTTTGTTGACATGAGTAATTATGACGTCAGTTCCGGAAGCACCTGGTATTGGACATTCGGTGATGGAAATACGGATACAGATTCAGCCACAACGCATCAATATCTGGCGCCTGGCACTTATAATGTTTGCTTGTATATCACGTCTGATTTTGGATGTATGGATACCATTTGCGATACGATCAAAATTATTCCGAATAATCTTACGCTGCCCAACGTACTTACAACCAACAGTGATGGAATAAATGATGCTTTATACTTTCAGTATCTGCCGTACTATGGTATCAGTACTTTATCTGTCTTCAACCGTTGGGGTGAGATCATCTACGAAAGTGAAGATTATCAGAATAACTGGACTCCAACAAACCTTGTGGATGGAACCTATTTTTACATCGTAACTATTCCAGGGCATGATCCCTATACGAGTACACTTACGGTGTTCAATAAACTTTAGCAACGCTATTCGGGATATTCGATCCTTACATGATAGATGGCCACCAGTTTCTCCTTGAGGATCTTTTTTACCTTATTCATATCCTTGATCGTTATATCAGCATTGTCGAACTGATTGGCCTTTAGCTGGTAGTCGATGATACGATCCACCAGATCACTTAATTTTTGATAATTGGGTTCCACAATGCTTCTGGATGCTGCTTCCACTGAATCTACCATCATAAGCACTGCGGCTTCTTTGCTGCTGGGTGTGGGTCCGGGATAAGTAAATTTACTCAGATCCACTTCTTCATCCGGATGTGATTTGATAAAATTCTTATAGAAGTATTGTACCTGCATCGTTCCATGATGAGTTCGGATAAAATCCGCAATAACCGGTGGTAATTTTTCACTTTTCACCAGTTCTATTCCATAGGGAACATGGTCCATGATCTTTTTTGCGCTTTCCTCTTCTGATAATTTTTCATGGGGATTTACACCGGATACCTGATTTTCGATAAAATAAAGGGGCTCTTTCATTTTACCGATGTCGTGATAAAGTGCACCGGCCCTTACAAGTAAAGAGTCACCACCAATCTCCGACATGGCTGCTTCTGCAATATTCGCCACCTGGATACTGTGTTGAAAGGTTCCGGGTGCTTTTACGGAAAGTTCCTTCAATAATTTGGAATTTGTATCAGTGATCTCGAGTAATGTAAAGTCACTGTGAAAGCCGAATATTTTTTCGAAAATAAAAATAAAAGCAAAAGTAAGGAGTGTTAAAAAGCAACTGATGAAAAAATAGAAATACATGATCGTTGCGCTTTCTGGTATCGTTCCGTTCTTCATAAGGGTGATCGCCGTAAACAAAGTAGAATACGTAACGAAAATAATGAAGATGGTAAGAAAGAGTTGCGCTCTTTTTCTAAAGCCTACAAAACTAAAGATGGATATCATACCTGCGCCGGTTTGCAAAAGCAGGAATTCGTAATTGTTGGGAGCAAAATATGCAGAGAGCAAAATGGCAATGATATGAGCAAACAAGGCGAGTCTTGTATCATAGAATGACCGGATGAGGATCGGCAGAATGGTGTAGGGGAGGATATAAATACTCAGACCATCAAACTGGGTGATCAGGAACACCATCATCAATGCAACAATTTCCAATGATAAAATAGAAAAGGTTTTTTTGTAGGAACGAAGAATGTCTTTTCGAAACAGTGCAATAAACATGTACAGGAAAAACAACAAGCTTCCTACAAAAATAATTTGTCCCGAAATGAGTGAAAAGCTATTAATGAGCCCTCCTCTTTCTTTGTTATAGTAGGCTTTATAGGAATCCAGCAACAGGATTTTTTCATCATTTACAATTTCGCCGTTCGAAATAATGATCTCGCCGGAGGATACAGCTCCTTTGGTGGTAACAATATTATTGATTTCATTGTCGTGGAACTTAATGGTGGTCGCTTCATCATATAATATATTCGGCCTGATGGATTGAAGAAGCGCAGATTCGAGAATATGTCCCTGTGTTTTTTCGAGCCGTGCACTGAATGATTTGATCTTCTCGACCGCTGCCGGTAGTGTATAAAAATCTCCAAGGAATTGTTCATGGTAAGCATTTCCTTCATCAAAAAGATAAACAATAAATTCTTTATTCTGCCCAACGATCTTATCATTGTTTTGAATAATGCCAACGGAATACAAGGTATCAATACATTCGTCCCCCTTTTCACGTATCGCCGATATATAGGCCCTTTCCAGGGTCTCGTTGGATACAATATCAAGGATGGTCTCGTTCAGACTCTCATTTTTGCTGAGTCGGAGTAAGGCTTTTTCAATATTGGATTGAAGTACTTCTTTGGTAAGATTTATCTGGTTGGTGTCATTTTTAAAAAACTGTTTGGTATTGGCCTTGATCTTTGTCAATTCCTCATCCATTTCTTTTTTCGACTTGATGATCGGGAAATCAAAGGGAGTAATCAGGTCTTCATGCTGCCAGGGACGTCCCTGCTGATACTCATATTTGAATTTTCCTACTTTCGGAAAAAGCAAGGTAATAATGATCGCAGTAATGAAAAATCCTGCGATGCTGATTAACTGTTGCTTTTTTCTTTTGGCCATGATGAGTCCAGGTAAATTTACTATAATAATAGCAAATTTACCTGGACTCAACCGCTTATGAGGCAGTAATTACAGCGTTTTCAAACTGCTTTTTCCATTTTTTGATTCCTGAGGAGGCATCTTCATGAATTTGAGCAACAAATAGCTTGTTTTTAGACAGTCTATCTTTAAGCACGATGAGCCAATCGATGGTCTTTTTTGCAAGCACAATTCCACCAGTTTCTGTTTCGGTTATTTGTTTTTCTTCGAAAATATCCGCCAATGATTCCGTATCACCACTAAAATAAAGAGGAATTTCAATCTGGTTATTGTGCCTGAGTTGTGTTGAACTGCTGTATTTTTTATAGCTGTATTTATAATCATAACTCAATGCTGAAATGTCTGACAATACCGCCGATCCCGTGGGATGTCCTCCGGCTCCTTTTCCAATGAATAACTGTTCATTCGAAAACACACCTTCTACAATCACCGCATTGTATTCATTGTTTACTTCATAGAGTTTGTGGGACGGATCAATAAGCTGAGGGAGAACAAATGCGGTAAGTTCAGTGTCATTTACTTTTTTGAGTACCGGATTTAATTTAATAGCAATGCCTGTGTCCTTGTATAGTTTCTTTTCCGTATCACTGATATGATTGATACCTGAATTAAATACCTGTTCCGGGTTTAAAACCACTCCAAAAGCATGGAGTGCCAGGATCGTGAGTTTGAATTTAGGATCAAAGCCTTCTACATCCAGTGTTGGGTCTGTCTCGGCAAAACCAAGCTCCTGGGCCTGTTTCAATGCGTCATCATAACTCAGATTTTCCCTGAAAATTTTCGACAGGATAAAATTGGATGATCCGTTGAATATTCCGGATACGGATTGAAGTGATTCATTGTCATAATATTCTTCGAGGGTACGTATGATTGGAATACCTCCACAAACGGCCGCCTCATAAATGAGGGAAACATTGTTTTCTTTTTGCAGGAGAAGTAATTCTTCCAAATGTTCAGCCAACACTTTTTTGTTGGCGGTTACCACGTTTTTTTTGCGACGCAAGGCAGTGACAATAATTTCATAGGCTTCATTTGAATCATCAATGAGTTCGACGATTGTGTCAATTTCTTCGTCATTGAGTAATTCCCATTTATTAGCGGTAAACAGGTCCCCTGGTAAGGTCCTTTTTTTCTCCGGATGTTTAATACAGATCTTTTTGAAGTCTGCTTTAAATTGTACACTGTTGGTCAATACATCGTATAGACCCTGACCCACGCAGCCGAAGCCAAATAGACCTATTGTTAATTGTTTGCTCATGTTGTTTGATTTTATGGCGTTAAATAATTGTTTTTAAAATATATTTTTTGCGAATAGTCATAGTAGTTCAGCTCACATTATATGTAACCTGATCCCCGACCAAAAAATGGATTAGATCAATCGCATTCGGATAGAATGCAATAAAGAATTTGAAACAGCAGCTTTTACTTGCTGAATAAAAGATTTTCGGAATTGTGTTTTTGTGTACATAACATGTCAATTTATAGTTCTCCGTTTTTCATCGGAGCTGGTTGAAGCACCTTCCGGGATCTGCCCGGGGTTGCCAGAGGGTCTTAGAGCCAGTGCTCTCACCTCTTCTTTATAAATTAAGAAGTCTTTGGGGACTTTGGATGAACGTTTTTAAAGCGCCCTTATGGATATCTTGAGGCAAAGGAAGTATATCTATCCGGGTTGAACAAATCCGGGAACGTTATTTTTTTGCAAAAAAAAAGCCTCTCCTTGGTGGGAGAGGCTTTCAGAAGTATGATAAGTCACTATTTTATGACTACTCGTTCAATGTGCTGGAAATGTTTTTCATCATTTGTGATCTTTACAATATAGAATCCAGTCGACCAGGAGTCCGAATTGATCTCAAGTCTGGTGGATCCATCAACGGTCGCCACTTTATTGTACACTTCTTGTCCATAGGAATTATAAACCGCTATGTTCGCATCCAGGGCCTCTTTGGCATATACATCTATAAAGAAACTTGCATCCGCAGGATTCGGATATAGATTCTGAACCGAGATTTCACTTGCATCAGTATTGGTGATTGAAATCGGACCATAATACTTGAACTGACCATCAAAGTCAACCTGCTTGAGTCTATAATAGGTTGTTCCAAATGGATTCTGATCTACGACATCATAAGTATTCAATGAGTTTGAATTTCCAAGACCTTCTACTCTGGTCATATCTGTATAGTTAACACCATCTGAAGATTTTTCAACCACAAAATGGCTGTTGTTGATCTCAATTTGTGTGTTCCAATAAACATAATTGGTCTTTCCTTGTGGTTCACCATCAAAACCAGAAATCACGATTGGCAATGGAGGCGTACAGTCAAGCATACCAGGGACAGAAAATGTCCAATCCAGCGTAAATGGTGTAAAGTTTACAGCGTAGTTGTCCACTACGAGATAGTAAACCTTACCAATATCCCCGGCAGCAATTGTAATGGGTCTTACGAGTCCGTCAGCCGATCCGCTACCACCAGCTGGTTCGCTAAGGTCACCCACATTGGTTTCACCAAATGAACATCCTGTAGGAACGGGATTGGCCGAGTAGGAGCAACGAAGGGGAGCTCCTGTAACTGGACAGTTTGGGCCATTATAAGGTCCCCATACGGCAAAGTCATAATCTACTGCACCTGCAGTAGGCGTGATAAGAAATTCCAATGTTCCTGTAAGTACCGGGGAAAATCCAAACCAGGTGGTCTGGTGTTCGAATGTATTTAGGCAACCTGTATTTCCGGCGTTTAATTCCTGTGTTTGAAAACCCGGGGCATTTGCGGAGAAAGCAACGTCACTGCAAACGGGATGTGCCTGTCCGCAATCCATCGCAAACGTGTTTGAAGTAATACACATTCTTCCGGATGCAGTAATATTATTATTGGCGGTATTAATGATCCTCACCAAATAAACATTTCCAATGGTTAATCCGGTTAGGTCTACAATTTCAGTTTGTGGATTGGACGTTCCCAATACATTATTGGCACATCCTATTTGAACCAATGCTCCACAAGCTCCTGAAAAAACTTCAATAGCTGGAGCTCTGTTCGAAACCCAGGCAATGGATGCGGTAGTTGCAGTGGCCGTAAACCTATACCATGACTCCCTGAACACGTCTTCAGTTGTGCCACATATATCCGTGTTGTTGGCAGTAGTTTCAAATGTAATATCATTTACATTTTGATTAATAGGGCAGGTAGCACCATCCTCTACTACATTGGTCGCTCCAGCGCAAGTAGCCGATTGGGCCCTGGTTAAACCAAGGGGTATAATCGAGATGCAGATGAGTAAAAATATTCTTTTCATAAATCAGATTTTATTTTGGTTCAGAATAGTCTGGGTTTTGTGTTAACGAAATAACGGTTAATCCGAACTCATTTAATTTAGTTCTTAGTTCATCAAATGATATTAACTCGTAAGATTTAACTTCAAAATATTTTGTTGATTCATTAAAAACAGGTCTTGCATTGAAGATCGGTTCCATATAATCATACGTGGCCAATTCTTTTGCTGAAACTAAATCAATAGCTCCGGCAATCTGTATCTGGTAATTCTGAAGTATAGTGTTTTCGATTTCTGTCGATTGTGCTTTTGCTACAACCAGAAAACTGATCGAGAAAAATAACAGTATAATCCTTTTCATTGTGTGGAAGTTTATTTGGTTAAAAGCCGATAATCCTTCAGGGATCTATCTACACTATAGATACGAATGCAAATCGAAAGGTTGCAGATTTTTAGCCCCCCGGAAGCCCTGGCTAGATTAAAGATTCCTTAAAGCAATAAATCCGCCTAATAGTCAGGAATTTGCGGCAGACTGAAGATTATAGCCCAACTCAATTATAGATTATTTTAATCGAATCGTTTAGCCTTTTTGTTGCAAAAAAAAACCTCCCCAGGATTTTGGAGAGGCTTTTTCTAATTTTTTGTGACGGATTACCGGATTACCATCCGCTGTATATGCTGGAAATGTTTTTCCTCGTTGGTCACTTTTACAATATATACACCAGTTGGCCATGACTGAGAATTAATTTCCAGTCTGCTAGATCCATCCACATCAGAAACCTTGTTATAGACTTCCTGACCAAAAGAATTATATACCGCTACGTTAGCACTTAAAGCTTCCTTGGAATATACATCAATAAAGAAACTTTCATCCGCAGGATTTGGATACAAATTCTGAACCGAAATTTCATTTGCATCTGCATTTGTTATTGAGATCGGACCATAGTATTTGAACTGGCCATCAAAATCAACCTGCTTCAAACGATAGTATGTTGTACCAAATGGATTTTCGTCAATTACATCATAATTATTGATGGAATTAGTGCTGCCATTTCCTGCAATTCTTTCCATCTCCGTATATTCAACACCATCCAGCGATTTCTCTACTTCAAAATGACTGTTGTTGATTTCAATCTGGGTATTCCAGTAAATATAATTGGCTTTACCCTGCGGCTCTCCGTCAAAGTCAGAAAGGATGATCGGTAATGGTGGAGTACAGTCGAGCATTCCCGGAGTAGAAAAGGTCCAATCCAGTGTAAATGGCGTAAAGTTGGATGCATAATTATCTATCAGCATATAAAATATCTGACCTATATCTCCAGGTGTAATAACAAGAGAATTCACGAATCTGTCACCACCTACCCCTTCAGAATTATCACCTGCACCAGTCAACAAACCTGTTGTTCCGGTTGCTGACGCATAAGAACATCTTAAAGGAGTTCCTGTTACCGGACAGTTAGGGCCACCATAGGGTCCCCAAATGGCAAAATCATAATCAACCGCACCAGCTGTTGGGTTAATGTTTAGCTGAATGGTTCCTGTTAAAACCGGAGAAAATCCGAACCAGGTAGACTGGTGTTCAAAAGTGGATAAACAACCGGTATTACCTGCATTTAATTCCTGAACATCATATCCTGGAGCATTTCCAGAAAAAGAAACGTCGCTGCATACGGGGTGGGCAGTACTGCAATTCATGGCAAATACATTGGATGTAATACACATTCTGCCTGTTGAGGTAATATTATTGTTGGCTGTGTTAATGATCCTAACAAAGTAGGTATTTCCAATGGTTAATCCGGTCAGATCCACGACCTCAGTCTGGGGATTTGTCGTTCCAAGTGTATTATTAGCGCAACCAATTTCTACCAACGCTCCGCAAGCACCTGAAAAAACCTGAACCGCAGGAGCCCTGTTCGAAACCCAGCCAATGGATGCCGTGGTTGCCGTTGCAACAAACCGATACCAGCCTTCTCTGAAGACATCTTCGGTTGTTGAGCAAATATCAGTATTGCTGGCGCCAGTTTCAAACGTAATATCACTGATCGTTTGGGTAGAAGGGCATGATGCACCATCCACTGTTACAACGGTTGCCCCAGCACATGTAGCAGATGCCTGTGCCATTGTAAGACCAATGGGAACTACTAATAAACAGCTAAGTAAAAATATTCTTTTCATAGACTAAAAGATTTTATTTAGGTTGAGAATAATCAGGGCTTTGGGTTAAATTGGTGACGGTCAAACCAAATTCTTCCAATTTTGATTTTAGTTGATCCAGTGAAACCAATTCATAGGATTTAACCTCAAAATACAGGGTTTCTACATTGAAGACAGGGCGGGCATTGAAGATAGGCTCCATATAATCATAGGTCGCCAATTCCTTTGCAGAAGCCAGGTCAGTTGCACCAGCGATCTGGATTTGATAACTCTGAAGAATAGTATTCTCAGTATCTATAGATTGTGCATTTGCCCCAATTAAGAAGGCAATGGAGAAAAATAACAGGAGAGTCCTTTTCATCGATGTGGAAGTTTTGTTTGGTTAAAGTAGACTGCCATATACGGGCAATCACTTATAAAGATACTAATTTCAATATGATAGTTGCACCATTCGTTTAGTTGAAACCCTCAGTTTTCGGGAAAAGAAACACACATTTGTTATGAAAACTGCATAAATACTGGATTATAGCGCCATTAAGATTTTGTTAGAAAAATGTTAAAAACCCTGGATTGGTCATCAGATCAGCTATTTATAGGATCTGAAATCCTCCACCTAATTTAATTTAGTAAGAAGGAAAAAAATTCCAATCGATTGGTTCACTAATGGCGGTTTTGTTAGACCAAATTATTATCTGATAGAGCTCTCCTATTATTCGATCATCATCTTGTTAATGGAGATCAATTGTTGTTTCTCATCGATGATTTTCACGATATAAAGGCCTGATGACCATTCAATTGACTGAATTTCAATTGTATTTTGTCCATGGATCAGGCTTGCTTGGGATGAAACCATTTTTCCAAATGAATCAAAAATCTGAATTTCGATGTTTGATTCATTCTTCGAAAACATATTAATAAAAAATGAATGATCAGCAGGGGTAGGATAAATACTTTGTACAACGAATTCGGCAACCTCATTATTTGTGATCATGATGGGTCCAAAATATTTGAAATCTCCATTAAGATCAACTTGTTTAAGCCGATAGTAAGTGGTAGCATATGGGTTTTCATCTAAAGATGAATAAGCCAATAGACTGTTGGAATTTCCCGCTCCATCGATCCGGGTAAATTCGGTGAAAGATTGTGCATCGATTGATTTTTCCACAATAAAATGATCGCTATTGATTTCTGTAGTAGTTGACCAGTTGAGATGATTTACACTTCCTGACGGGTATCCGCCGAAATTCGCAAGTTCCACTGGTAACGGTGGTGTGCAGTCAAGCATACCAGGTGTTGATAAGGTCCAGTCTAATGTAAAAGGAGTCGTGTTGGCCGTAAAATTGTCTACTACCAGATAATACACCTGACCAATTTGTGCACCACCAACAACAATAGGATCGACCCAGCTATTACCCCCGGCTCCTTCCGTTACATCTCCCTGGCCGGTTAATAAACCGGTAGGTCCTGTAACAGCTGAAAAAGAACACCGTAATGGAGCTCCAGTAACCGGACATCCGGTACCTGGGGGATAAGGTCCCCAGATTGCAAAGTCATAATCCACCAATCCGATCGTTGGACTGATCGTTAATTGAATGGTACCTACAAGTTGGGGAGAAAATCCAAACCATGTAGTTTGGTGTTCATTGCCTATCAGGCATCCCTGGTTAGCGACACCCAGTTCCTGAACATCAAAGCCGTTCGAGTTTCCGGCAAAAGAGGCATCACTGCAAATCGGAATGGCGCCATTACAATTTTGCGAAGAAGTCCCTGCTGCGCCTGGATCAGTAGCGCAAATGCCGAAAGTTCCGTTATTATTATTTCCATATTCCCAGATCCGGATCCATAGGGTGGCTCCGGGTGTTTGACCAGTAATTGCTAGCATAGACATCAATCCATTCGGACTGCTATCATCATCACATGCGACTAGTGAAAGTGCGCCGCATGAACCGGAATAAACGGCCATTCCTCCATCGGTAATGACTCCTGTTTGGGTATCAAATGTTACAGAACCGGAAGCAGGAACTGAAACAGAAAACCAAACATCCCCGCCTGAATAACTGGCACAGCCGGGTGCAGGCACTCCTGTTGATGCTGTGGCACTGGCATTTGTATAGGTTGAATAGGTGCAGGTTCCACTGACAGTTAATGGGGCAGCATTGCATGGATCATCATTGGCCGGAGCGCCTGCGGGAAGTGTGATGCAGATCCCAAAAGTGCCGGTTCCGGATCCATAAGACCAGACCCGAACATAATAGGTGTTCCCTGGAACCAACCCTGTAGCAGAAATCTGTGGCATCAATCCGATAAAATCATCATTGCAGGCCAGCTCGGTCATAGCCACGCCACAGCTGGTGGCGGAATACAATGCCAGAGCTCCGTCGGTCATTGTTCCCGCCTGTGTGGTAATTGTAACATTTCCACCAGCCGGTGCTACGAAAGAATACCAGCCATCCGGTGCACCCGGAGACGCACAGGTTGGGGTTCCTCCATTCGCAGCATTGTTCTGATAAGCGAGTGGGACAGTTGTTCCACCTGTAAAAGTACAGCTCGCAGCAGGTGTTAGTGAAGCCGCAGCGCAAGGCTGATCACCCTGACCGAACATAACAGTATTTGCACTAAAAAAAAAAGCAAGAATGAATAAATATTTTTTCATAAAAGGGTTTCGGGGTTTATCTATTCTTTAATAAGTTTCAAATAATTTCCATCGGGCGACAATTCATATCTCGTTTCCTGATCCAGATAAATAGCTTCATGGCCAAGTTGACGATAGAGCTGCAAAACATCCAGCGGCTTTATGCTACAAACAACAATGGCGGAATGACTCACCAGATCTGCCGTGTAGTGCGTGATCTTTTCTGAAAAATTATTTAATAAATATGTTCTTAAAGAATTTGACTGATCTTCTGTAGAAATAGTTTCGCAATAAATGGAATATGATTGGAATTCTACCTGTGCTGTTGATTTGATAAAGATGCAGGTAGTAAATGCTAAAAATAAGATAATACTTTTCATTCGTTGGGGAATTTATTCAATAATAAGCCTTGGCCTTACAAGGCGGCCAAAGATATATTAATAATTTATTATTGAAATATGCGGCTGAAAAAATGTGTATATCTGGTATCTTTAAGAAACCATGTACCACCAAAAAAAATCCCACAACATCATTGATATTGTGGGATTTAGAAATATTGTTTTTTTACTATACTTTCTGAAGACGCTTGGAGATAACAGAGCCATCTTCCAATTCAATATTCAGTATATAAAGACCAGGCGTCAGATGACCTATATTGATAACAGTTTGACGACTGTTTTTTGTCATATTAATATTCATTACTACATGTCCGCTTAGATCCATGATCTGAATAGTCTTACCAAGAATCTCTCCAACAGTAACCACATTAGTTTGATCTGTTACCGGATTTGGATAGATAGAAACATCACTTCTTGTGCCTGATACAG
>JANWKQ010000110.1 GCA_025451295.1 Flavobacteriales bacterium | reverse complement strand
GATAAAGAGTAGATCAATGTGCCCAATCCACCAACAATGAGGACCCCAAATAAAAGGCGGAGCCAGATAATAGGTTTTGAAATAAATGCAAATTTTGCTTCACTCTCTTTGGCAACGGTGTAAAGTTCCCAGCATACTTTGGCGAGGCCAGCCTCCGGAAATCTGTCCTCAATTCTAAGCTTTAGCTTTTCACTGGTTTCGCCAGTCTTGTTCAGATCGAGTTTTCGATACACGTAGTAGATTTTGGAAGCGCTAAAATTATCAAAAGATTAATTAACGAGTGTAAATGATCTGGCGATCCATTCGCCATTTATCCGCATTTTTAGATAATAAGTTCCTGCTGAGAGGTAGGAAAGATCAAGCGTGACCAATGATTGACCTGTATACCGCGTTGTCCCAATCGTGGAGATCAACTGTCCCAAAGGAGAATAAAGTTGAATAGATTCTAAAGTCATTTTATCACCTAAGGCCACATTTAATGAACCCGTGGTAGGATTTGGATAGATGCTGACGGTTTTGAGATAATCTGAACATTTAACCGATATCGGGTCATAAGTTTTTCCATCACCATTAAAATCAAACTGGGTGATCCGATAATAACACGCTTCGGAATTGTTTATATCAGAAATGGAATATGATCTGGTAGAATTACTATTACCCGCACCTTCGATTCTTGAAATTTCATTCCAGTGGATCAGGTCAATGCTTTTTTCAATGAGAAAATAGTCGTTGTTGATCTCTGAACCTGTTTCCCAGTTTAATTTAACTAATCCATTATCGCAGGCTCCAGAAAAGGATAAGAGTTCAACAGGTAATGGCAATGGAACATATGCAATAGCGAAGGGACTAAAACTATTGACCACAGCAGGAGTAGTTACCGTTCCTCCAGCGGCAACACCTGCCACAATTCCATCATGGTCCTGCCAGGTCGAAACTCCATCATACCTGGCTACTTCGAAACTGGCAAAAGCCGTATTATAGCAGGAGATTGCATTCCAGGTAAGGGTTACATTTCTGGAATTACTTGTACCCAGGCGATCCAGGATCCAGTATTCGCAATCACTTAAATTGGTGAGGGAAGGAACCAATATATTTCCATAGGGAATTTGAGGATTGGTCATAAAATATTCCGCTGTAAATGCATCATTGGAATTCACAATAATATTGTCAACTGCAAATGATGGATCCGTCCCCACACCATCGTCATTATTTACCCAACGGAATGCAATTCTTACATTTGGATTATTGTTGGCAGAAGCTGGGAGAAATACAATCCTTGTGGTCCATTGCCCTTGTCCACCGGCGCATCCAGTGGGAGTTTTCCTCATATCGTGAACAGTACTCCAGACCGCGCCGTCAAAATATTGCAAAGTGGCATTATCGTTAAGCGCCTCTCCATTTTCGATATAATCAAATTTTACATACACATTGGTTCTTCCGGTGCAATTAATAACGGGTGATTCTGTTCTTCTGTTGGCCTGAGGACAAAACAAAATGCCACAAAGTCCACCGGCATCATAGGCAGCTCCTCCGGGGGGATTAAATACACTGGTTACATGCAAGGTATTATTTCCATTGTTAGCAACGCCACAACTTGCGGGTGATCCCAAATCAGCTGTAACCCCTCCTTCATTCGCCGTTACCTGAAAAAAATTCGGATCTGCTCCTTCAGCACCTGTTACGGAATTTAATGTCCAGGTTCCTGCACCACCCGTCCAATTTTGTGTAAGGAGGTCAGCGAATAGACCAGTGGACGAAATTCCAATGGGTTGCCAATTAGCAGTCTTCCCGGTTGTAAAAGTTAAAGCATTGGGTCCCCAATATCTTACAGGCCCATTTACGTAACTTGTATTTGAACCACCAGCCATCGATCCATTATACCAGATATTGAGAAGATTTGCAGCGGTTGTATTCATTACCCCGCTGGTAAAAGTAGCGGTGTTGTCAACCGTTATAGCGTTACTAAGTGTAACTGTGGTGCCTGCAGTTTTATTAAGCGTTAAATTATAGATAGCAAGATCACCGGCACTGGTAACAGTTTGATTATTGCCTCCTGAAAAAAGCAAGGTACGAGCATCATTTCCATCATAACTCATGGTACCGGTAACGGTTAAATTACCCTGGACCTCAATTCCAGATCCATAATTTTTTAAGTTACATCCGGCTCTTACAATAATATTTCCCTGAACCAATGTTGGAGCGCCAGTGATTTGACTTACAAAAGAAACCGCATTGGTACCTGTTCCTCCAATATCCAGATTTCCTTTAATGGTAGACAAGCCACCTCCCTGAAAGGTAGAAGGAGCGGGTGGGGCATTCCAGGCTGTAGCTGTATTATTTTCAATAGTAAGATTTCCATAAAATGCACCGGTTGTTGTTATACTTGGGTTTTGTGCAGCATTTTTTTGCAGAACCCAATTAGAGGTAGCTGGAATTAATGCTATTCCTCCCTGGTAGGCATTTTGCCAATTGTTGGAAGAATTGCTGGCTGATCTTCTTAATGTTCCATTTACTCCCATTTGCCAGGTGGCACCCGCATTAAAGGTGGCACTTACCGCACCAGAATTACGATTGTCCCAAAACATTCCGTCAACCTGAATATCAACTCCTGCGCCATTATTTACGGTGAATGTTCCACCCGTCCAGTTAACTGTGCCACCGCCGTTTATAACTAAATCATCCACCAGTAAATTGGCGGTGATCTGCATGGTATGACCTGCCTGAATAGTAATTACACCATCTGCTGATGTAGGTGGTGCAGGAGCAGCTATCCAGGCACCGTTAAACCTTTGCCAGTTAGCGGTAGTTGACCATGGTCCCGACGCAAAACTTCTATAGTCGCCGACAGCCTGCGAATAAGAAAATAAAATAAATAAGGTAAAGGAGGTTACAATTAAAACTACTCTTTTCATTCTGCAAACCAGGGATGGTGATCCAAATATAAGGAATAAATTGTTCCGCTCCAGCGATGCAGCCCAATCTGCAAACAGGTTTTGAACAAGATATATGTTAGTACCTGATTTGTTTTGCAAAAAAGCTTCTCAATGTGTAGATTAGACGCCTGATACCGGATGGTATTATCTTTAGTTTAATAATATTTTAATTCTCTATAAATGAGTACAACAGTTTCGAAAACGGGTATCAAAAAGCTCAAAAATTATTTACAGGGAGAGTGGATGGAGGGCTCAGGTGACGGACAAATTTTATACAATGCAGTTACCGGAATACCGGTGGCAGCAGCTTCCACAAAAGGGGTAGATTTTAAAGAAATGGTTGAGTATGCAAGAAATGTTGGAAACCCTGCATTACGAAAAATGACTTTTCATGCACGTGGAAATATGCTGAAGGCACTAGCGCTGTATTTGCGAAAACATTTAGATATATTTTATCAGATCAGTTATCAGACAGGTGCTACCAAGGCAGACAGCTGGGTTGACATTGAAGGTGGCATTGGAAATCTTTTTGCCAACGCCTCCTTGCGCAGAAAATTTCCAGATGAAACTTTTTGCATCGATGGAGAAAGTCACAACTTTGGGAAGAACAATACTTTTATGGGAACCCATATTCTGGTTCCCAAGGAAGGGGTCGCTATTCATATCAATGCATTTAACTTTCCGGTTTGGGGAATGCTCGAAAAAATTGCCGTGAATCTTTTAGCAGGAATGCCTTGTATCGTAAAGCCGGCAACTGTTACGTCTTATCTCACTGAAGCGGTGGTAATGAAGATCATTGATTCAAAAATTTTACCGGAGGGTTCATTGCAGTTGATCTGTGGAAGTGCCGGTGATATACTTGATCATGTGAACTGTCAGGATGTAGTTACTTTTACGGGTTCTGCCTCCACTGGTCTCATGCTCAAATCCAATCCCCATGTTTTACGCGAATCCGTTCCATTTAATATGGAGGCTGATTCTTTGAATTGCATTGTTTTGGGTGAAGATGTGGAACCTGGAATGCCTGAATGGGATATTTTTGTAAAAGAGATCAGAAAAGAAATGACATTAAAGGCCGGACAACGTTGTACCGGCATCCGAAGAATATTTGTTCCTGAAAACAAATTAGAAGAGATCTCCAAATCACTTACCGCTGCATTGCAACAAACCGTGATTGGAAATCCGCTCAATGAAAAAGTGAGAATGGGAAGTCTGGCCGGTGAAACACAACGTACCGAAGTAAAAGAGCAAGTACAGAAATTACTGGCCTCCTCTCAGATTATTTATGGTAGTCTGGATAGTGTGGAAGTGGTGGACGCAGATCCAAAAAGCGGGGCTTTTTTATCACCGATCCTGTTGATGAATGAAAATCCTTTCGCTACCAAGGAAGTACATGAGGTTGAAGCATTCGGGCCTGTGAGTACTTTGATGCCTTATAAAAAACTGGATGATGCCATCACATTAAGTAAACTTGGAAAAGGAAGTTTGGTTTCTTCGATCGTAACGGCAGATTACAAACAAGCCAAACAATATGTGGTGGGTGCTGCTTCTTATCATGGAAGGATCCTGGTTTTAAATAATGAATGTGCCAAAGAAAATACGGGTCATGGTTCACCTTTGCCGTTGCTTGTACATGGAGGTCCCGGCAGGGCAGGAGGTGGTGAGGAGATGGGTGGCATACGTGGGGTAAAACATTATTTACAACGTACAGCCTTGCAGGGGTCACCCACTACAATTACGGAGATCACAAATGTATATCAACCCAATGCAAAAGGAAAAGATCCGGGTAAACATCCATTCAAAAAATATTTTGAAGAACTAAAGATCGGAGATCAGATCATCACAGAAAAAAGAACGATTACTTCGGAGGATATTGATAAGTTTGCGGACCTCAGCGGAGATCATTTTTATGCACATATTAAAACAACCGATTTTGAAGGCACCATGTTTGAACAACAGGTGGCACACGGATATTTTATCATGAGTTTGGCAGCCGGATTATTTGTAGATAGCTACGATAAAAATCCGGTTTTGTTAAACTACGGCATTGATGATTTACGTTTTACAAAACCAGTGTATCCCGGTAGTGAAATTTACATTCGTTTCACGTGTAAAGAAAAACTTCCAAATGATAAAAGGGTAGTAGAGAACCCTGAAGATTTTAAACGTGGCGATGATATTGATAAAGGAGTTGTAAAATGGCTGGTGGAGATGATCGACGAAACAGATGAAACAACAGGTGTGGCGACAATTTTGACCATGGTACAGAGAAAATAATCTGAAAATAAATAAAACAAATGTCTGAAGTAATTACGCAAGGCGGGATCAATACAGAAATCAAAAATGGAATTGGAACGATCAGCTTCCATCATCCTAAAAGCAATTCATTGCCCAGTAAAGTGCTGAAGGAATTTGCAGCTTCCATTTATGCGATGGGAGAGAATAAGGATGTAAAAGTGATCCTTATAAAAAGCGAAGGCATGGGTGCTTTTTGTTCCGGTGCATCCTTTGATGAATTACTTGCGTTGACCGACTTTGATACAGCCAAGGAATTCTTTATGGGATTTGCCAGGGTGATTAATGCCATTCGTAAAGTGGATAAATTTGTTTTGGGTCGTATACAGGGTAAAGCAGTTGGGGGTGGGGTAGGATTGGCTTGTTCTTTTGATTATTGTTTTGCTACCCTTGAAGCTTCTGTAAAACTGAGTGAACTCGCAGTAGGGATTGGCCCGTTTGTAGTGGGTCCGGCGGTGGAAAGAAAAATAGGAACATCAGCTTTCACTTCTTTAGCCGTGAATGCTGCTGAATGGAAGGACGCTGTTTGGGCAGAAAGCTGTGGCATGTTCATGGATGTTTATAATACAACGGAGGAAATGGATGAGGCAATAAATAAATTAGCAACTACGTTAGCTAGTTCAAGTGCTGATGCGATGAAGGAGTTGAAACGGGTTGCCTGGCAGGGTACAGAGGACTGGGATACATTCCTGGAACAAAGAGCAGAGATCAGCGGAAGATTGATATTAAGTGATTTTTCAAAGAACTTCATTAATAGTTTTAAAAATAAATAATAGATGGGGTTGTAACGACGGACGATCGTTCGTCGCCGCAGTAACCGGAAATAATATTAACCATGAAAAAATTAATTCCTCTGTTCATTTGTGTTGTAATCGCAAGTTGTAAAACGGGTTCACCCAATCTCAATAAACTTTCCTATACAGCTCCTGTAAAAATTGGGGACGATTGGGAGAAGAAGAAAGCTGGTTTGGGAACACCGGATCGTTCGGGAGATAATTTTTTTAGTTTTTTTAATCAGGGCATGATCGTTTATACCAGTGCAGATGGTAAACAGGTAAAAGGGATTGTATTCACCTGGTTCAAGGGATCGCTTCATTTTTCCGGAGAGGTATACGGGATCAAAATGGGAGATACATATCCAAAGGTAGTTCGTCTATGGGGAGAGCCGGCTGAATCCGGTATACCGAAGGAGGATTATTATGAAAAGATGTGGCAATTCAAAAAATTTGGAATTGTCTTAGAATTCTGGAGTCACACCGGAAATGATCCCGATCTGGGAGGAAACTTTGAAGGAGATACGGTAAAACGGATCCAGATAACCGCCTAACCTTCATTAAAATTATTCCTTTACTATTTTACCCGTAAATTTTTCACTCGTGGATTGAACGGTGTATATATAAACACCCGCATCTAAAAATGAAATATCTACCAAAAATTGAGAAGAATGCTGAATGGATTTATTGAAAACCACTTTTCCATTTACATCCGATAGTTGAAACTGAAGATCGGCCCCATTATATTTCTCCGGAATGAAAATTGAAATGGATTCATTCGCCGGATTGGGTCCCACTTTTATTTGCTGGGTGGTTTCTGACTCTATACCAAAAGTACCCACTGTGGCACTATAAGTAAAATAGGTGGGGTTCTGTGTTGCATCTGTGGATACTTCAGCCACGGGCATTTTAACTCCGTTGGCAAACCACTTAAAAGACAGTTGGCTGGCAGTATAACTGTCAAAAAGTGACCATGGTTCCATGGCACTTGCAAATTTGATAAAGATAGAGTCGGTTGTATTCTCCCATCTTTTTACGCGTAAAGCATCATAGGTTCCCATTGGGGTTTTTAAAATGCCATAACCATCTGTACTATCATAAATGACCCCATGACTTACATATCTAAATGCATACACGCCAAAAACAGTACCATCTCCCTGGTAATCGATCTTATAGGTATCAGTAAAATTGTTTAGATAGGTAAATGGAAGCTGATAGAGGGTCTGAGAAGGGTTCATATAAGTAGTATCTCCGGCAGTAACAATGGGACCTGCGGTTCCTTCAATGGTTACCATAGAAGGGGAATTGTTCATATAGAGATAAATATTACTATCAGTTGTGCTGGCTATATTAGCCGTGGGATAGCTGGCAGTATAGGGTGTTGATGCTACTGAAACAAAAGCTGTATTGATTTCATAATGATTCAAAGATCCTGAATAATCCCATGTCTGATCGGGGCCTGCACTTCCTGCATCCTGATCCACTCCAAAGAGGGTATCAACGTATTGGGTTACAAGATCACCAACAATTTGAATATCAGCCGAAGTTATGGTGATCTGACTAAAACCGTTGGTTGTAAATACGAACGATAAAATCAAAAGAATGGTCAGTTGCTTTTTCATGAGCTAAAAATTTCGTTAAAAGTATTATTTATTCACATCATTTCAATATTCTTTAGGAAGAATTTAGAGTTTCTTTCCACATAAGCTCATCATAAATTGTGTACCTTTATTCTTAATTTACATATAGAGAATTAGCAATGAAAGAATACCTCAATAAGCTACGCAAGGATTATTCAATGATGGCTTTGAATGAAGCAGACGTTGATAAGAATCCCATTGTGCAATTTGAGAACTGGATGATTGATGCTGTAAATGCGGAGGTAAATGAGCCGAATGCTATGGTGTTAAGCACAGCTGACAAAAATGGACATCCTCATAGCCGCATAGTTTTGCTGAGAAATATTCAGGCACATGGTTTTATTTTTTATACGAATTATGAAAGCAGCAAAGGAGTCGAATTGGCACAACAGCCGATGATTTCCATCAATTTCTTCTGGGCAGACATCGAACGACAGGTAAGGATAGAAGGAAAGACAGAAAAACTTCACCTGCTTGAATCCAGCGAATACTATAAAAGTCGTCCACGTGAAAACCAGCTTTCAGCCTGGGCATCCCCCCAAAGTAAAGTAATAGGTTCACGAACTGAATTGGAGCAATTATGGAAAGAGGCTGAAAAAAAATGGAAAAACGAGGTAGAGGTGGAGCGTCCTCCTTTCTGGGGGGGGTATTCGGTAAAGCCCCACATGTTTGAGTTCTGGCAAGGAAGACCCGGGAGACTACATGACAGGATCCGGTACAGGCTTGAAAATGAGGTTTGGGTGATTGAAAGACTTGCCCCCTAGCATAAAAAAACCCTGACCGAGGTCAGGGTTCTGATATTATTCTGAAGGAGCTTCCTTTTCTTTTTTTGGTTTTTTTGCTGCCGGCTCTTTTTTTACTTTTTCCTTTGCAGCAGGTTTGGTTTTAGCAGTCGTTGTTTTTGTTTTTACAGCAGCTTTAACCGGGGCCACCGTCTTTTTTTTCTTACGCTTTCTGCTAACTCCAGAGCTTCCAATGGCAATTTTTCCTCTTTTGGTTTTTTTGTCTCCTTTACCCATATAATAACTTTTTGGTTGTTAATGTAAATTTCGAGTCCAAATATAACATACATTACCAAAGTTTTGTGTTTTTTTGAATATTATTTACCGCAGTCTTTATGGTCAAACTGATTTTTGTAATTCATATCCTGGCTACCTTCTTTAGCTTTGGGATATGTTTGGTATTACAAACCTTACATTTCCCACTGATCAGGTATATTGGACCTTATCAGTATCCTGTTTATTACGAGAAGCAGACGATGAAACTGGCGGTTTTAACATTTCCGGTACATAGCCTGGAGATCTTTACTTCCATCGTTCTGATGGTTACTTTCTTTGCGAATGGAGAAATGACCGAGGCAAAACAGAATTCTTTTTTTGTATATCTATCCACCATTATTATACTTCTGCTGATCCATTTGATCACCTTCTATTTTATTAAAACCTCTCTTGGGAAACTGCTGAAGACCTGGGATGAAAAAACGATTAAAGAACTCAAGGGATGGAATCTGGGCCGGACCTTTTTATGGCTTGCTCGCATTATTATCCTGTTTGCGATCATCATACGGCCTTCATAATTCTATGAAATTATCTGCGGAGTTTTATTTACGACCAAACGTTGTTACCATTGCCAAAGACCTTCTTGGAAAAGTACTGGTAACGAAACTGAATAATCAACTCACTTCTGGTATCATATGTGAAACAGAGGCATATAATGGAATAGTGGACAAGGCTTCACATTCTTACGGAGGTCGCAGAACCAAACGCACCGAAACAATGTATGGCAAAGGGGGGACTGCTTATATTTACCTATGTTATGGGATCCATCATTTATTCAATGTGGTCACCAATCATACGGATACGCCACATGCAGTGCTCATAAGAGGAATTGTACCATTAGATGGGATCCCGGAAATACTAAAGCGTAAAAAAATTAGCCGTTCAAAAAAGAACATGGGTATCGGCCCCGGAAATGTATCCACTTGCCTTGGACTGCATAAGGATTTTGACAATACCAACCTGCTTGAAAATAAGCTTAGGACAGAACACCGGGAAAACAACTTAACACAAAAAAACATCACTAATGGCCCAAGGATTGGTGTAGATTATGCCGGAGAAGATGCTAAACTCCATTATCGTTTTCAGTATTTTTTTGACACGTAATTAAGTTCTTTATTCGCCTCTTTCACACTGCTTGGTGCTCATTGGATTTTCGGCGATGTTTGCATCAACGTATTCATTCCAGGTGAGTGGATGTAATGAAT
>JANWKQ010000109.1 GCA_025451295.1 Flavobacteriales bacterium | reverse complement strand
TGTTACTTCAAATTCTCTCTAACCTCGCCAACGATTATGGTGATTTTCAAAAAGGCACCGATAACGAAAACAGAATTGGACCTGAGCGGGCTTTACAAAGTGGACTCATTGATCCCGGGGATATGAAAACTGTGATGATCATCATTGGATTTTTTGCATTTATATGTGGGACCTGGCTGGTCTTTACAGGTCTGAGCGAAGCCAATCCAACGGCTGGATTGTTTTTCATTGGCATAGGTATCATTTGCATTGTCGCAGCGGTATTGTATACGGTTGGGAAACATGCGTACGGCTATAAAGGGCTAGGCGATATCATGGTTTTTTTATTTTTTGGGATCACCGCAGTGGCCGGGTCATTTTATCTTCAGTTTAAGGATATTTTATGGCAGATCTTACTCCCGGCCTGCTCTGTTGGATTCTTTTCAGCAGGGGTGCTCAACATGAACAATATGCGTGATGTAGTAAATGATAAAGCTTGTGGGAAAATTACGATTCCCGTACGATTGGGTTTTAGCAGGTCAAAATTCTATCATAGTTTTCTAATTCTATCAGGAATGTCTGCCGCCGTTGTTTTTCAATTTCTGTATTTACCCATGAGCAAGAGCTGGCATTTAGCGGGTCTTGTTTTATTTTTTATCCATCTGGTGATTGTATGGAGAATAAAGGATGAGAAAAAATACGACCAGCAATTAAAAATAAATGTGCTGGCAACCTTATTATATGCTATCTTGTTTTCAGTTTGTTTGTTCAATAAATAATCTGTATGCAACCTGATTTTGATTCGGAAGATGTATTTGATCTATTGCGGAACCTGGATTTCAAAAACCTGAAATCGGAGTTTATACCTTATCAACTTCAATTTCGCAAGCCGGGTAAAACTTCCCGGGGAACAATGACCCAAAGAAATATATGGTTGTTGAAGGTATATGAAAAAGATTTTCCGGAATTGGCTGGTTATGGTGAAGTGGCACCCCTTCCTGGGTTGAGTATTGAAACGGCTGCAGAGATCGAGGATAAATTACTGGATGTTTGTGTTGGAATCAACCGGTATGCAGAATTATTATCAGGAGAACTGGAACGAGTCCCTTCTGTTCAATTTGGACTCGAACAGGCGATGCTGGATCTAAAAAATAATGGAGATAGAATTTTATTTCCATCTAAATTCACGAGTGGACAAGAACTCATCAGAACCAACGGACTGATCTGGATGGGGAGTCCCGATTATATGATTGAGCAGATCAACGAAAAAATGCACCTCGGATTTAAATGCCTGAAGCTCAAAATTGGAGCCTTAGACTTTGAAGATGAATATAGGATAATTGAACAAATAAGAAACGTATTTGGCTATCAGGATCTGGAAATAAGACTGGATGCAAATGGTGCTTATAATGCAGAGGATGCATTGGAAATACTGGAACGCTTGGCACCTTTTGAAATCCATAGCATTGAGCAACCTATTAAAGCGGGTAACTGGGATGAGATGGCAGGTCTTTGTGAAGCCAGTCCAATTGCCATTGCATTGGATGAAGAATGTATTGGGGCCATTTCAAAGGAGGACAAGGAAGAAATTCTCGATGGGATCACTCCTGCGTTTATTGTTTTAAAACCGTCTTTGCTAGGAGGATTCCAGCAAAGCGAAGAATGGATCGAACTGGCAGAGCAAAGAGATATTAACTGGTGGATCACCAGCGCACTGGAATCAAATCTGGGATTGAACGCCATTGCGCAGTGGACCTTCACCAAACAAAATCCGATGCACCAGGGTTTAGGAACGGGACAACTATTTACCAATAATTTCGAATCCCCTTTGTATATGGAAGGAGAGAATCTCATGTTTGATCCGGCGAAAAGGTGGAAATTACATTTCTAATGCAAAAAAAAACACTTCATATCAATGGGTTGGGCTATGATGCTGTGACAGTATTGGAGGGATGGATCGGTGAAAAACCTTCATGGAAAACAAAGGGTCTTGAGTTCCTGATCCAATTGATGGACCCTTCAGAAACTCCGGTGAAATTTCATACTTCAGGGACAACCGGAGATCCTCAGGAGATCAGGTTTTCAAAAAAACAAATTTTCACAAGCGCTGCAAATACCTGTCGTTTTTTTGACCTTCACAGCGAAAGTCGTCTTTTGTTATGTTTACCTGCTGATTTTGTGGCGGGAAGAATGATGATGGCCCGGGCATTTTATTCTGGGGCAAAACTTATCTGGTTTCAACCTTCGCTCAACCCGTTAAAAAATATGGTGGAGGTCGATTTTGCCGCCTTTACCCCGGCTCAGGTAGCTACCATTGTTTCGGATCCGGGAACATTGAAAATCTTTGAAACAATTCGAACCGTCATTATTGGTGGAGGAGAAATCACTAACGAGCTGGAGAAAGATCTGATGAAAATGGATCAGGATATTTATGCTACATATGGGATGACCGAAACCCTTACACATGTAGCGGTGAGAAAAATGGGTGATCCCGTCTTTCATTGTATCTATAATGATGCCCACTTCGCTTTGGATGCAAATGGCTGTTTGACTATTTCAATCCCTCATCTTCTTCATCAAAAGATCATTACACGGGATGTAGTGGAATTGATGGATGAAAAGTCATTTATTTGGAAGGGTCGTTTGGATCATGTGATCAATTCGGGAGGAATAAAAATACAGGCGGAGGAGTTAGAAAAAAAACTGGAAGGAAATGGGTTGTTAAAGGAAGGAACGTTTTACATTTCGTCAAAAAGAGATCCGGTATTTGGCGAAGCACCTGTTATCGTATTGTTAAATGAAGCAACAGTAGGTGATGTGGCAACATTGTTGCAAACCTTCAATGAGGTGTTAAATAAACATGAGATGTTGAAAGGTGTTGTTTTTTTGGATAAATTTGAAAGAACAGAAACAGGAAAGATCAAAAGACAGAAATTCTAAAGTTGAAAAAGAGCTGGATCATATTCTTTTTTTTAGGAATCGCGGGGAGTGGTTTTTCGCAAACCGGTGATGAGGAACCTATTTTGGTGGCGGTTGATTTGCATCCTACCTGGAAGGGTTGCGATGAATCACAGGATTCACTCAGGGAAGAATGTCTCGAAAAAAACCTCAACGGATTTTTTCAGGATTTTATTATCTATCCGGAGAGGGCCAAGAAGAAAAAACTGGAAGGATTAGTGGTGGTTCAGTTTGTTGTAGAAAAAGATGGCTCCGTGTCCAATATTCAAATTATTCACGATATCGGTGAGGGTTGTGGTGATGAGGTGGTAAGAGCCATTCAGCATCTTCCTAAACTGGTTCCCGGGAAGAATGAGGGTAATCCGGTAAGGGTTTTATACAAAGCTCCCTTTCACTTTATGTTAAAATAGGGAAGGATCAATGCTTCAAAAACTTGGAAGCACACTGATGATCTGATCCTGATACCATCACCATATAAACTCCCGAAGCCAAACCATGTATGTCCATTTTAACAGTATTCATTCCTTTAATGGTTTGAATTTTTACGGTTTTTATGGAAGCGCCTCTAACGTCCAGTAAAGTACAGGTGATCTCTTCATCTTGTGTTGAAAATATATCCAATTCCATTTGATCGTTGGCTACATTCAATACAGCACAATTATTATTGGTAGTACCATCGCATGATATATATATCGGAGAATAAATTTTTTCAGTTCCATCAAAATCTTTCTGGATCAGGCGGAAATAATTTCCTGGAGCGGATCTTAACGGGGATTTGTAAGAATATTCTTTCAGATCATTGCTGTATCCGGCACCAGAGACTTTTGCTTCCTCAGCATATGTAATTCCATCTACACTCGATTGAATAATAAATTCAGCATTGTTTATTTCGGAGGCGGTAGACCATTTGATAATACTTCCTTCATGTGAACATTCACCGGTAAAGGTCACCATTTCTACCGGTAAGGGTGTAATACAGGATTGTTGGTACTTTACAATATTTGCAATCAGGTTATCACTATTGGGTGCCGGTAAATGCCAGTTAGAGGTTGTCATTCCACCAAACAAAACCCGTCCTGCTCCCCATACTTTTTCCGTGAGTGAAGGACCAGGTGCATCTTCAATTAAAGCGGTGGTACCTCCTCCCGAGATCCAGGCATGTGCAAAATAATTTCCGGTAAAGGCGGTACCGCAGGGCATATTAGGGCCATTAAAAATTGGATGCCCTGCTTGTCCTGCCGATGCATTCCCATTCCATTCCAATGTTGTTCCACCATTATAGTTAAGGGTAACTCCACCAAAACCATAATTTACATTTCCTCCTACATTCGGTGCGGCGTTAATGATTAAACGTCCTCCTATGGATACCCAGTTTTGTATGGTAGCTATGTTGGCCGTTAAAAAATTCTGCATGGCGGTGGTGGTGAAATCACCACCTTCCATAAAAATAAAACAGTTGGTGGCACTAAAAGTGGTGGCGGGATTTAGTGTTTCGTAATATTGTTGCACCCATCCACCGCCGCCAAATACTGTATTCATGGCAGTTTGATTAGATGTTGAACCCCATGGATTACCACCATTCGATCCAATGTATACGGCACCTGTTCCCATAACAGATGAAGTAACACATACACTGTTAAGATCCATACTGGCGGTACCAACATTGAGAATTTCTATCCAATAAGTAGTGGATGCGGCAGCAGAGAATACAGCACTTTCCGTTGATGCTCCAGCACCAAAAGCATTTGCGCAGGCAACAGCGACTGGTGCTCCACAGCTTCCTGAGAATACCTGGATGGCCAGATTTCTATTTGCATTGGAAGCAGTAACATTAATGGTGGTTGGTGAAGCTCCCGTGGTAAATTGGTAGTATCCAACCCTTACCGCAGCTCCACCGCAGGTTGCAGCAAGAACAGGTGCTGTGTTATAGGCTGCGGCCATTGAAATAAGGGGTGCTCCACTTGGACAGGCGCCGTTTATAGTAAGCACCGGTGCTCCTGCACAGGTAGTTGAAGGGACCTGCGCAAAATTCAAATCAATGATCCCCAGTAAACCAGTGACAAGTAAAAATATTTTTTTCATAGAGGTTGATTGAATGGTCTTACTACACGATTTTAAAATTCACATCAATGTTTCAAAAACTTGGAAGCACATTGGTGATCCGATCCTGATACCATCACAATATAAACTCCCGAAGCTAAACCATGTGTGTCCATCTTAATGGTGTTCATGCCTTTAATGGTTTGAATATATACTGTTTTTATGGAAGCACCTCTTACATCGAGCAGTGTGCAGGTGATTTCCTCATCTGTTGTTGAAAATACATCCAATTCCATCTGATCGTTGGTTACATTTAACACAGCACAATTATTATCTGTAGAGCCATCACATGAAATATACATCGGAGAATATATTTTTTCCGTTCCATCAAAATCTTTCTGGATCAGGCGGAAATAATTTCCTGGAGCGGATCTTAAGGGAGATACATAAGAATATTCCTTCAGATCATTGCTGTTTCCTGCTCCGCTAACAATTGCTTCGTCAGTATATGTAATTCCATCTATACTTGATTGAATGATAAATGCAGCATTGTTTGTTTCGGAGGCCGTCGACCATTTGATAATACTTCCTTCATGCGAACACTCACCGGTAAAAGCGACCATTTCCACTGGTAAAGGTACGATACATGATGACTGATAACTGATGATGTTTGCGATCAGATTATCTGTATTTGGAAATGGATTATGCCAGTTTGAAGTGGTCATTCCACCAAACAGAACCCGACCTGCTCCCCATACTTTTTCTGTTAGAGAGGGACCCGGGGCAGGCATATAATCCATTAAAGAAGTGGTGCCTCCACCTGAGATCCAGGCATGCGCAAAATAATTTCCTGTAAAGTTGGTGCCGCAAGGTAAATACGGACCATTAAATATGGGATGACCTCCCATTCCTGCGGATGCATTTCCATCCCATGCAAGTGAAGTACCTCCATCATAGATAAGCGTAACACCACCAAAACCATAAGGTACATTGGCACCTGTATTTGGGGCAGCGTTAATGATCAATCTTCCGCCAATGGCAACCCAATTTTCTATGGTAGTCATGTTGGTTGTAAGGAAAGTTTGGAAAGCCGTTGTTGTAAAATCACCACCTTCCATAAAAATAAAACAGTTAGCTGCAACGAAGGTGGTGGCAGGATTGAGTGTTTCAAAATATTGCTGTTGCCATGCTCCACCATAAACAGTATTCATGGCGGTTTGATTTGAAGTTGATCCCCAGGGGTTACCTCCGGTTGATCCGATATAAACAGCTCCTGTTCCCATTACCGGTGGAGGTGCATTCGGATCTACCGCACAGATCCCAAAAGTTCCGTTATTATTATTTCCGTTTTCCCATACTCTGATCCAAAGTGTATTACCCGGCGTTTGTCCGGTTAAAGAGATCATTGGCATTGCACCATTCGGACTGTTATTATCATCACAAGCGATCAATGTAAAAGGGCCTCCACAAGCACCAGCGGAATAAACCGCCATTCCACCATCCAGCATCACGCCTGTTTGTGTATCAAAATTTATCGATCCCCCTGCAGGAACTACAGCCGTAAACCAAACATCTCCTCCACTATAACCTGCACATCCGGGAGCTGGCGGCCCCGCTGTATTCGTAGCCGAGGTATTCGTATAGGTAGAGTAAAAACAAGAACCCGAAACGGTTAAAGCAATGGCAGCACAAGGATTATCATTTGCTGGAGGTGGAGGTGGGCCTGGCATAAACGAATAACATTCGTTGGCGGCTGAATTCCAACCTGTCGCATTCCTTCCCGGCACAATTGTATTTCCTTGTCCGATCATCTGCACACCCATGGTGGCAGTCCTGCCTGCATGAATATTATTGGCTGATAAAATTCTGATCTCATTAGTGGTTTCGTACAACTGGATTTGCACGGTTGCCATATTTGAAGAAGAACAGCAATATCCGACATTGTTATAGTTGATTCGAAAAATCCGGTTGGGCGCAACACCTGAGGTATTATAATTAAAAGTGGCACCAATGGTATACATGTCATCCCAGCTAAAAGCAATTAATGTTGGGATGGCGGCATAAGGAATGGTTTGTCCCGGATAAGTCGCCGGCATACCGGCATTAAAGGAGAGCCATCCATTGGAACATACATAACAATTTGTATAGTTGGTTCCGTAGAAATTAAAGGTAAAACCAATCGGAACCGCCCCTGATACACAATCATCACAGGCTGG
>JANWKQ010000108.1 GCA_025451295.1 Flavobacteriales bacterium | reverse complement strand
GCAAAACCGCTACTCCACAAGAATTGTAAGAATGGGAATTCATCCGGTCGTTTTAATTAAGACGATCTTAACTAATGATGGTTCGTAAATATGGAACATGGAGTGATCTATCACAAAAATATCCAGAAAGGTATGTTTGTGGTTATGATAAGCAATGATAATTTCTCAATTTTTGAAAGCTATGAGATCAATGCATTTGGTGTTGGTGATATTTTATCCGGTTATTTTTCCGAATGCGGTCCGGTGAATATTGTGAATACGAAAACCCTCAAAGCCCACCAGGTTGTTGTTCAAAATGTGGGTCTTAATTTGACCCTGGCTATTGACATGACCAACCTGCCTTGAACTTCTTAATGCTTCTTTTTATTTAAAAGATAAATAAAGCCTCCAACTACGGTGAGCACTGTAAAAAAACCAAGACCTACCAGGGCTTGGTTGTACATGGTTGTTTCAAATAGATTTTTCATATTTTATCAAACTAAAAAATTGCATTAAAATTTTAATCAAAACTCTGACTTGGTTGTCGGCTTTGTTCAATCAACCTGTTATATTCCTCTGAACTCAAATCGCTGAAATAATAATTCACCGGGTTTACAGGGACTCCGTTTTTGTGAACCTCGTAGTGTAAGTGAGGTCCCACCGATTTACCGGTACTCCCCACCAATCCGATGAGGTCACCTCTTTTTACTTTCTGACCAGCAACACATTTCAATTCACTGAGGTGACCGTATAAAGTGAGATAACCAAAACCGTGATTGATCTTTACATGGATCCCATAACCCGATCCGTCTGTTTCGGCAAATTCCACGGTTCCATTACCGGTTGCATATACTGGCTTACCGATATCCGCCACAAAATCCATTCCCGCATGGAAATGAGTAGTTTTATAAATAGGGTCGATTCGATCTCCAAATCCGCTGGCCATCAATTTTAAATCTTCCTGATGAACCGGCATGATGGCAGGAATGGATCCTAACATCTGGTCCTGGTTATGTATGAGGTTCCAAATCTCATCATAGGATTTGGATTGGATCACGGTTGCTTTCGACAACTGATCGACTTTTTTAGTGATGTCCTTAATAAGTTCACTGTAATCGTATCCTTCCAGTTTATCATATCGGTTTACTCCTGAATAACCTGATTTACGGATCTCATCCGAAATGGGTTCCGCCTCGAATATGGCCCGGTAAATATTATTGTCTCTTTCCTGGAGGTCTTTCAACACTGAATTGATCCGGTCTATCCGCTGATCGATTAAATGATAGTTCACCTCCATATTACTGATCTCTCTTTTAAGTTTTCTTTCTTTGGGTGAATCCACGAAACGATATACCAGGAAAATAAAAACCACACTAATCGCAACAGATGTGGATAACATTGACACCAGTTTTAATATACGACGCCAAACCGGCTCAATATGCTTTTCATAGCTGAGGGTTTTGGTATTGAATATGAATTTGGTCCGTGCCAAGTGGTTTTTTTAGGAATATAAAGGTAGTAATTTGTAGCTATTCCCGTCCAGGGCTGTACCTCCGGAAAAAAAGTGGGATGGGGCCTGCTTCCGGCCTGGGGTTATTAATATTACCCGTAAAATCTTATTTTTGCACCGGAAGCGCCCCGGGGTGGAGCGGCATCCTTTTGCGCAGCAAAAGATACAGCGAAACACCGGAAAAGGCGCCATGAACAAATGAATGCAAAACAAATACGATCTGCTTTTTTAGAATTCTTTCGAAGTAAAGGACATGAAATTGTTCCATCAGCGCCTATGGTGATCAAAAATGATCCAACCCTGATGTTCAACAATTCAGGCATGGCTCCTTTTAAAGATATATTTCTTGGTAATGCACCGATCAAATATCCACGGATCGCAGATACGCAAAAATGTTTACGTGTTAGCGGAAAACACAATGATCTTGAAGATGTAGGAAAGGATACTTATCACCATACCATGTTCGAAATGCTCGGCAACTGGAGTTTTGGAGATTATTTTAAAAAAGAAGCCATTAGCTGGGCATGGGAATTGTTGACCGATGTTTATAAAATAGATAAAGAGAAATTATATGTAACTGTTTTCGAAGGAAGCGAAGCGGATGGTGTTCCTTTCGATCAGGAAGCATACGATACATGGAAACAATTTCTTCCGGAAGAAAGAATTTTAAGAGGGAATAAAAAAGATAATTTCTGGGAAATGGGTGAAATTGGCCCTTGTGGTCCATGTTCCGAGATCCATGCTGACCTTCGTTCAGAATCGGAAAAGAAAAAGATAAGTGGTAAAGACCTGGTGAACAATGATCATCCACAGGTTATTGAGATTTGGAACAATGTGTTCATGGAGTTTGAACGCAAAGCAGATGGAAGTCTTGTAAAACTTCCGAAACAACATGTAGATACCGGAATGGGTTTTGAAAGATTGTGCATGGTACTGCAGGGAAAAACAAGTAATTACGATACGGATGTTTTTACACCCATTATTTATAAGATAGAAGAATTGAGTGGTCATGTATATGGTAGAGACCAGAAATCGGATATTGCCATTCGGGTTATCGCAGATCATCTGAGAGCTGTAGGGATTGCCATTGCTGATGGACAGCTTCCATCCAACACAGGTGCCGGTTATGTGATCCGAAGGATTTTAAGAAGAGCGATCCGTTATGGTTATTCATTTCTTGGAATGAAAAAACCTTTCATGAATATTCTGGTAGAAGAACTGGATGGAACCTTAGGTGATACTTTTACCGAGATCCGTGCACAAAGAGATTTTATTACCAAAGTGATCCTTGAAGAGGAAAATTCTTTTTTAAGAACACTGGAAATGGGATTGCATCGTCTAAAAGAAATTACTTCGAATCTTAAAGGAAAAGAAATTCCGGGCACACAGGTATTCGAGTTATATGATACGTTTGGTTTTCCGGCAGATCTAACCAGACTTATCGCCAGTGAACAAGGATTGAGGGTAGATGAAAAAGGATTTGAGGAAGATTTAAAAGCACAAAAAGAACGAAGCAAAGCGGCAGGAAAAATTACTGCGGGTGATTGGATAGAACTGATGTCTATTCCCAAAGTGGAATTTGTAGGATATGATGAAACGATCACGTATGCAAAAATTTCCAAATACAGAAAGGTAAATCAAAAAGGGAAAGATGTTTTTCAGATCGTTTTGGATAAAACACCCTTCTATGCAGAAAGCGGAGGTCAGGTAGGTGACAAGGGTTATCTGCAGAGCCCCAACGAAAAGATCTTTATTAAGGATACACTAAAAGAAAATGAATTGATTGTTCATATTGCCGATCAGCTTCCTGAAAATCCGGAAGCCAGCTTTACAGCGCACATTGATGAGAAGGCTAGAATGCTAACCATGAACAATCACAGTGCAACACATTTGCTTCATGCTGCCTTGCGAAAAATACTCGGCACCCATGTAGAACAAAGAGGCTCATTGGTGAATGCTGATTATTTACGATTTGATTTTTCACATCACAGTAAAGTAAGTGATGCAGAATTAGGGAAGATCGAACATCTGGTGAATGAAAAGATCCGGGAAAATATTGCACTGGATGAAAAAAGGAACGTACCATTCAAAGAAGCCACTTCGCATGGTGCAATGGCACTCTTCGGAGAAAAATACGGGGAATTTGTAAGAGTGATCACTTTCGATAAAAATTATTCGGTAGAACTATGTGGAGGTTGCCATGTGCAGGCCACCGGCCACATCGGATTTTTTAAGATCATATCCGAAGGTTCTGTTGCCGCAGGGGTTAGAAGGATTGAAGCCATTACAGCCGATAAGGCAGAAGAATATGTGAATACAGAGCTTGGATTGTTGGAACAGATAAAAGACATCGTAAAAAATACGAAAGATCCGCTAAAAGGAATCGAAAGTATTCTTGATGAAAACGAACAACTCAAAAAAGAACTTGATCAATTTAAATCAGCACAATCAAAACAAATTAAAGCAGAGCTAAAGATCAGGATCAAAAATATGAATGGGATCAATATTTTATTTGAGAAAGTGGATCTGGATAATGAGGCTATCAAGAATATTGCCTACGAATTAAGAGGTGAGTTGAATGATCTTTATCTGGTACTCGGAAATATCCAGGGTGATAAAGCCGGGCTCACGGTGATGCTCAGTGATTCTTTGGTGGCCAAGGGTATGAATGCTAAAAACATTATCAATGATCTCGCGAAGGAAATCCAGGGCGGAGGCGGCGGACAACCCTTCTTTGCTACTGCCGGTGGAAAAAATCCAGCCGGAATGAAGAATGCGCTTGAAAAAGCCCATTCCTTTATTTCCTGATAAAAATCACATTTTCATGCGGTTCTCTTTAATATGATTAATGGAGAAATTTGTTCGATATTTTTTACTTAATTTGATACAACCATTTAAATACTGATCAATATGAAAAAAACATTTGTTTGGGCAGCTATCATCGCCTTTGCAGGATTAACTTCCTGTGGAAAGAAAGCAGAAAAAAAAGATGAACCCGTGAAGGACACCACCAGTACGGTGTCGCAGGATCAAAAAACGCCGGCTGGCGTATTGTCGGGCACTTTGAGTTTAACACAAAATGTTGTTGAACCCGGAGAAGAGATCAAACTGAACTTTACTGCCACTGCTGTGGAGGGTAACAATCCATGGGTTGGGATCATTCCGAGCAATGCTCCACACGGAAGTGCTGATAAAAATGATGAAGTGGATATTGGGTATAAATACCTCGATGGAAAAACAGATGGAGAACTTATTTTTATTGCTCCTTCGGACACCGGTAGTTTCGATTTCAGATTGAACAGTTCTGCAGAAGATAAAAAAGAAGTAGCCTCTGTTAGTTTTCGGATCAAAGGACCCGCCAATACCAAAATTGAGATCAGTACCGATAAAAAATCGTATGCCAAGGGTGAAAAAATGATCGTTACTTTCAGATCCCTGGTGACCTGGGACGGTAATGCATGGATAGGACTCATACCAGCAGCCACCAAACATGGAAAAGCAGAGGATGCTGACGCGGTGGACCTTGGTTATAAATATCTGGAGAAACGAAGCAAAGGAAGTTTTGAGTTTACAGCGCCGAGTGAATCTGGTAAATATTCCTTCAGAATGTTTGATGCTGAAAAAGGCAAAGAGGTAAAATCGGTCGATTTTTCGGTTGACTAAATGCTCTAAAATTAATACCCAGAAGGGCCTTCGGGCCCTTTTTTTGTATCCATAGACGAAGTGGATGCAGAAAACTTCCTTCGAAGTGTTAAATTCCTTAATATTGCTTAATATTGACTATAAATTAAAAGACATGAAAAAACTATTTACAACCTTATCAATGCTTACTGTGGCTCATTTTGCAATGGCACAGTTCACATTTTCCGACGATTTTGAATCATATACTGGTGGCGCTTATTTAGGTCTCAGCTCACCAACCTGGACCACCTGGAGCGGAACAGAAGGAAACTCTGAGGATCCTGTCGTATCAACCACCAATCCACATGGCGGAACTAAATGTGTTTATTATTCTTCAGTTCTAACCAATGGTGGACCCGTAGACTGTGTACTCCCATTTGGATCTCAAATTACAACAGGAACTTTTGTAATGGACTTTTGGTTATTTGTGAACTCAACTAAAAATGCTTATTTCAATTTTCAGCAAAATACCACCATTGGCCAGGTATGGAACAGTGACTGGAATTTTAATGCTGACGGTACATTGGATGTAGCCAATCAATATGGTTTAGCCTTTTCAACTACCTATACTCAAAATGCATGGAGTCATATTATCATCACCATCAAATTAAATAACAGCGAATGGAATGTGAATATTGACGGAAGCGACATGGGTACCTTCCACAATACAAGTATGGGAATTGCATCCATCGATATTTATCCGCTCAACGGATCACAGTTTTATATTGATGATCTTTCCATTAACCATACACCCTATACTCCAACAACAAATGATCTTGCGGTAACGTATTTAACCATCCCTGGTGGACTCGCAGGATCTCAAAAAAATGTAAAAGCATTATTGAGAAACATTGGATCGGGAACGATTGCCAATCCATATGTAAGTTTATACCACAATGGTAGCTTACTCGGCAGTCAGACTTTTACAGGTATGAACCTTGCATCGATGGATACCCAGATCGTAACGTTATCTTCATTGGTTACCTATACAGCTTCAAATGATATTACTGTTGATGCGCAAACTTCTGCAGCTTTAGCAGATGATGATGACACCAACAACGATACGATCATGTATAATTATACCGCTATTACTCCCGCTGTTGGTAAACTGGTGGTGGGTGAAGAAGCAACTGGTACCTGGTGTCAATGGTGTCCAAGAGGTGCGGTATTTATGGATATGATGTCTACCACATATGCAGGTTACTTCCAGGGAATTGCCGTTCACAATGCAGATCCAATGGTAGAAGTTACCTATGATGCCGGAATTGGTACATTGATCGCAGGATATCCGAGTGCTCTGGTTGACAGACTTCCGGACGTTGATCCATCTGCTATGGAAGCTGATTTTATTACCCGGATCCAGGTAGCTCCAAAGGCAATGATTGTAAACGGTGCACAGTGGAGTGCAGGCGGGGATACTTTATTTGTTTCTTTAACTACTACATTTGCGCAGGCAGTTTCCTCCGGAAATTATAAAGTGGCTTGTGTTTTGGTTGAGGATAATGTAACCGGTACAACCAGTGCTTATAATCAAAGCAATGCATACGCAGGTGGTGGACAGGGCCCAATGGGTGGCTTTGAATCACTTCCAAATCCGGTTCCTGCAGCCCTTATGGAATACGATTTTGTTGCCCGTGCTATTCAGCCATCTTTCGCTGGTTTATCAAATGCATATACAATTCCTGCAGCCATTGGATATCAGAAGGTGCATAATTTCGCATTCCCTGTTCCTGCAGCCTGGAGTCAAAGTGACATGAAGATCGTAGGTTTGTTTATCGACGGAACTGGAAAGATCGATAACGCTTCTTCAACTGACATTGCCACCGCTATTGCTAACGGTTTTGTAAATCTTGCCGGAATAGACGGAGAGGAGATCATTAGTCAAATGGCTTTATATCCAAATCCAACTACTGATCTTACTAACTTAAGTTTGAATCTGGTTAGCGAAACAGATGTAGTGGTGAATATTTATACCATTGACGGAAAAAGAGTTTCATCTCATAACTATGGTCCATTAAATGGAACACAGAACATTGAGATCAATACTGCAGGATGGTCCACTGGAATTTACCTGGTTGAAGTAATGGCCGGTAAAACTCCGAAAGTGATTAAGCTTGTTGTTCAATAATTAAACTAAATATTCTTTTAAAGCCGTTTCGTTCAATCGAAACGGCTTTTTTATTTCAGGGGGCCTTCATAGGCTCCTCTACTTCCTATCCTATTCATCACTAGTAAGTCCACAGGCACAGCCGCATAGTCATGCGCCCCGTTCCTGCCCAAGAAAACTCATTCCTAAATTTTGGCTTGTCTAATTATATTTTTATATTTGCCTAAAATAAACATTTCATGAAAAAATATTTTCCCTATGTGGGGCTTATTGCCAGTATTATTTTTCTGCTGATTTCCTGCGATAGTTTGATCCCCGGTGGACCAAATCCTGACGAAACATTGGATGGTCCTATTGACGGATTATCATCAGAAGAACAGTTACAATTTAATCGGGGAGATGCGGCTTTCGCCGAAGTGTTTACTGCTTCTAATGGATTGGGGCCCGTATTTGTGGCTACTTCCTGTGCAAGTTGCCATGCCGGTGATGGCAAGGGACATCCGTTTACCACATTAACCCGATTTGGTCAGTTCGACAGTACGGGTAATCAATATTTGCCCCAGGGTGGTCCTCAATTACAACACCGTGCCATTCCCGGATATAATCCGGAGTCGCTTCCGGCCGGAGCTCCATTTGCAAAAATTTTACCGCCGGCCAATACGGGTCTTGGATTTTTGGATGCGGTTTCCGATGCTTATATCATGTCAAATGCTGATCCGAATGATGCCAATGGGGATGGGATCTCAGGCAGATCTAACTGGGTATCTGTACCTGGGTATTTATCATTACGTCCGGGTACTTTGATCGTAAATTCTAAATGCATCGGACGATTCGGAAAAAAAGGAGCCGCTTATGATCTTTTACATCAAACTGCGAATGCATACAATCAGGACATGGGAATTTCATCTGAATATGAAGCAATCGATACGTATTCACATCAGGCTGTTACACCAGAAGTTTCAAGCGAAACAGTGAATGATGTTGTCTTTTATTTGAAAACTTTAAAAGCACCCATTCAAAGAAATCAAAATGATCCGGATGTAATAGCCGGTAAAAATATTTTTAGTATGATCGGTTGCGATAAATGTCATCTCTTACAAATGCAAACTGATTATTCACCCATTGCCGCCTTGTCTTATAAGACCTTCTATCCTTATACGGATATGTTATTACATGATATGGGGCCTGGACTTGATGATGGGTACACGGAAGGTTTTGCACTGACTTCCGAATGGAAAACGCCTCCATTGTGGGGATTGGGTCTTTCAAAAATTTCACAAGGTGGTCAGTATTATCTAATGCATGACGGCAGAGCACTTGGAATTGAAGCGGCCATTTTATTACACGGCGGTGAATCACAGTCAAGTAAAAATGCATATGATTTATTATCTGGAACTGATCAGACCAATCTGATCAAATTCCTGGAAAGTTTATGAAGCGGTCGAAGTTCATTAAAACTTGTCTAATTGCAGGCGTTGCGGGACCAACTATCATTTCAATGATGGAGGGTTGCTCTTCGGTCTATTATGCGAATGTGAGCATTTCCGGAAAAACCATGACCATCAAAAGATCCGAATTTATTGAAATAAAAAAAGAAGAAACCCGGCAAAGGACTTTCATAGCGGTTAGAAATGACGCTTTTCCTTTTCCAATTTGTGTATACAAGTTCGGTGAAAATGAGTTTGTGGCATTAAGTCTCATTTGTACCCATCAGGGTTGCGAACTAAATCCGAATGAATATACCCTTACCTGTCCATGTCACGGTAGCGAATTTTCCAATAAGGGTAATGTAATGGAGGGTCCGGCCGACAAAGAGCTCGAAGAATTTAAAGTAACGAGTGACGATCAAAATATTTATGTCCATTTAAATTAACCCGTATGATAAAAAAATTACTATTCACTTTTTTTCTGATCACAACGGTTTCACTTGTCTCCGGTCAGATCATCACAACGGATAGCACCAAAAAAGACTCCTCTATGTTACTTAATATGGATGCTGTCTACAACAGGCCTTTTTTGCAAATGGGAAAAATTCCCATAGCAATAGGCGGATATGTGGAGGCAAATGGTCAATATCTTGGAACGGATGGTGTTAGCGAAGGGTTTTCTTTTCAGATGAGAAGGTTTACCATTTTCATGTCATCTACCATTATGAAAAAAATAAAGTTCCTTGCTGAAGTAGAGTTTGAAGATGGAACCAAGGAAATCAATATTGAGTTTGCGGCAATAGATCTTGAATTTCACCCGATGTTAAATTTAAGAGCGGGAATTATCATGAATCCGATTGGTGCATTTAACCAAAATCACGATGGCCCAAAATGGGAATTTATTGATCGGCCCATCGAAGCTACACAATTGTTACCTGCAACCTGGAGTAATGTTGGAGCCGGGATCCATGGGAAATTATTTAAAAAGAATTGGGCTTTTGCCTATGAACTTTATCTCACCAATGGGTTTAATGCAAATATTATTTCCAATGATGCCAACAGGACCTCTTTGGCCGCCGCCAAACTCGATATTTTTCGATTTGAAGAAAGTTTTAACGGTTCACCGCTTACCACTGCAAAAATTGCCATCAAAAACAGGAAGATTGGAGAATTGGGCATTTCTTATATGGGAGGTATTTACAATAAGTTCAAAGACGATGGCATCCGAATCGATAAAGAAAGAAGGGTGGATGCGATGGCCATCGATTTCAATACAACACTTCCGAAAATAAATACGTACATCAACATTGAAGCCTCTGCTATCTGGCTCGATATTCCATCCACCTATACACAGCAATTTGGATCTTTGCAATGGGGAGGTTTTATTGATATTGTACAGCCGATTGTAAGAAAAAGAATGTTTGGTTGGAAAAATGCCTCGATCAATCTGGCTTTTCGTGCAGAATATGTGGATTGGAATGTGGGAACATTTATTGAAACAGGAGGGGACATGGTTGAAGATGTGGTTGCCATTACCCCTGGGATCAGTTTTCGTCCGTCAAGACAAACCGTGATCCGTGTAAATTATAAATATCAGTGGACAAGAGATATATTGGGTAATCCTCCGTCCCATACAGGAGGTTTTCAATTTGGGGTAGCAAGTTATTTCTAACAAAAAAGAGAGTTCGGGGCTACCCGGACTCTCTTTTCACTAAACCACTTAAATGAGTGCAAGAACGAGATGATATATATAAACCGGAATGTCTTTTCAACATTCTCAGAGATTCTTAAGGCTAATCCTTTTCTCCTTGATATGACCTTAAAAGTCAAAATATGATGATCAATGGATATGCCATAAATAAAAAGCCCCGATTGACGGGGCTTTGGGAAAAATCAAGAAATTTATTTTTTATCAATTTGAGAATTTTTGTCTTAAAATGAGACTCATTCTTTCAGCATCCGGTAAATAGTAGCACTGCTGATATCCAGTTTTTCAGCCACCTTTTTTACATCATCGTTGTATTTGATCAGATAGGACCGGAGTATTCTCAATTCATACTGACGCATGGTATATTCCTCGGTCATCATCTCAGGTAATGGGTCAAAAGAGGCGATGGAAATATCGTCAGGTTTGATTTCCGGTGAATTCCCTAATACCACTGCGAGTTCAACCAAAGATTTTAACTCTCTGATGTTCCCTGGAAATGCATAGGTAAGTAATTTATTTTGAGCTTCCGGCGTGAACTGCTTGGCGGGGATCTTGTTTTCCTTGCAAAATTGCTCAACAAAAAATTTGGCGAGAATAAAAATATCCTTTTCTCTTTCCCTCAAAGGAGGCAGTTCAATGGGCAAACCAATGAGCCTATAATATAGATCCTCTCTAAATCTCCCAACCTTAACCACTTCCATCAGATTTTTATTGGTAGCGGTTATAACCCTACAATCGATCTTTACGGGAAGATTACTTCCGACCCTGGTAATCTCTCTTTCCTGTAATGCCCTTAGAAGTTTGGCCTGAAAAGAAAAATCCATTTCACCGATCTCATCCAAAAAAAGTGTACCCCCATGGGCTTCTTCAAACTTTCCAAGTCTTCTGGCTGTGGCTCCTGTAAAGGATCCTTTCTCATGACCAAATAATTCACTTTCTATTAAATCGGCTGGCAATGCGGTTACATTCACGGCTATGAAGGGTGCGCTTTTTCTTGGCGAGCTATAGTGAATTGCTTTAGCAACAATTTCTTTTCCGGTTCCTGTTTCTCCGGATATCATTACATTGATGCTGGTTGATATACTTTTTTCCATCAACTCGTGCACCTTTTGAATGGCGCTGCTGGCTCCAAGGACTGTCTTCTGAAAATCATATTTTTTTTGGATCTCCTTTTCAAGGATCACCACTTTTTCTTTCAGCTGGTGATTCTTCTTGATGTTTTGAACAATGTTCAACAGCCTGTCACGAATGTCATCTGTTTTAACCAGGTAGTCATAAGCTCCATCCTTAAACAATTGGATCGCCACCTCAATCTCATTTTGTTCTGAAATAATGATCACTTCTGTATTCGGTGAAACACTCTTGATCTCTTTTAAAAGCTGCACTCCGTCTGAATCCGGTAAACGATAGTCAAGCGTAACCACATCCGGAAAAAGATGAATGTTCTTTAAAAGGTCCTTCCCGGACATGAAACCTTTAACTTCGTAATCAGGATTCAATGATAAATGATGAACCAGGAATTTATTGTACCAGTCATTATCCTCTACAACATAAATATTAAAATTCTTTTCGCTCATAACTTTCAATAATACACCGAATTTATCAATTAAACCATCTGTTTTTGAACCTCTTCTATCGTAGCGGAGGATTCAATCTCCAGTTCCCTTATCAATACTCCCATATCCGCCTTATTGGCCTGTGAATTTGCTTGCTTCTCAATAAGCTTTATCAGATCTAGCATTCTTATCGCCCCTAAATGTCGGCACGAAGGAGCAATTTTATGCGCCATTTCCTGAATAGCCTGCCAGTCGTTCACCACATAAGCTTCCTGGATTGTCTTAAGCCCTTCCTGAGCCCCTTTTATGAATAATCTAGCCATTTCCTTTACGAATTCCTTATCTCCGTTACCGAGTCTGTTTAGTTCATCCAGACTTGCCAGCTTGACCCCATTGTTGTTCACTGGTGTTAAACCTGACATCACTTTGGAGATGAGTTCAAACAATCGACTTTCAGTAAAAGGCTTTGGAAGGAAAGCATTCATTCCAGCATCCATACATTTTTTTTCTTTTTCTTTCTCATTGGAGGCCGTCAGCGCAATGATAGCAATATTTCGTTTTTCCGGTTTTTCATGCGTTCTTATCTTCTGGGTGATTTCAATTCCTGTAATACCAGGCATTCTTACATCCATAAGGATTAGTTCATAGGATTTATTATCAACCAGAAAAAGTGCATTTTCACCATCGTGAGCCTCATCCACATTTGCACCCCATTGGGCCAGAATGGTCCTGAGTAGTTTTCTATTGAATGTTTCATCATCAACAATGAGCACCCGCTTGTTACGTAAAAATGTAGAATCAATTTTATTCTCAGCTGTTTTTTCTTCAGAATGATGAGTTACCACTTCATATGGGATCACAATATCTACAACCGTTCCAGCTCCTTCAGTACTTAAAATATGAATATTCCCTTTCTGGTATTCTACCAGCTTTTTAGTGATACTTAATCCCAGCCCTGTTCCTTTGAATTTTCGTGAAACATTCGTATCTCCCTGCTCAAAATCATTAAAAACCTGATCAATTTTATATGCAGGTATACCAATCCCGGTATCCTTAATCTCCATCTTCAACAATTTCTCCTGTTCAATGCCATCTTCCATTTTGACCACCACATAAATATTGCCCGATCCGGTAAACTTGATCGCATTTCCAATAACGTTTAATAATATCTGCTGGAGACGGAATG
>JANWKQ010000107.1 GCA_025451295.1 Flavobacteriales bacterium | reverse complement strand
CGAATAATGGCTCCCAACGGAGCTCCGATAAAGAAAAAGAGAATGCATGCAAACGACAGTGTAAATTTTCTATGAAATTCAACCCGGTTGCGAATCATGTTCTGTTTTTGCGATTTGATATTCTGGATCTGTTTATCTACTGCTTCTTTTAAGCTAGGCATCTGACCTACAGCAGAACCGCTAATTGCAGCCCGTTCCAAATCTGTATAACCATCAAGGAATGCATTGCCCCAAGCCACTTTTTCGATCTTACGGTAAGGAATAGTTGTGTCTCTTGCTATTACCGGAATGCTGTTTTCAGTATTAGTAGGAGGCAATGGATTGCTCATGGTAAAATCAATGGGCTGGTTATTGTTGGCTGGAATACTCCGCGGCTGATAAAATGCATAGAACCGATACATACTATTCACAAAAGTTCCGGCGGATTTTTTTATCTCTACGTTTACTTCATCACGAAGAATATTAAGCTGACCCACGGTCATCATCGTATATTGGTTGCCGATATAATTACTGTTCTTGTTGCTGTTTTTGCTCAGGTCACGTATATCAACAATGATCTGTTGTTCTTCAAAAAGTTCGCGTGAAAACGGATAACCGGCCTGCTTCCGGCTAAAAAAATTCATATCAGAATACCTTACTCCATTATCTAATGTAAGGAACATATAGTTTCCATCATCAGAAACACCAATCACTCCTTTCGAAGCCCTGATAATATTTTCTGCTCCCAGCGTATTTTTGGTATGATCATAAACAACAAGTCCATAAAAAGTCTTCTGATCCTTTTCCTTTTTATTTACCATGAGTGTGAATCCCTTCAGACCATCGTAATAACTGCCTTCCTGAATGTCAATAGCCGGCATTTTCCGGGCAATATCGTTAATGATCCCTTTAAGCTTGAAGTTAGCTACCGGCAATACATTATTTGCAAAGAAAAAGGCAATGACACCAATACCAAAGGCCATGAAAAAAACAGGTCTGAGCGATCTGCCCAGGCTTACTCCTGCGGCCTTGGAGGCCACCAACTCAAGATTTTCGGCGGTTGAACCGAGGGTCATTATAGAGGATAGTAATACAGCAATCGGAAGCGCCATGGGGACCAGTGAGGCGGATGCGTAAAAAAGGAGCTGTCCTACCGTAAGAAAATCAAGACCTTTAGATGCAAGATCTTCGATATACTTCCATAAGAACTGCATAACTAATACAAAAATCGCAATGAAAAAAGTAAGGATGAAAGGTCCAAGGAATGCACGAATTATGAGCCAGTCTAGCTTTTTCAAATACTGAGTTTTTACAAAAATACATAACGCTATGGTTCTCCTGATATTATTTTCAATATTTTTACAAAATGATACATGGTAAAAAACTGGTTGTGGTATTGCCTGCCTATAATGCGGAGCAAACACTGCAATCAACTTTTACAGAGATCCCTATGGATATTGTGGATGAGGTGGTCCTGGTGGATGATGCGAGTTCTGATAATACGGCTGAACTTGGAAGAAAGCTGGGCATTACACATATCATCCGTCATGAGAAAAACAGGGGATATGGGGGGAATCAAAAGACCTGCTATCAAAAAGCACTGGAACTGCAAGCGGATATCGTGATCATGCTGCATCCGGATTACCAGTACACCCCAAAACTCATTCCTGCGATGGCTGAGATGATTGCCACCGGAATGTACGATATGGTGCTCGGTTCAAGGATATTGGGAAAAGGTGCTTTAAAGGGGGGAATGCCTTTGTATAAATACATTGCTAACCGCTTCCTTACATTTGTCCAAAATATCCTCATCAGCGAGAAGTTGTCGGAATATCATACCGGCTACCGAGCCTATAGCCGTACCATATTGGAAACCGTGAATTTTGAAAATAATTCCGAAGATTTTGTGTTCGACAATGAGTTCATTTCTCAGACTGTTTTTGCCAAATTCCGAATTGGAGAGATATCTTGTCCAACCAAATATTTTGATGAGGCCTCTTCTATCAATTTTAGCAGAAGTGTGAAATATGGAATGGGAGTTCTTCGGGTATCATTCCAGCATTTTTTCGCAAGGATAGGGATGACCAAACCAGATTTATATAAGCAAAAAAAATGAGGGATTTATTGATTACAAGACCCCGTTATTTTTATATCCTGTTTATCCCATTTATGCTGGGCTCCCTCATCGTTATTCTTCTTACCAGCAAGTCTGATCTTTTTTTATCGCTCAATGCATACCACCGACCGGTTGCAGATCAGTTTTTCTTTTGGATCACCTGGCTCGGAAACGGATTGATATTTGCAGTATTCTGCCTCGTATTATTATTAAAAAACGTTGGACAGGGAATTCTTGGATTTTCTGTTTTTCTAACCACAGCACTGGTACCTCAGCTTTTAAAGAAAGGTATTTTTGTTAACTCTGTGCGTCCGGTAAAATATTTCGAAGGCAATCAATCTTTGCACCTGATACAGGGTGTTGAGCAACATCAGTTGTATTCTTTTCCATCGGGTCATTCGGTAAGTATTTTTGCGCTTGCGCTCCTGCTAACATTTGTGGTAAAAGATAAACGATGGGGGATCTTATTTTGTGGCATTGCCATCCTTACTGCTTATTCAAGGGTATATCTCTCCCAGCATTTCTACGAAGATATCACGGCCGGTGCTTTTTTGGGATTTTTACTTACGCTTATTGTCTTTCTTTCCTTGGAAAAATGGATCAGAAGTAAACCCGGTCTAAACAAAGGTATTATCAAATGAAAACCGAAAAAATTTTAAATAAGCTCACACCTTATTTGGGATTGATCATCTGTTGCCTGGGTATTCTTTTCTATTTCCCTTTTCTAGGGGCCGTACACCTCTTTGATTGGGACGAGATCAACTTTGCCGAGTCATCACGTGAAATGCTGGTTACGGGCAACTATTGGAGGGTTACGGTGGATTATCAGCCATTCTGGGAAAAGCCACCTTTGTTCTTCTGGTTGCAAGCCATTTCGATGAAAATTTTCGGTATTAATGAATTTGCGGCCCGTTTCCCAAATGCGTTGTTTGGGGTGCTTACGCTGGTAACACTTTATTTTACAGGAAAACGAATCAAGAATGCCGGCTTCGGGTTTTTATGGGCCTTTATTTTCTTTATTTCTTTTCTTCCATTTTTCTATTTCAAGTCAGGTATTATTGATCCGGTATTCAATTATTTCATTTTTGTTTCGGTGCTTTTCCTGATCCGAGCAATCAAAAGTAGTATGAATAACCAACGCGTTTGGTTTGTCTTTATAGCCGGACTGCTCAATGGAATGGCAGTGCTCACAAAGGGTCCTGTGGGATTATTGCTTATCATCATTACATTTCTCATTGTCTGGATAAGTGGACGATTTCGAAAAGTGATCTCATTTCAATTGATCCTTCTTTTTCTATTGGGCGTTTTTATTACCAGCTCCTTTTGGTATTTGCCCGAACTTATCAATCATGGCCCATGGTTTTTTAAGGAGTTCATTCGCTACCAGGTCGAATTGTTTTCTCAACCGGTGGCTGGTCATAGCCAGGGGTTTTATTATCATTTCCTGGTGGTTTTTATCGGATGTTTTCCATTATCCATATTTGCACTTCCGGCATTATTCAGTAAAAAATTCTCTACCGATCATCCTGATCATTCGAAGTGGTTGAAGATCTTATTCTGGGTTGTGATGATCCTGTTTACCATTGTAAGCACAAAGATTGTACACTATTCCTCTATGGCTTATCTGCCACTTTCTTTTATGGCTGCGTTATACCTGGAGTATCTGATCACCGGTCAACAATCTCCCAGGAAATGGATGCTGGTTATTCTTGCATCTATAGGATTGGTATTTTCGGCCATCATGTTTATGATTCCTTTTTTCTTTCTGCAAAGGGATTTTTTTATCCTGGGTATCAGAGATCCGTTTACCGAAGCAATCGTCGAACAAAATTTTTCCTGGTCATGGTTTGAATGTCTGTTTGGGGGTTTATTTTTAGTAACCGTCTTCGTGTTGATCATTTTGCTTAAACGCAAAAATGTATTTGGGGGAATCGTGATATTCGGGTTGATGTCAGTATTTATTCTAAATGGCTATTTGAAAATGGTAGTGCCGAAGATTGAAAAACATGTACAGGGAGAACTGATTGAATTCTATCAGTCAATAAAAGGAGAAGATGTATATGTGGTTTCAGTTGGATTTAAAACCTATGCCTATCTGTTTTATTTTGAGCAGCCCTATCATGAAAACAAATATACACCAGCTGAAAGACGCGAATGGTTAACAAGGGGAGTCATCGATAAACCCACCTATATTGTTGTAAAGAATACAGAAAAATATGTAAAGGAATTACCTGATGTTAAGTTGGTGAAAGAGGCAGGTGGATTTATGATATACAGAAGAGATCCTCTTTGATCAGGAGCCTAATGCCTTGCAAAGGTCATGGATCTGGGCGTCCCATAATCTTTGAGACTCTTCCAGTTCTTCCTTCTTTGCAAAGTCTGTAATGATCAAGGCTACATCACCGGTAAGCTCATCAATTTTAATACGCATTTCAAAATAAGTATCATCCGAATCGGTAGTTACCCATTTGAAACGCATAAGTTCGAACTCTTTGGTGGCTAAAAGCTTTGCGAGCTCCTCGCTATCTTCCCATAAGAAAGTATATACCCCATTCTTGATATTCACATCATCAGAAAACCATTCTGATAATCCACTGGGAGAACTTATAAAATTATAAAGTATCCGTGGAGATGATTTGATGAAAAATTCCATTTCGAATTTTTCCTTTCCACCACTTCTGAAATTTTTGGGAATGATATGCTCTTTTTCAGCTGCCTCTATTTTAACGGTAGGCATTAGCTTAATAGGAGAGGGAACCTTTGGAACTTTGGGAACCTTTCCTTTTTTCTTGGTTAAGATAAGCTCCTCAACGATTGGATCCAGTTCATCCATTTTTGGCCCATCATCATCACCCGAGAGTTTTTTTCTTTTACCTGCTTTTTCCTTTACTTTCTGATTTTCGGCACTTATTTTTTTCAGGGTTTTTTCTTTCCCAGGCTTAGCAATGGCCTTTAACGGCTTTTTGAGTGGCTTGGCAGGCTTAGCAACCTTTTTGGGCTTAGCCTTTGCTTTGGGAGCTGCTTTCTTTTTAGCAACCTTCTTAACAGGCTTTTTGGCTATTTTCTTTTTAAGCGGCTTTTTAGCCACTTTCTTTTTAGCGACCTTTTTTTTCTTTACGGGCTTTTTAACCACCTTCTTTTTAAGTGGTTTCTTAGCCGGCTTTTTCTTGGAAACAGGCTTCTTTTTAGGAGCAGGTTTCTTCTTCCGGGCAACCAGTTTCTTCTTTGGTGCTGTTTTTTTCTTATTCCGGCTTCCGCCTGAAGTTTTTGCTTTGGATTTAGAAGCGGATTTCTTTTTAGTAATCACTTTTTTCTTTGCGGAAGACTTTGGTTTTGCTTTCAGCTTAGAAACAGGCTTCTTTATTTTCTTAGCGGGCTTTGAGGCCTTTTTAACTGGCTTTTTTTTCACAGATTTTTTTACCGGCTTCTTAGCTTTTTTAGCTGGCCTGGCTTTGGCCTTCTTTACCGGTTTTTTTGCTGCAGATCTACTCTTTGCCTTAGGTTTGGTTTTATTTGTCTTTTTGGATGCCATATGATAGGGGCCGATTATAAAATGCAATGAATACTGAATTTTTGGTTCAATTCCAATCTATTAACTGTAATTAACTATAAATTAACGGATTAAGTTAGTAACAAAAAAAGACCTTTCATGTTGAAAGGTCTTAAAAAATAGTAGCGGAGATGGGACTTGAACCCATGTCCGCCAGAGGCGGATATGAATTCTTATAATTGGTTCAGAATATTTTCTTTCATCCAAGTACGGCCAACCCCAGTCTTAAGAAATTTTTCTCTTTCCATTGCTGTTTTCTTAGATTCATAAAACTCAACATGAATCATATACCAAGGCCTATATCGAGTTGTAAAGCCCTTTGTAGATTTTGTATTATGCCAATGAAATCGCTCTATAGAACATTGACTGTAGCCAACATAAGTTATAAGGCCTCTTTCAGAGTAAAGGATATATACAACAAACTCATTCATATTTTAAAATAAAGAAGGCTTTTCATTCAGAAAAGCCTCTTTGTAGCGGAGATGGGACTTGAACCCATGGCCTCAGGGTTATGAATCCTGTGCTCTAACCAGCTGAGCTACCCCGCCATCGTAATTACTTTACATTAAAGAATGGCAGCCATTTTTGGGAGTGCAAATATAGAAAATAAAAAAAGACTTCCAATGGAAGCATTGGCATTTTAAGATGACAAAAATTTAAACACCTATTTCGACTTCACCAAAGGAAATACTTCCATGGCCGGTTTACCTTTATTCAGCCCGGAAACAGTGGCAATCAGTGAATCTCCTTTAAGTTCATAAGCAATCTTCTGTGGAAAATCATGTTCCTTGTTTTCAAATACAGCCGTGGTTGCACTTGAACCCGTCATTTTAAATTCAGTGGGTTTACCTTCATTCTGGTCACTTATTACCGTAATATAAAAAACATCCTTACCTCGCTGAACAATGCTGATGGACTCGGTAAAAGTGGTATCTTTTCCACTACCCAACCCAACACCCATTCCTGAATAAACGGAATCGTTCGTAGCGGTCCATGTTTCCATAAACAAACCGGGATTCATATCTGCTTCCCATTGACCAATGAACCAATTGATACCTTTTATTTGCTCGTAGGTATTTTTGTTATCGGTTTTTGGTTCTTCTTTTTTTGTCTTATTTCCACAAGAGGCGATAAGGCTCATCACCAGCACAAGAAAAATTATTTTGATTTTCATTTAATTGATTTTATGAGAACAAAAATAGGTATTTTAAATAAACCATAAGCGACCCGGTCCCTATCGGTCAGGAAGTCTATAAAGCTGCCCATAGAAACAATTCAGGATGGCATTTGATCAAATGGATTTTTTTTAGTTTCTTTGAAGAAGGATTACAAGAAAATATGAAAAAAACGCTACTCATTGCAGGTTTGTCCCTCATCATGGGCTTATCAACCATTCACGCTCAAAGTTTTTGCTCAGTAATTGGCGGTACCGGAACCGAATTCGCTTATGACGTTTTCGCTACGAGTGACGGTGGATTTATACTTACAGGAACAACTGATTCATACGGACAGGGAAGCCAGGACCTCTATGTAATAAAATTTGATGCATCCGGCAACAGTCAATGGACCCGTACCGTTGGAAGTTTTGGAAATGATGCAGGTAATGGTATTACGGTTGCTACAGACGGGGATTATATTATCGCAGGCGAATCCAATTCAATGGGTGCAGGCGGTGAAGCATACGTAGTTCGTTTGAGTTCAACAGGAACTTTGCTTTGGACACGTTCAATAGGTGGAAGCGGTTCTGATGGGGCACGTGAAGTCTATGCAACTTCCGACAATGGTTGTGTAATTGCAGGCCAAACAGATTCATACGGACAAGGTAACCTTGACGCTTATGTAGCTAAACTGGATTCAAACGGAACCGTTGAATGGAGTAAAGCAATTGGTGCAACGAATTCAGAAGGAAGTTATGGGATTTGTGTTGGATCAGATGGAAATATGGTGATCGCGGGTCGCGGATTTCCATTAGCAGGTGCTGCCCAAATATTCATTGCTAAAATTGATATGAGTGGAAATATTCTCTGGGATAAATATTTTGCAAGTCACGATGTGAATGACTTTTTTGTACCAAGTGATATTGTTGAATCAGGTTCAGGATATGTGATCAGCGGATATTGTGATACGGTTGCTGGCTCAAACAAAAATAGCTTTCTTACCAAAGTTTCAAATTCAGGGGTACATCAATGGACAAGGATCATTGGTGTTGCAGGAAACGATCATGGTTATTCCATGGAAAAAACCAGTGATGGTGGATTTGTTATTTCCGGGATTTCCTACGGAGCTACTGCAAGTGCCATTGTGATCAAAACAGATAGTATGGGAGCTCCGGCCTGGTATTCCAAGTCGTCTACCGCTGGTAATTGTTACTCTTATGGTGTTGTACAGCTCAATAATGGTACTTTTATATCTGTGGGTAATACGGATGCTATTGATGGTTCTGATATTTATATTACTCAATTGGATCCAACAGGTGTTTCCTGTTGTTTTACTCAAATAGCTCAAAGCAACGGAATGTTGGTTCGGAACACTGGTAATTATGGACTTGTAGCAGCTGGTGGAGTGTCTGATACTGGTGGAGTTGCCAGCTCAGGTGGAACTGTTTTCGGCTTATGTACGTCACCATTTAGTATTGACAACTCGGGTATGGATATGATCAAAGTATTTCCGAATCCCACGAGTGGAGAGATCAACCTGAGTGGTATAGAAGGTTTTGACCATATAGCGATCACCAATTCATTAGGACAAGTTATCTACGAAAAAGATACGAATACCGCAGAGATCAAAATATCTTTATCTGCACAAGCTGCGGGGTTATATACAATCAATCTGAGATCAAAGGAAAGACTGGTAACCAGGAAACTATTGATCCAATAGTCATTCAGGATGAAGCGTTTTCTAATCGGCTTCGGATTATTTATTTTCTTTTTTTGGAGAGGAACTTTTATATTTTCCCAAACTGAATCTATTATTGTTGTTGCCGATCAGCAGATGGATACCAACATGACATTCATGCAAGGCTTTATTAACGGAGGTGCACAATACAATCTTCCACTGGCTCAACATTTGAAACCTGCTTCCTGGCTATTTGGCTGGGATGTACAAGCCGATTACGACTACATAACTCCCGTAGCTACACTCAAAAAAACGGCCAGTATTTATTCTGCCTATATGAACACTTTTGGACCGGGTGATCCGATGCTTTTACAACCCTGGACTGATGGCTATGTGCAATGGGATGCATTCGTCAACAATATGGTGAATCTATCCATTTCAACCAGCAGACCGGTGGATTTTTGGTCAGTATGGGGAGAACCTGATGCGAGTTTTAGCGGAACACCGGCCCAGTACATTGAATTGTTCCGAAGAACTGATAACATTATTCACTCGATTGATCCTGCTGCAAAAATGGTAGGTCCTGATTTTATTAATTTCGGAATCGGGGAGTTGTTGTTTTTCATAGATACTTTGGATTATCTGGGCATTCATCCTGCCGCAATCTCCTGGCATGAATTTGGAAATTTTCCGGAATTGATCCCTGGTCATGTACAAACTTTCAGAGACTCGATTGCCGTTCGTCCGCTATTGGGAGATCCTGAAATCCATATACAGGAATATGGAGATCCAAATAACCGGCTTGTTCCTGGATGGAGTCTTGGCTGGTTATATTATTTCGAACAGGCAGAAATTGACTGGGCTTCCCGTGCATGCTTTAATGAATATGATGGTATAAATACCTGGGATGATTGTTGGGATGGATTAAGTGGAATGTTCATGATGGATGGAGTAACACCTCAACCATTGTATTGGCTTCATAGAGCATATGCAGAATTAAATCAACCCATGCGACTTGAAATTTATTCTGATCAGCCGAGAACTGTTTCGATGGCGAGTAAGAATGATTTGAACCAGGAAATGAAGGTGATCGTGGGAAGATATTATTCTGCCATTCAAGGTACACAGAATGCATCCGCAGATGTGCAGGTGAAGATCAGGCATTATCCCTATGGAAACAACAGCACTCAAACAATGGTCATCCAAAAGATCCCTGCTCAAACAGTTGCCTACACAACACCTTTAAGCGGCCCGGTCACCGTTTTTTCGGGAAATATAACGTTTGTTGGAGACTCAGCAACTGTTGCGCTCAATTCCTTTGCAGATGGAGATGCCTATGTTATTTATATCAATCCTGACCCTTCCAGTATTTTGGCAACCGAAAATATTTCGGGTAACGAAACGAATGGATCAAAGATCCAGGTATATCCGAATCCTACAAATGGAGAGATCAGCCTGGATGGACTCGATGGTTTTGATCATGTTTCCATTATGAATGCATTGGGAGAGATCGTCTATGAGTCTGCTATTCATTCAACCCAGATGCTGATTACATTATCTCCAAATACGACGGGATTGTATACGATCAACCTGAGTTCTAAAGAAAGGTATGTATCGAGAAAACTAATCATCGAGTAATTTTTTTTTGTAACCGTCAACCACCAAACTGAATGAAAAAAATACGGAGGGGATTGTATCGAATATGCTTTTCAAATGATACAGGACCCTCTTTGGAGTTTAGTATTTACTGGCAGATCCTGTCTACGAGGTCTATATTCAAAATCAAACGTGCCAGCAAGTGGAGATCCTGATACGATAGATTTATTTGATGATCATAAATACCGGTACATGATCAGAAATCTGTAAATATTCGGCTGTGCTATTAAAGTCCATGGTAAAATCGATCCGGTTGCTTTCCAATACATCTATTTCGTCTGTTTCATATAAAATATGGTCGTATGACTGGTAAAATTTCTCCCCGTTTTTTGGTTTCTTTTTGAGAGATGTTTTTTGATTTTGAACCGCATCATCGAAACCTCTCTTTTTCAATTCATCGTAGGATTCATGTTCGAAAGTGAGATTAAAATCTCCCAGAATAATGAGGTGTTCGTCCGGATAAGATTGATCTAATGTATGCAACCATTTAATTTCATTCTCGGGTTGATCTTTGGTGGGTACTGTATGGATCGTTGCAAAAGTGTACACATCGTTGTCATAAACAAACCTTGCCATGAATGGCTCCCGGTTTATTTTGGTGTCCAGTCTTTGTTCAAGCCAGGGATCATCATAGAGACTCACTTTTGATTTTTTATATACATAACAATATCGTTCCGTGCCTTTGCCATTGGTGGGATCACTCACTACAAATCCCCAATTATTACTCATCAAAGCAATGAGTCTGTTCACCGCATCGGGTCCGGCAGCACTGGCTGATACTTCCTGAATGGCAATTATATCATATTTCTTCAGGATGGATGCGATATAGGTGAGTTCCGTTTGATCTTTAGACTTTCCGAAGTTACAAAGGTTCCAACTGAGGATATGAAGTTTTGCTGAAACCGGAAGATAGAGTATCAGTAAAAGAGCAAGCAGCAAGATGTTTTTCTTTGATGACATGGTATATAGTGATGAATTACTCAAAGATAGAGATTTCCACAAAGTCTTTATTCTACTTGATTTAGTCCCATTTTTTTTGTTTATTTGGGTGTGGAGTTCTCCTCACCCATAAAAAAACATGTATTCATGCTTGTTATGATCCTCATAACAGGTTTTCAGAACCTTTGTTCTCAAACGATTTGTATGCGATTTGGTGGCCCCAATAGCGAATATGCCTATGATATATTTAGTGCTGATCATAGTAGTTTCCTGATTGCTGGAAGCACTGATTCTTACGGAGCCGGTAGTTCCGATCTATATGTAATAAAATTTAATGCCTATGGAGTGGCTCAATGGACCAGGACGGTCGGAGATGTTGGTAATGAAATTGGCTATGCCATCGATCAGGCAACCAACGGTGATTATATAGTAGCAGGGGAGACGAATTCATTTGGAACCGGTGGAGACATGTATGTTGTTAGGTTGGATTCGATGGGAAATCTGCTGTGGACCGCGTCCATCGGAGGAGCCAGTTATGATTATGCCCGTGAAATTGCAGCCACAGCTGATAATGGATGTGTGGTGGTAGGTGCCTCCTCCTCCTATGGATTAGGATTTGAGGATTCTTATGTAGCCAAACTGGATTCTTTGGGAAATCTACAATGGGCCAGAACCATTGGAGATGTGAACACCGAGGGGGCATATGCTGTGTTGGCTTCGTCCGACGGAAATATTGTGGTGGCCCAACGTGGCTTTCCGGTTGCCGGCGCGGCTCAATTATATGTAACGAAAATGACTTATGGAGCTGTGGTGTTGTGGAGCAAGCATTTTGCCAGCCATGATGCGAATGATTTTTTTGTGCCGGGAGATATTATTGAAGCGAATGGGGGATATGTAATCAGCGGTTTTGTGGATACAGTATTAGGTACTAATAAAAATACGTTCCTTACGAAAATATCACCCAATGGCACCCATCAATGGACCCGGATCATCGGGCTTCCCGGGAATGACAACGGATATTCATTACAACCAGCAGTTGATGGAGGTTATATTATCTCAGGAAGCTATTTTGGTGCAACAGCAAAAGCTTTCATTGCAAAAACTGATACGTTTGGAATTCCTTATTGGTTTACCAGATCAAATGCTGCAGCAAATAATTATTCTTATGGCGCGGTCGAACTCATGACGGGATCTTTCTATACTGTTGGCAACACGGATGCATTTGGTCAGGATATATTCATGATGAGGCTGGATGCGCAGGGGAGGACCTGTTGTGGAGATTCGATGGTGTTTAGTACAGGTCTGCTGAGCCGGATTACGGGTAACTATGGAACGCTGGGTGCAGGTGCCATTATGGATGCCGGAGGAACGATCGACTCAGGAGGCATTACAGCATTGATTTGTCCACCCGATACAATAGCCATTGGCATACTCCCGGTGACGGGTGGCACGGGTCAGGTAGACACGGACGATATTGAAGATGATGAAGAAGCAGGTAACGCAGGATTGGAGGATCAGATAAATGGAGTAATCTCCATCTATCCGAATCCAACTTCGGGTTATATCCATGTTCTATTACCCCAAAATATTGGAAAGAATTGCTACGAACTGCTTAATTTACATGGACAGGTTTTGCAAACGGGTTCCTTTGTTACAAACCCAACTTTGTTAAATATAGAAGATATTCCTAAAGGAATTTACATTCTCAAAGTGAATAACTACCATGTAAAGATCATTAAACAATGATGCATGTCTAGAAAGATCAAAATCCTTACTATACTTGTTATTACTATTGGTTTGAATATTGTTCATGCTGATGGTGATACCACCAATGTATTTGTTCGTTATGACCAGGTAAAAAAAGTACTACAAGAATGGAATACGGCTATTGATAACAACCAACTTGAATTATTGAATAACCTGTATGCGGATACGGTAGATTGTTACTTAAAAAGATTGTCAAAAAAGGAATGTATTGAGAGTAAACAAAAATGGCTGAAAGAACATATAGGTTATCATCAGAAAATAGAGTATCTGGAAATTTATTATCTTGATGATGATACACTCGGATCATTCTTTATTGCTGAGTTCACCAAAGTTTGTGTTGAAAAAAATGAAACTGTAAAGGTGGACGCTGTCATTCATTTTGCCAGATTCGCCAATGACTGGAAGATCATAAAAGAATCAGACAGACCATCTGAAGCAAGTTTGGCTGAAAAGATGCCAGGTGGCATATTAAAAGCCGGAAAAAATATTTTTCGATTTGGATATTGGGTTGATACAAGAGAAGAGGAGGATTTTGGACATGACCAGGTACCTTATTGGGATTTATTAACCCTGAATGTTGGAACAAAAATCACAGGTGAATATTTAAGGTATAGTGGAAGAATGAGGGAGATTTATAGCCATCTTGTTTTGGAAGGTACTATCAAGAACGGGATCTTAGAGATTACTGTTGTATTTAACGAAAACCAGGAATGGAGTTTAGAGACTTATAATCCGGACGAAGTACCCGACTCACAAAAAGAGCATTGGCATTTTAAAATAGTCAATGGAAATGAATTGGTGGGCATAGATAAGGAACAAATCTATTTCTATGGACGTTCAATGTTTTTAACCACTCCTGAATGAACCGGACATTATTGACCTTATTATTTCTTGCTTCCGTTCATGGGATTGTTGCTCAAATACCTGATAGTTCATTTGTTTATCAATGGAAAACCAATGATTCTATTCCATCTTATCTTCTACTCAACGAATCTTATATCATCAATGAAAGCAATTGTGCTTGTTGCAATGATAGTTTGCGGGTAGATGAGATGCTATACATTCTTGATAAAAACAGAAACAAACTCTCCGCTTACCATGGAAAAAGAAGAGTTTGGCAAACGGATCTCAAAAAAACTTTTGGGTTTGAAGTGTCCTTTACCTGTATGGAGTTTTTTGAAATAGAGGATCATAGTTATCATTCCGGAAAAAATGAAGCGGTTATTCACTTGTCCAATAACTACCAATGCGTAAGTGTTGAGGTGGATGCAAGAAATGGAAAGGTGGACTAACCTATATCTGCAATTGCACATTTGGAACGAATACCTTTGTCACATTGTATTGCAGGGAGTTCTCATAAATTGGTACTTAAATTCTCATTATGTCTTCAAACGCAGCGGAGTTGTAAAACTTCGATCCCCCTTTTAAATTCTAAAACGTTGATTTAAAACTATCTGGTTACCAGAAGGGTATACTTATTTTATCTGGCACAATACTTGACTTGAAGCTCAGCATGGTTGAATTGAACAAGTTAGAAGCCCCAACCCATATTAAACTTATGAGTCCAGAGAATAAAAAAATCCGGATAGCAGTGGTTGAAGACAATGAGCTTTATAATCATCTGCTTACCGTGGGGCTTAAGTCTCATATCAAATCTTTACCAATTAAGGAGATTGATTTTGAGGTAAAGTCATATACCAATCCCACTAAAGCATTGGAGGAGATTGATGGCAATATTGATATTGTATTCCTGGATTATTTTCTGGGTGAAAAGATAACGGGTATGGATCTACTCAGACATATTAAACAGCTCAATCCTTATTGTCAGGTAATCATCATATCTCAGGTAAGGAATACCCAGACCGCAATATTACCTCTGGTGGAAGGAGCTACAGAATTTATCCTGAAGGACGCATCTGCAATTACACTAAGTTGTTTAACAGCAGCTCATATGATCTATAAAAAATTGAATTATGTGTAAAAGGCAGGAATAATTTATTTTTTTGTTATGCCTTCTTTACAAATTCTGATTTTAAAGCCATCGATCCAAATCCATCAATTTTGCAACTAATGTTATGGTCACCCTCCGTCAGACGGATATTCTTAACCTTGGTTCCTGCTTTTAAAGCTTTTGGGGCACCTTTTACAGGAAGGTCTTTAATTAATACTACCGAATCACCGTTTTGTAAGATAGCACCATTGGAATCCTTTACCGCTAGACCGCTTTGGTCAACTATAACATCTGTAGGATTCCATTCATGTCCGCATTCAGGACACATAAATAATTCACCACCGGATTGGTAACCAAAGGGTGATTTGCATTGTGGACAAGGTTTCGATTCTTCTGACATAAAAATTGTGTTGGTATAAAAGTAGACATAATTTATGGCAAAGGTGGGAGCTACCTATTCACGGGACAATGCAGTGAACTGAAAACAAATGAAACTACTGGATTATCATTTTCTGTACAATCGTTTCCGAACCGGATTCAGCTGTCAAATAATAAATCCCCGGACTTAAATTGGAAATGTCAATTTCCATATTGGGATATGCGGAGTTGGTGGAGTAAACAATCTTTCCCCCAGATTCGGAAATATATAGCTTACTATTCTGATTCAATCCCATTACTTTAAATATTCCTGCATTTGGGTTAGGCACCACGCTTACATCTGAATTTTCGCATTGAATAGTGATGGGTTCAAAATATTCACAAGCTCCATTGAAGTCAGTTTGTTTTAAACGATAATATGCCAGGGATGAACGTGTATCATTATCAATAAAACTATAACTGAGCATTTCGTTGCTGGTTCCTGCTCCAGGGATGATTCCTATTTCGCTATAATTAATACCATCCTCACTTTTTTCAATCGTAAAGTTGGCATTATTGGTTTGAGATGAAGTGGTCCAGCCAATTCTTGCTACACCTTTATCACATTTTGCTTGCAGGTTGACCAATTCAATCGGCAAAGGTGTAATAGGGGCTACGCTAATCGAATCCCAGTAAAAATAGGCACCGGCATAACTTCCTGCTCCTGCTGCTGCCAAGGTTGTATTTGCCTCATCAAAAAAATTACCGACGAAAACATAGGTATAAGCGGCGGCTGCGACAAAAGTGCCTTGAACCAACGTCCAGTTAGTCTTATCCGTTATGACTGTATTTGTAAATACATGCGCATTGTTGGCAACCGATGAGGTGTTAACGGTATTGAACTGGAAACCGATCTTATTGGCCCCCCATTGACTGATATCACAAAGACTAACCCACATGCGACAACGATAGGTTGTTCCAGGCACCAATGGCGAGGTCAACAAAATACCCTGATGTTCACGATAATAGGCCGAAGAGTGTTTAATTACCCCGGCAGCATAGGCGTTCCCATGAAAAGGAACCTGAGTTCCACCGAGATTAGGTCCTGGGGTCATATAACTTCCGCTGCCACAGGAATGATAATAATCAGGCGAATTCATGGAAACAAACCAACCGGTAGCAAAATTCACTTGTCCTGCAGCATTAGGACAAGGGGAGGCGGTTTCCATACTCGGATTAGGGACCAGATTCTGTGAAAATCCAGCTGAAAAAAACACCAGGACCTGGATTAATAAGGTGGTAAATTTTTTCATGGGCCCTTTGATAGAGATAAACAAATATAATTTAAAAATGCAGTTTTTGTTCACCTGGTTACAAGTTTTATAAACAATAGATAGCGCTCCGGTCCTTAGCAATGCTGGTAATATTGTTTTCGTCTGATTTACCCACGCCATATGTCGTGGGATAAACCAGCGAAAAACAATAGGTTTTCGTAAAATACCAGCAATAAAAGACAGAGTGTGCATAATTTATGCAATGGCTTGGAGGTAAGCCATCGAATCATATCATTCTAAAGAGTCTGGCGTAATGCCAGAAGAGAGGTTAAAACCATTTTAAAGGCGCTCTGTCTCTTATACAAGTCTGATTCTCCCAAATAACTAGTATCCACCACGTAAGAAAATAGACATTGGGGTTAATGAAAACACTTACCGGCCATTACTTTTGTTCCATCAACTAAAACCACATGATGATGAGATCCTCCATTTTCCTTTTTGCCATCACCATAACCTTAATGGCTCAACATGTTTCCGCTCAAATTGTGAGCATCCCTGATCCAATCTTTAAAGCATATCTCGTAGGAGAACCTTTGATCAACACCAATATGGATGCTGAGATACAGGTGTCAGAAGCTACCATTTATACCGGAGATATTGATATTCCGGATGCGGGGATTATAGATTTTACCGGACTTCAGGCATTTGTTGCCGTTGGGGAAGTTTATATTGATGAAAATTTGCATAGTTCCTTAGACGTAACCGGTATGACAGCTTTATGGAAACTTGTTACAGATCATAGCGACAGTTTACAAAGCATCACGTTTGGAAGTAATCCAAATCTGAGTTGGGTTGATCTCATGTATTGTATTGTACCTAGCATTGATGTAAGTTCATTAACCGCATTGCAATATCTGCACATTACTGATAATCCAATCACCAATATTGATCTTTCCAATAATCCAAATCTGAATGTATTAAGTGCTACCCTCTGTGACCTCACCAGCCTGGATGTTACCAATAATCTTTGGTTGATTGAACTGTATCTTGTTTGGAATACAAATCTGCAGTCGCTGGATCTTTCCAACCAGCATTATCTGTAATTTCTCAACGTAATGAACTGCGATCTCAATTATTTGAATGTGGCTAATGGAAATAATCACAACATGAACACTTCTGGTTTCAGATGTTGGGGAAACAATGATTTGTTTTCTGTTTGTGTAGATGATACTGCGTATAGCAATATGTGGTGGCAGGGCATGTATGTAGATACTTTTACAGTTTTTAGTGATACTTGCGCAGCCACACCGGGAACAAGTGTGAACAACTACCAGCATTCATCCGTTCGTATCATGAACAATCCAACCCAGGATTTTGTGTATTTGGATCAACCATATTCATTTACCCTCCTGAATATTTCCGGAAGCGTGGTAACCCAAACCATCAATTCATCAGTGGTAGATATGCGTCATTTAAGTCCGGGGGTTTATATTATGATGGTAACCGATGATAAGGGATTACCAGCCGGGTCGTTTAAATTGGTGAAACAATAGGAGATTGGGAAAACCAATCTTAAAAAATTATATAGGAATTAAAAACTACAGAAATGAAATCACTTTTACTTTCAAGTACTTTATTATTCAGTTTTGCATTCTTAAATGCACAATTGACCACGCTGCATACCTGTGGCAACGATACCCTCGGAAGAGAGCCTAATTCTGGCCTGGTTTCTGACGGTACATATTTATATGGAACCACCAGAATTGGTGGTGACAATGGATTAGGCATGATATATAAAATCAAGCCCGATGGAACCGGTTATGAAGATGTTTATGATTGGGCGATGCCAACCACCGGAGGAAATGATCCCCAGGGAACACTGCTCCTGATAGGAAACACCCTATACGGAATGACTTATCAGGGAGGTAACAATGATATGGGAACTATCTACAAAGTAAATACCAATGGAACCGGTTTCGTAAAACTATTAGACTTCGACGGAATGAATAATGGAAGTGATCCTATGGATGCCTTGATCTCTGACGGAACCTTTCTTTATGGTGTTACCAGTAGTGGAGGAGCAAATGACAATGGAACAATTTTCAAGATTATGCCTGATGGAACCGGATATCAGAAGTTGTTGGATTTTAACCAACCGGTAAGCGGAAATGATCCATGGGGGTCACTCACTTATGATGGTACTTTTCTTTACGGCACCACATTTGGTGGGGGAACCAGCAACGTAGGGACCATCTTTAAAATTATGCCTGATGGCACAGGATATCTTAAACTGCATGATTTTTCTGGTGCTCCGGATGGGTATGGTGCCTCCACAGGACTTTATGATGATGGAACCTTTCTTTACGGAATGTGTCAATACGGTGGTACAAGCTCTATGGGAACCTTGTGCAAGATCATGCATGATGGAACCGGTTTTGTGAAGTTATTGGATTTTACCGGAGCAGCCAATGGTGCTAATTCTTTATGTGATCTTACATCTGCTGGTGGATTTATTTATGGGATGACATCGTTGGGCGGAACGAATGGAATGGGAACTATGTTTAAGATATTACCTGATGGGACCGGATATGTAAAATTGTTAGATTTCGACGGTGGAGGCAATGGTGCCGCTCCATTATATGGCTTGTATAATGACGGAACCTACTTTTATGGAACCACTTCTTTAGGAGGTAGCAATACCATAGGAACTATATTTGGAATCCAACATTCGTTTGTGGGAATAGAGGAAAACGATCATGAATTGTCAATGGACGTATATCCAAATCCAACGGATGGTGAATTGAACATCGTTGTAGAAAATGAATTAGAGAATGCCGGATTAGAAATTTTTAATATGGTTGGGCAAAGTTTGATGTCCATCAATCACATCCATTTGCAATCCGGAGAAAGTTATCGCATAGATATGTCATCTTTGGATAAAGGAACTTACCTGGTAAAGCTGAACAATTACTACAAGGTTGTTATCAAGGACTAGGAAGTATTAGGTGCCCAATACTAATTTATAGTCTTTAGTCTGTAGAAAATCCTTATAGATTCCTTCGGATTTTTTCATCAACAAAAGATATTGTTTGGCACCATGGCTGATCCGTTTTACCCCCAATTTCCCCAACATTTCATAATCGGGTAGGGCTGGTGTAGTAAATACATTGAGAGGAAGATCTACTTTAGCTACAAATGATTTAATATCTGCTTCTGTTTCTATTACGGGTACGAATATACCATCCGCACCTGCCGTTTTGTAGATCAGCGCTCTGGAAATCGATTCATTCAGGCTATCGGCATGTTTGGTGGTATACGTATCGATCCTCGCGTTGATAAAAATTTCAGTGGTAACTTTGATGGCTTTTATTTTTTCTGCCAATACATTTGCATCTCCTAGCATTCGTTTTCCGTCCTTAACGACTCCATCTTCCAGGTTAATACCAGCTACTCCTAATTCCGTGAGCTGCTTTACATGCTTGGCCACCTGTTGTGGATCGTCACTATATCCTGCTTCAAAATCAACCGATAGGGGAACGGTAGTAACTGCTGCGATGCGCTTGACAACAAATAATAATTCTTCGAAACTGATTTTCTCGCCATCCTCATAGCCCAAAGTGTTGGCAATGGCGTGGCTTGAAGAGCCCAGTGCGGTAAAGCCGGCCTTCTGAGCTAATTGTGCTGTATGTGCATCCCAAACGTTACCAAGTAACAATGGTGTATTGCTTTGATGTAATGCTTTAAAAGTGTTGTATAGGTTCATAATTGATTATTTTGAACTTGGAAGTTACCCGTTAAGCAAACTGATTACAAATGGGAAGCCTCTTTTTATAAAAGATTGTGAGATTGGAGAGACTTCACGATATTACAAATTCCTTTTTATTGGGTTTACAAAACCTATTTGACCGGGACACTAAAACTAAATCCAACCCCAAACACATTCTCAATGTTCACATTTGGATCCTCCTTCAGGTATTTGCGTATCTTGGTAATAAATACATCCAGACTTCTACCCAGAAAATAATCGTTTTCGCCCCAAAGGTCTTTCAACAGGTCTTCCCGTTTAACAACGTTATTTCGACGATCTGATAGATATTTAAGGATTTCACTCTCCCTTTCGGTAATACGTCGGATGTTCTCGCCAATACGAAGAGATTGATTATTGTAGTCAAAAGAATATTTTCCGATCGAAATGAGTGTGGTTTCATTTTTAGTTTTGCTTTTAGGAACTCTTCTAATCACGGCTTTTATTTTCCAAAGAAGTTCTTCTTCATCAAAAGGCTTGGTAACATAATCATCAGCCCCGAGACCATACCCATTTAATTTATCTTCTTTGAGCGATTTTGCAGATATAATAATGACAGGAATGGTATGATTTTTTTTTCTGATCTCTTTAACCAACGAAAAGCCATCCAATTTTGGCAGCATCACATCAACTAAACAAAGATCAAACGGATTTGAAAGAAAGGCCTTTAATGCTGATTCACCATTGTTACAAAGCTCTACAAAAAAACCTTCTGCCTTTAGATAATCAACCAACAGTAAGCCCAGATTAAAATCGTCCTCCGCTAATAATATTTTAGGTCTTTCTTTAATCATGGGGTAAAATAAGGGTGATTATTGTTCCTTTTTCTTTCGTGCTTTCCAGTCCGATTGTACCGCCATGAAGTTCCACAATCTTTTTTACGTATGCCAAACCCAGCCCAAATCCTCTTACATCATGGATATCACCTTTCGGAACCCTGAAATATTTTTCATATACCTTTTGCTGATATTTCTTTTCTATACCAATACCCTTATCAGAAACAACAACAACCAGATTTTTCTCCAGGTTATGTGTATGAATAGATATGTCGGGTTTTTCGCTGGAATATTTGATTGCATTGTCAATTAAATTACACATGGCATTGGTAAGATGGGTCCTATCACCCATGACCACAAATTGAGTAGCTTCTAAGTTCAAAGTCAAATTACCTTGTTTGTTCTCAATCTGGATGCTCATGGATTTTATTGAATCATTAATAAGCTGATGAAAATCGAGCTCTGTTTTTTGAACTGGAATTTCACCTCTTTCAAGTGCCGTCATGCTTAACACCTGCTCAACCTGCAACCTTAATTTTTCATTTTCCTCCAAGATGATCCCTGAATAGTGTTTTATTTTATCTTCTTGTTTTAGGTTAGAATCTTTTAGGATCATTTTACCTGCCAGCGAAATATTGGTTAAAGGTGTTTTTAATTCATGGGTCATGTTATTTAGGAAATCCGTTCCATGTTCCGATATCTGTTTCTCTCTGATCAGTGATGAAACAGTTCGCCAGAATAGAAGCAGCACGACCAATATCAAAACAATAGAACTGATAAATGGCATTCCCATTTCCGCAATAATGAACTTCCTTTTTTTCGGGAATTTGAGTTCAAGTTTCCAGTTGTTTTTGCTTTCCAATTTATCCAGACTTATTTCACCACAGGCTTTTTGGTCTTGGATGGAGTCGTTTAAGCCCAGACTTTGGGTGATCGTTGGATCAAAAGGAGCCTTTCTTACTACTTCAAAAGTATATTCCTCATGAAAACCATAGTAATTCATATAATATTGAAGCAACGAGTCTATTTGACGGTTTTCATCCTTTCCGATGTTACCTGCTTCCAGCTTTTTGCTGGTGGCGGTATCAGAGGTGAGGGTTTCTGTTGTTCTTGCAAGAATGATGGTGGTCTTTTCCTTAAAAAGCTCTTCTTTATATTTTGCTGTTTGAAGGGTCCAGTTCACCTGGATCGCGATAACGATCAACAATGCAATAGAGGAAATGGAAATAAAGAGAGTTGTGCGATTTAGTTTCATCTGATCCAACAAAAATACTCAATAACTATCGTCTTCAAATCTGTATTAACAAGTCAATAACAATAGGAAAATATTTTCTCCTTAGGATTCACTTCTAACATTCAAAAGGGATTCACAGGAATCCCTTTTTTGTAAATAACACCCGGGATAAGCAATCCTCAGGCTTGAAGATCTTTAATATTCATTTTCGCAAATCGGTTAGCAACCACCATTGCGCATACAAGCGAAAAGAGTAGTGTTTGAAACAACCATCTCAAACAATGTTAGCCCATCCGTCGAAGGAAGTGATAGCAAGAGTTGCCAGGTATTTCCCTGGTCTAATGATCTTGAAATTCCGGCTGTACGGCTGCTAAAAAAGTATTCACCGATTTTATCTATATCAGTCACCTGATAGTCTGCAGGGCTATCGGGATACATCATTTGCCAGGT
>JANWKQ010000106.1 GCA_025451295.1 Flavobacteriales bacterium | reverse complement strand
GAATTTCCTGAGTGGAAAGAGTTATCAGCAAGGAATAAATTTTCATCTTCCAGGTATAAAGTACCACTTGCCATGGTCAGGGTATCATTTACCCATAAAGGGTCGGTCAAAGTAACATCTGCGTTGTTGGATACCCTTAAATTGTTCATGTTGGCAGAGGTTCCGCCCATGGTTTGTGGATTATCTCCATTCATTACCATAAATCCATTTCCATTGATCGATTGATTGATCACAGCATCTCCTTTGATCTCAATAGATGCGCCACCATTGATCTGGACAGTGCTTTCGGTATAGAAATAACCCTGAGCCGTAAGTAAAGATGGGATAACCAGGGAAAAAACAGCAAAAAAGGTTTTGATCATAAACTTCGTAATTCCTTATAAGTTTTAAATTTACAAAAAAATTGGATCGTTTGAAAAAATTTGGGCTGTTTTTTTTGTTTTCCTGCTTCCTTACCAGTTGCGGGTTTTTTACAGACCGCTTTAACAGCAACGTTTCCATCAATGATTCTACCGAGGTTTATGTATATCTCCCCACCAACGCCAGCCTTGATACCCTCCTGAATTCGGTAAAAAAGACCCAGGCTATAAAGAATTTTGCTTCCTTCGAAAAATCGGCCCGATCTCACAATCTGGTGAAGGTATACCGTCCGGGACGCTATCGGTTAAAAAATGGAATGACCAATTATGAGTTGATCCGGCTATTTAAGAGTGGCAAGCAGGTCCCCGTCAAGCTAAGTTTTCATTATGCACGTACCTTAAATCTCCTCGCCGGAAAACTGAATGGAAAAATAGAAGCTGATTCAACTGCATTGATGAAATTTTGGAGTGATCATAAAAAAATGAAAGAACTCTATCGGGTCCAACCTGAAAATATTCCGATGTTATTTTTACCGAACACCTACGAACTTTATTGGAATACGGATGCCAGGGAATTCACAGATAAAATGTTTAAAGAATATGAAAAATTCTGGAATGAAGATCGCAAAGAAAAAGCAAAAAAACTGGGATTAACCCCAGAGCAAGTGGTTACACTTGCTTCCATCGTTCAAAGTGAACAAACCAAATACAAGGATGAATGGCCAATCATTGCAAAACTTTATTTAAACAGATTGAAAGCCGGAATGATGTTGCAGGCTGATCCAACCGTTATTTATGCCATTGGAGATTTTACCATTACCCGTGTTTTGCAAAAACATTTGGAGTTTGAATCACCTTATAATACCTATTTACACTATGGTTTACCCCCCGGGCCTATTATGATCACCGAAGGTGAATGTATTGATGCAGTTCTCAACCCTTCCGATGATAATTTTATCTTCATGTGTGCCAAAGAAGATTTTTCCGGACGACATAATTTTACCGCTTCGTTGGCCGAACATGACCGTAACGCCAATAAGTACAGAAAAGCGCTGTCTAAATGGCAAAGGGAAAATGACTAGCTCTAATACTTCACTGTAATCAGATTTCCGGTCTTCAGATCAAATATTCTCACCGCATCGGCCTCTGCATTAAAAGGTGTCTTATCTGATTTGATGATCCCACAAATGATGAGATAGCTATCAGTAGCCGAAACCCAATTGAGCTTGAAACTCATTTGAGCATCCGTTTGCCAAACCTTTTTTCCATTCATGTCAACCCGGGTCACCAATAATTTTCCTTTATCTCCAATAATATCCCGACTGAAAATAATGAAACCACCAGGATTTTTGGTTTGATAAACCTTCGCGGTCCGATAGTCTCTCATCAGTCCTCCCTGCAAATATTTATCGGTGCCTAAAGTTTCTACTTTCTTTACAATATAGTGATCATAGCGTGAACTTGATTTTTGATTTACTTCCAGGACAAGTCGGAACAATTTTACCTTATCGGACTCAGATCCCATAGAAGAAAAATTAGAAATGTCGAAATGCTGGTCATCCGGTTCCTCTTTATCCATAACATATCCATTACCCCAGGCCGTATCTTTCAAAGTTACCCAGTCCGACATGTCGGAACTCATCGCATCAAAATCTTCCAGCATTCTCTGAAGGTCTTGCTGATCCTGGAAAATATCCCTTGCGCTGTTTTCGAGTCCTCTTAAAGAATCCTGTGTTTGGTTGAGCCGGTTGAGTTTTTCAGAATTTGCGGAGATCTGATCTTCCATTTCTTTCCGGGTGATTTTTTTATTTCGATAGTCATCGTAAACACGGTCGTAATCTACTCCTTTCACAAGGGAATCATAGGTTGATTTGAATGAGTTGATCTTTTCCGTTAACTCTTTACTGAAGTATTCAAAAGAATCACTTTCAGGATCGATTAGTTCAGCATGGAGATCATCTAGCATAATTTTGTATTTGTCTCCATCGAGCGCAGTGATGGCGATATAGCCCAGGTTGATATGCGCATCATAGTACTGGCTTTCGATTGGCATTTTGCCTTTTAACTGTGGATTTTTATTCTCAATATCTTCCAGTTTCACCACTTGCTCAAGTGTATTCATATCATAGGCCCTTAGATAGTTAGCAAAGATCCAAAGCCTGTTTTTATATCCACCAAAACATTGGAATCCACCTTTTTTTATTTTTCGATGGTTCATTAATTTCTTTTTCTGAACCACCTTACCGCTGGCAAGATCAATTTTTTCGAGATAATACGTAGTACTGTATGAGATGTGGGTCATTCCGTTTTTGGAGGAATAACTATTTGTTTTGCTATATGATTTTACCAGAACCATTGTTTTCTGGTCATCGGTAATTCCGGGCCAACCCTTTACCCCATAATTGTCCCATTGGGATAAACAACTTCTCAGAAGGAAAATAAATCCGATAACAATTCCGCCAACAAGTACGATTCCCCAAAGGGCGGTTCGAAGGCCACAGCCAACAGCTTTTTTTTGATCCATGATCAGGTTGATTGGTTATTGTAAATATAAAATGAATTTACGATTTTGGATTTACGATCTACGATTAATACGACTTTTTATAGCCAAAATCCAAATAATCCGCTCTTATTATACGTTGATCAGGCCGCGGCTTATCACAATTCTTTGTACCTCTGAAGTACCTTCGTAGATCTGAGTGATCTTTGCATCCCGCATCAGTCGTTCCACATGATATTCTTTCACATATCCATACCCACCATGCACCTGTACTGCTTCGGTAGTAGTCCACATGGCGGTTTCACTGGCAAACAACTTCGCCATCGAACTAGCATGGTCAAAATTCATTTTTTGATCTTTCAACCAGGCGGATTTATAAATGAGCAGACGGGAAGCTTCGATCCTTGTTGCCATATCAGCCAGTTTAAATGCCACTGCCTGATGTTCAGAAATAGGTTTGCCAAATGCTTTCCGCTCTTTGCTATATTGTATGCATAATTCATAGGCCCCCTGCGCAATACCCAATGCCTGTGCGGCAATTCCAATCCGTCCACCTGCCAATGTTTTCATCGCGAATTTAAAACCAAATCCATCTTCCCCTACCCGGTTTTCTTTTGGGACTTTTACATCGGTAAATTGTAATGAGCAGGTATCGCTAGCACGGATCCCCATTTTATTTTCTTTGGGCCCTTTTACAAAACCAGGCATTCCTTCTTCAACAATAAGACAATTAATTCCTTTATGTCCTTTGGATGCATCGGTTTGGGCGATCACCAGATAATATTTTGCATTTACTCCATTGGTGATCCAGTTCTTGGGACCGTTTACTAAATAATGATCCCCCATATCAATCGCGGTGGTTCTTTGCGATGTAGCATCACTACCTGCTTCCGGTTCTGATAAGCAGAATGCACCGATGCATTCTCCGCTGGCCAGAGGTTTTAAATATTTTTGTTTTTGTTCCTCGGTTCCAAAAGCTTCCAGTCCGTAACATACCAATGAATTGTTGACAGAAACAACCACAGAGCATGCTGCTTCTACCTTCGAAAGTTCTTCCATTACCAGCACATAGGAAATTGCATCCATACCGGCACCTCCGTATTTAGGATCCACCATCATTCCCATAAAACCTAACTCACCCAGTTTCTTTACCTGTTCAGCAGGAAATATCATTTTATCATCACGTTCAATAACACCAGGTAATAATTGTTCACGTGCAAAATCACGTGCTGCCTGCTGGATCATTTTATGCTCTTCAGAGAGTTCGAAGTACATAGAGAAAAGTTTTAGTATAGGTTAAAAATTAATGTTTACTTTGTAATAGCGGGCTAAGATATATTTTTTATCGTACTAATGAAAATGCCAGTTTACAAAGTTTTAGGTGTAATGAGCGGGACTTCCCTGGATGGAATGGATATTGCTTATTGTGAGCTGGTTAAAGAAGAAAAATGGACCTATAAAATACTGTCAACAGCCACAATTCCATATTCAGAAAAAAGGTGTAACATATTAAAGAATGCTTACTTGTTGAACGGACAGGAATTGGTTGCACTCAATCATAAATATGGAAAGTATATCGGCGAAGAGTGTCGCAAGTTCATCAAGGAACATCGGCTTAATCCTGATATGATCAGTTCACATGGTCATACGGTCTTTCATCAACCTCAAAAAGGGTGTACGTTACAGATCGGACATGGGGCTCATATCTATGCAGAAACCGGTATTCCCGTGATCTGCGATTTTCGTACACAGGATGTGGCTTTTGGTGGCCAGGGAGCACCTCTGGTGCCTATTGGTGATAGCTTATTGTTCAGCGAATTTGATAGCTGTATTAACCTGGGAGGATTTGCTAATATATCTGCGCAATTTAATAATAAACGGATCGCCTGGGATATTTGTGCTGTGAATGTGGTTCTTAATCATTATGCCGTCCTTTCGGGTAAACCATTCGATGATGGTGGTACTATAGCAAGGGGTGGACAGTTACATGAAGATCTTTTTCAGGATCTGGGGAAAATTGGTTTTTACAGCGAACTCCCACCAAAATCATTGGGTATAGAATGGGTCCAACAACATCTGATACATCTGCTGGAAAAATATTCCATACCCATGGAAGATGTTTTGCATACGTATGTTTGCCATATTGGTGAAATTATAGCAATGGCGATCAATAAGGTCGAGGCAAAAAAAGTATTGGTCACAGGTGGAGGTGCGTATAATGATTTCCTTATGGAGAAAATAAAAGCAAAAACAGATGCGGATATTTCAGTTCCTGATGATGCACTGGTGCAGTATAAAGAGTCATTGATATTTGCCTTGTTGGGTGTTTTAAAATGGAGCGGAGAGATCAATGTCCTCAGCTCTGTTACCGGAGCCAGAAAGGATCATAGCAGTGGAATTATTTATGGAAGATAAAGAATGAGAAAATTAATTATTGGATTTACTGTTTTGTCGTTGCAGGGGTTGAATGCCCAAAAAACCTGGGAACATTATCTCGTTATGACGAATGATAGTCTGATGAAAAATCCGGTCTATACCGAAACCATCCTGGATGGAGTAATCCCCATTGTAAAGGATACCACCTTCTGGCCGGAGACCCAGCGCTTAAGAATTGTTTTTGGTGATGTATTGGAAGGGTTGCTTGGATTGAGATGGGAGGCAATTCATTTGAAAAGAACCAAACTGGTTGGCCAATCCGTAAGAGAAGTAACTCCTTATGATGGTCCTTTTACTAAAGAATATGATATTAATTTTTTTCTGGTTCCTCATCTTCCGCATTACGTGGATACTGTAGCCAACTGGTGGCATAGAGCGGGAAAAGAGGGTCGCAATTTATTTCATTCCATTATTGATGATCCGGAAATTATTATTCCGGATAAATTAAGAATGGGGAACTGGTATTTATATGTGGAATGCGAAAACACACCGATCAAATCAAAAAGGGCCCTCATTGATTCTTTGTTCTTTCCATGTTTAAAGGGCACAAAAGGTTTGTCGGGGCATGTTAATTTTGGGAATAAGTACACTTGTATAGGCTTATACGGACCTGCGGTAATGGATTGCAATCATAGCTGTAAACCAGAGGTGCATCCTTATGAATGGATCTGGTGGATGAAGCCGGATTCTTCTCATTCAACAAAAAAAGAATGGTATGTTGGATTTCATCGTGATTGGAGCGGAAGATTCAGGGACTGGAGTACGAATCCCAGGATTGGAAGAATAAAAATCCCGTTTCTGGTAAAGGCTGATAATGACATCAGCCTGCAAATAGATTTGTTAACTTATGATGAATTTGTTACCCAGGAGCATGAAAAGTATTTCGATGATGCAGAATGGATCCCGGCTGAATCTTTTACAACCGATGTGCTGAGGTATCCTATAAAAATAAAAGTGACAGGAATACCAGCCAACTGTATTAAATATAGAATTTGCAATCCTTCGCTTGTGAACATCAATGGTGTGCAGTACATGAAAGGATTGCTGGAGTTAGGTATGGCAGTTAAGAATCTGGCGGATTTAAGGGTGATTTATGACACTGAAAAATGATCCTACGCTGCAAATTTTTACTTTTATAGATCAAATAGGATCCTTGTGATTAAAAACCATGTATTTTTTTTACTGGTTGTTTTGATATTCAACAGTTTTGTAGAAGGCCAAACTGGACCTTCTATTACAACAATCAATTTTTTGGAGTTCAGTGAAGATGATGATGATATCCCTTTCCCAATAAATCCTTTGTTTGTTCAACAAAATTCCATCAAAGAAATTTATGTTTACCGTGAACTGGATATTGGCGGTGATCAGTGGTATCCGCTTTTTGAAGGTGTTCATTATCAATTTGACAAAAAAGGGCAGCTTGTAAAAATTATCTCTCTAGGACAAGCGGATACCATATATATTCCCACCTATGATACGGTTTATACCAAAATCTTTACATTCCAAAATGGGAAAATAAGCCGGGAGTTTTCAAAATACCGATCCCAAAGTATAACGGATGTAACTTATAAATACTGGGCGGACACTTTTTCGATAGAAACATATTATTCAAGTTTTCATGAGTCAACCGGTTATATCCTTTCAAGATTTCAGAAGGGTAGACTGATCGATAGTTTTGATAGTGCTCAGACTTATCACTACTACTATGATTATGATTCAAATGACCATTTAATAAAGAGATCTTATGTAAGTAACAACTATCCCAGTTATAATTCTACCGTCATTTATGCATATGACTCACTTCAAAGATTAGTATCTGTTAATTCCACTGGTCCTTATGCTGATCGGTATCAATTGAGGTATACTACCGAAGGGTGGCTGGAACAACTGGATCGGTTTGAAAGGGATGATGATGATCATAACAAGGAAGAATGCTCATGTACCATTATTTTCAGCTATGGTTATGAAGGAAGGATCACCTCAATGCTAAAAACGGGTTGTGCTGTTCCATACTGGCAAAGCCAAAGATTGAGATTTGTGTACACTTATTATTAATATTTCCCACATCTTTTTCTCCATTCCTCTTTATATTTTTCTTTTTCCTCATCTGTCATCTGCGACCATTTTTGTTTCCACTGACCACCCCATTGGTTGGGGCCACTCTTGTTCCAGTGACCACCGCCACGACGTCCAAAATGTCCGAATAAGATCCTGCAAAGTACCAATAATCCCAATGATTGGAGATAGGTAATTTCCTTCACTGCCGGAATGATATCAGGAATGATCCAATTCCAGAGCATCATAACGACTAAACTTCCCAGTGCAATCAATGCAATTCCCACTAAAGGGAACATCCAGTATTTTTTACGGTTCATGGCACACATAATTATTCATTTAAAAATTCATTATAAACATCTTCCAGTCTCTTTCGCAAATGCTTAACAGCATATCCTTTTCGCGAAATAATGGTCTTTAATTTTTCTCCTTTGGCATCTGCAATTTCCTGAAGTGTTTTTTCTTCCAGTTCATTTAGAATAAATACTTCTTTTTGGTTTTCCGGCAGTTCATTCAACGCTTCGAATAATACTTCCCAAAATACTTCCTTGAAAAAGTCATCACCCGTATCGGATGTGTCGGCCAGCAGTATTTCACGGAAATTGATTTCACCCTCCTCATTTTCATAGCTAAAATCTTCGATATTGCTGGTTTTCTTTTTCCTGAAATTATCCGTGATCTTGTTGCGGGCCACTTTAAAGAGCCAACCACTTACGCTTTCAATGGCCTCCACTTCGGCCACATTGCTGAATTGAAACCATACGTCCTGCAGGATGTCTTCAGCATCTTCATCAGTTGACACACGCCCCCTGATAAAATTCGAAAGCTGCTTTCCGTAATTTTTTACTGCCTGAATGACAGTTGGTTTTTGCCGGGCCGAAATTTCTTCCATGTGGTTTGCTAACCAGTTATTGGTAATTAGTAATTCGGAAGACCTTTTTTGCGAATTACCGGTAACCGATCACCATTTACTAATTGTTGACGTACGAATTTACGGTTTACTTTAATGGGATGGAAATTATTTCTGTAAGCCGCTAGCGGCCCGGGGTGGAGCGACATCCTTTTGTTGTTGCCAAGAAGATTGTCTCGAGGACGTTTGTAGAGACGGGCAATTGCCCGTCTTTGCAACCTTTCGATAAGATGATTGGTGGCAACAACAAAAGATATAGTGGAACACCGGTTAAGCCGCCATGAAATTCCTGATATTTATCATCAGGACTAATAAGCAATCGCAAATAAAACCCGCTGAGTGGAAGGTTTGCCTGTAAGGATACATGCACCATTCTCTTTTGGATTATCAAGTGGAATGCATCGAATGGTTGCTTTCGTCTCTACCTTGATCTTTTCTTCTGTTTCAGCGGTTCCATCCCAATGCGCCGAGATAAATCCACCTTTTTCCAAAGCGGTTTTAAATTCTTCGTAAGAATTTACCTCACGGATACTTGAATCTCTGAATGCCTTCGCCTTGTTGAACAAACTTGTTTGGATCTCTTCCATTAATTGTTGAATATGAGCTGAGAGTCCATTTACCGAAATCACTTCTTTGGTCTTTGTATCTCTGCGGGCTAATTCTACATTGTTGTTTGCCAGGTCACGAGGTCCGATGGCTAATCGTACCGGCACACCCTTGAATTCATATTCAGCAAATTTCCAACCCGGTTTATATTTATCATCGTCATCCACTTTTACCCGAATGCCCAGTGCTTTTAATTCGGTAGCGATTTCATTTGCCTTCGTAACGGTTGCTTTAAATTCCTCATCGGTTTTATAGATAGGAACGATCACCACCTGGACTGGTGCAAGTCGTGGTGGTAAAACCAATCCCTGGTCGTCACTATGTGTCATGATCAAAGCACCCATTAAACGTGTGGAGACACCCCATGAGGTGGCCCAAACAAATTCCTGCTTATTTTCTTTGGTTATATATTTTACCTCGAATGCTTTTGCAAAATTCTGACCCAGAAAATGGGAAGTGCCGGCCTGTAAGGCTTTACCATCCTGCATAAGGGCCTCAATGCAATAGGTTTCCAAAGCACCTGCGAATCTTTCGTTTGGGGTTTTAATTCCTTTTATCACCGGAATTGCCATCGTATTTTCTGCGAAATCAGCATATACTCCCAACATTTTTTCGGTTTCTTCAATGGCTTCTGCTGAAGTAGCGTGTGCTGTATGTCCCTCCTGCCATAGAAACTCGGCGGTTCTTAAAAATAGTCTTGTCCTCATTTCCCAGCGAACCACATTGGCCCATTGGTTAATCAGAATTGGTAAATCGCGATAACTCTGGATCCAGCCTTTATAGGTATTCCAAATGATGGCTTCAGAGGTAGGTCGTACAATGAGTTCCTCCTCCAGTTTGGATTTGGGATCCACCATGAGTTTTCCAGGATTGTCAGGGTCAACCATCAGACGATGGTGCGTAACCACGGCACATTCCTTAGCAAATCCTTCGGCATGTCCTTCTTCTTTTTCTAAAAAACTTTTAGGTACAAATAGCGGGAAATAGGCATTTTCATGACCTGTATCCTTGAACATCTTGTCTAAAGTTTGCTGCATTCTCTCCCAGATAGAGTAGCCGTAAGGTTTGATGACCATACATCCCTTTACCGCTGAATGTTCTGCCATTCCAGCCTTTAGGACAAGATCGTTATACCACTGGCTGTAATTTTCGCTTCTGGATGTTAATTTTTCCACTGAAATAAGGTATTTGGTATAAAATTTGACACTATTTAATGAGGATACAAATGTAACAATAAGTATCTTAGTCGGATTAATCAGGTTGGTAAAACTTGCAGCATGAAAAACAGAATTTGGTTGGTTGGATTTGCATTGATCTTTTTGGCAAGTTGTCAAACCAGCAGGTTTATGCAGGATGACATGTATTTTTCCGATATCGATGCCAAAAGGGAAGTGAGAGAATACGAGCTCAGTAAAAAATCAACCACTACCGAAAATTCAGAAGCTGTTAAAAGTGATGTTCAACCAACTGAGGATGAAATTGCCTTTGCCAACAATTCCGAAACAAATATTAAAGTCGATGACTACTACGACTATACCTATTCATCCAGGATAAAAAGATTTAATACTCCCAACAATACCTGGAGTTATTACGATCCATATTATACAAATTACTATTGGTATAACAGTTCAAGTTCATCTTATTTCGGAAATTCGGTTTACAGCACCTATAGATGGTGGGAACCCAATGCAGCAAACCATACCAACAGCTATGCTGGTTATGGCCGGTGGAATCCGTTCGGGCCTTATGCAAATAACAGCCAGAACAATGGAGTGTGCTTCAATACCCTCTACTATAACAGCTTTGACAATAATTGCTATGCGGGTTTCTGGAAGGTAGATAGTACGCATACCCCTTCCATCATCAATCCAACCAATTTTGTAATGCTCATGCAAAACAATGGCATTACCCGTGACGTAATCCAACGACCTGCGATCAATTATACAGCCATCAGAGAAGCCAATAATGCGACCCTGATTATAACGGATGATAAAACGAATATTGAGCCCACTGTAAATGATCAATCTACAGATATAAGTGCTGACAAGAATAATGTAACCACCGATAAAACCAATACGAATAACAATACGGTTGTGGTCACTAATAATTATCCGTCGGACGATAATAAGACCACAAATACCAGTAAAGGAAATACAAATTCCTCCAACACCAATAACAATACAACCAAGCGCTGGGATAATCATAATGAAGATGTGAACATTTCACCCAATACCAATAACAACAGTAATTGGTCGCGAAGCGGTGTGTTTTCTGAAGGTAGCCGAAACAACAACTATCAGTATAACGGTACTATCAACAGTAACAACAAAGGAACCAATTCGAACAATGGTGGTACTCAAAACGACAAGATCCACAAATAGTGATTTCGTGACAGCCCAAGGATGAAAAAAAAAATACCCGTAAAATTTCTCTCTATTTATAACACCGCAACTTTTCTTGTGGTGTTTCTTTTGTTGAAGCCTTTTTCGTTTTCACAGCAATATGCTTTTGATGCACTGAAATATTCTTTTCCATATCAGGGAGGAACTGCACGCTATACAGCTATGGGAGGTGCTATGGGAGCTCTCGGCACAGATATAAGTTGTATGGCGAATAATCCGGCGGGACTGGGCATGATCAGGAATATAGAGTTTAGTGTTACCCCAGCCTTGTTTTTTAATTTTACCGAATCTGATTTTGATGGGATCAAATACAGCGAAGATAAATTCGTTTTTAATTTCGGAAGTGTAGGTGCCGTTTATTGCCGAAGGTTTAACAAAAGTAAAGCAACCGGGGTACAGTTTTTAAATGTGGGACTCTCTTATCACCGCTCCAATAATTTTAATAACAATGTTTTTTTTACCGGAACGGATTCCAGCTTTTCATTGGCTCAAAAATTTACGGATGCTGCTCAGGGATTCACCCCGAATGTACTCACCGCTGATTTTGAAAAACTAGCCTTGAATTCGCTTTTGATTGATACGATAGGGAGCAATACAATGTATGAAAATCTAGGCCTTACCAATACACAGCCGAAAGGATTCTCCCGCCAGAACTTAAATGGAGGCTCTACCGGTGATATCCTTTTGTCAGGGGGGATTAATTATGGGAATAAACTTTTTGCCGGTGCCTCTTTTGGAATTTCTATTTTGAACTATAGAAGAGAAAATAATTATCGGGAAGCAGATATAAATAATCTGAGTTCAAGATTTAATACGCTTGACTTTAAAGAGGTGATTGATGTTTCCGGTCTGGGAGTGAATGTAAAAATGGGTGTTATTTATAAACCATTCGATGGGTTTAGAGTTGGCTTTGCATTTCATACACCCACCTGGTTCGGAATTACAGAAGATAGTTATGCAGAGCTCACCACTTCACTCAACATTGGACAGTATTATTCCAAATCACCCACACAGGCGTTTGACTATAATCTAACAACACCATGGAGAATTCAGGGCTCATTGGGATTTTTGGTCTTTAAAAGACTCGCTATTGGCGTTGAGTATGAATTTGCCGATTATACCAATATGAATCTTCGTCCAAGCGGTCCCACTTTTTTGGCGGATAACAGTTATATTGATACTGCTTTTTCCTCCTCCCATATTATCCGTCTTGGAACAGAATTGAAGTTGGATCCATTTAAGATAAGAGCCGGGTATAATTTTCAATCAGACCCATTCAAGAAAACTCCATTACTTACAAATGCATTGCATAATTTCTCCATTGGAGGAGGTTTTAAAATGGTCATTGGAAAAGACAAGAAAAGAGAAAGATATCTGGTCTTTGATCTGGCTTATCTTGTTACATTAACCAGTGGGCAGATATCTGCCAATGACTATGCAGCTATGCCTCGTTATGCATTACTTAAAACCGGTATGCATAATATTATCGGAACCATTGGCTTTCAATTTTAAACCGCTTGGCAATCGAGGTCACTACCGGGTGTTGATCAGATCAACATACACCGGTAAATGATCACTATACCCACCGAGATATTTTGGACCTGCATATGTACGGAAGGGCATATCACCCAAGTATTTTGAATCCGATTCGATCAGCCAGGATGCTTTAAAAATAGAAGGGGAGGACATGATCACCTGGTTGGATACATTCAATAAAGCATAGGAGACAATGATCTGGTCAAGACAATGCCAGTGATCCTGAAATTTTTCAGTACCGATCTCTTTTTTAAAATACGAATACATGGCGTTGTACAGATCAGTTTTATTTTTCTGGACCGAATCTTCTTTTGCTCCCAATGTTTCATAAATGCTTTTATCACCAGGTTCATCATTAAAATCACCCATGATAACAATGTTTGCATTACTATTCAATTTTAAAATGGAGTCGACATGCAGACGCAAAGTTTCAGCTGCTATGATCCTTCTTGGTTCGCTTTTGGCTTGTCCACCTGAACGCGATGGCCAGTGATTAATAAAAACATGGATCGTATCCTTTTGAAATATTTTACCGGTTACATATAAAATATCACGTGTTGTTGAGCTGCTGTCTTGGGTTATATCCACCCTGATCGCTTTAAACGAAATGGGCTTGAATAATTTTGGGTGATAAATAAGCCCTACATCAATCCCTCTTTTATCCGGAGAATCCTGATGGATGATCTCATAACCATGTTTGATAAAGGGTGTTTTGGCTACAAGATCGTAAAGCACCGAGCGGTTTTCAATTTCACAAAAACCCACCAATGCAGGTGGGTCCCATTCGCCTAAACCAGTAATGGTTTTATAAATATGATCAAGTTTATCAAGATACCGGCTAAAGTACCAGCCTTTCGTTCCTGATGGTGTAAACTCATCATCATTGGTCAAAGGATCATTAATGGTGTCGAATAAATTTTCGACATTATAAAATGCCAGCCGGATTTTTTCCTGATTTTGTGCAAAGATCCCCCCATTAAAAACAAAAAAGAAGATGGATATCTGTACTATTTTTATGGGCAAACCATTTTTTATCATCGACCAAAGGTACAATTTTGCTCAATATTCTTATTGCTAAAATGGTTTAGGATATTTCATTCAGAGGATGGCCACGGATTGTGCTGATAATCGTATCTTTGGCCATCAAAAATTTTGAAGATCCTTTCATGAAAAAACTTTTACTCATTATTTCTATCATTTGTTCTGCGGCGTTGAATGGGCAGATGTTACCGGTTGAGAATTCTTATCAATCTTCTTTTACCGAGGCTTATCAATTATATCCAAATATTCCGGCTGGATTACTGGAAGCCATTTCCTACAATCAGACAAGGATGACCCATCTTACTGAAAGTATGGACTCATCATGTACCGGTATGCCTCAGTATTTAGGAGTGATGGGTTTAATTGAAAATGGCAAAGGATATTTTAACGAAAACTTAAAATTCATTTCCATTGTTTCGGGAAAAGAAATAAATGTGCTAAAGCAAAATCCGGAAGAAGAAATTATGGCTTATGCACTTGCTTTTGACTATGTTTTAAATGCGCATCATGCTGCGACCGCTTCAGTTGAGGAGAAATTACATTTACTTATGCAGATGACCGAAATTCCTTTGAATGGAAATATTCAGGGGAATAATTATGCATTCGATGTGCATCTCTATGGAATTATCCAGTTTTTAAATGAACCCACCATGCAAGCCTATTATGGATTTCCTGCGTACACAATTGATGGCCTGGAATTTTTTGGCGAGGGAAAATGGAATGTATTATCCGCTGGAAGAATTTATATACATCCGGATCATATCGAAAATGAATCACATGATTCTTATGTTGTAAGTACAAATGAGAGTTCTGAAAACAGAACGGCCGATTATACACCTGCGTTATGGAATGCAGCAGCAAGTTGTAATTATAGTTCCAGAGCTGGAACTCCGGTAAGTGCAGTTACAGTTCATACCGTACAGGGAACTTATGCAGGCTGTATTTCCTGGTTTCAGAATTGTGCTGCCTCCGTAAGTTGCCATTATGTAATGCGTTCATCGGATGGCCAGGTTACCCAACAGGTGCTGGAAAGCAACAAAGCCTGGCATGTAGGAACTGAGAATCCATATACGGTTGGAATAGAACATGAAGGGTATGTTAATAATCCAGCATGGTATACAACAGCCATGTACAATTCTTCTTCAGCGTTAACCATTGATATAGCAGACGATTATGGGATCAACAGGATCCGCACGGGTTGGTGGCCCTGGTTATCTTCTGTGGAATATGCGGATGATGGGATACCCGGAAGTTGTGTACGGATAAAAGGACATATGCATTATCCGAATCAAAATCATAACGATCCGGGCGTAAATTGGGATTGGAACCGGTATTTTAAACTGATCCATCCAACGCCTGCTGTGAATATGATCACTGCAGCAAATGGAAATTTTTACGATAGTGGTGGTAGCGGCGGAAATTATGTGGATGATGAAAGAACGATCTGGACGATCGCTCCTCCGGGTGCAACGAATGTAACAGTTACCTTCAATACTTTTAATCTGGAATATACCTGGGACTATTTATATATATATGACGGTGCTGACCTAAATGCGCCTTTGATCGGGTATTATACCGGTACAAGTAATCCCGGAACAATTACTTCATCAGGCGGAACATTAACTTTTGAATTCAGATCTGATTGTGCCACCGTTGCTGCAGGATGGCAGGCTATCTATTCAAGTAATACAGCTCCGAATACCGGAGACTCAATTCCCCCAGTGAGTGCAGTTTCCATTGCTAATCCATGGCAGACAGCAGACTTTCCGGCTAACTTTACTGATTCTGACGAAATGGGAGGAAGTGGTCTGGAGAAATCATATTATCATGTTTCCTATTTTGATGGTACTGGTTTTTATGCCAATACAAATCGCGGATTTTTAAGAGATGAATTTGATGTGATTCCGTTAAATCCACAATGGACCATAGCTACCGGAACCTGGACACTCAACAGCGGAATGGTTGAGCAAAGTGATGAAGGATTAAGCAACACCAATATGTATGCTTCCTTAAAGCAGGATCTCTCCAATATTTATATGTACGAATTCTCCGCTGCGATCGGTGGGGTTGGTGCTAATCGCAGAGCTGGTTTTCATTTTTTCTGTGACAGCGCTCAGTTGACCAATCGGGGTAACTCATATTTTGTATGGTTAAGGGTTGATCAGCAAACTATTGAAATTTATAAAGTAGTAAATGATGTATTCAGTCTTATGCAAACTGATAATATAACCTTAACTGCTGACCAATACTATAACTATAAAGTGTTTTATGACCGCATCACGGGTAACCTAAAGGTTTATCAGGACAACCTGGTGATCAGTGAGTGGACAGATCCAACTCCATACAGTACCGGAAAGTACGTTTCTTTTAGAAGTGGTAATTCGAATTTTAAAGTAGGAAATATTAAGGTGTATCGTTCCAGATATTCTAATTTGCCTGCAACCATCACCGTTGGAAATTGTGCCGGTTGCGATTTAATATATCAGAACACCTCGCCATCTGTGCCAGCGGGAAGTTTGTATACTTTCAGCAAAGACAGCTCCAATAATTTGTCTGCTACCGTGAATGAAATGATCAATGTTGACTGGACTGCTCCTGCCGCCCTTTACTATATAAATGACATAAGTATTTTCGACGAGGACACCATTCCCAATAATAACCTGGCTGGAGGAAACTGGAATATTGCAGTGGATACCAACTCTGCTATCAATCGTTATTATTATTGTGTAGGAACCACCGCTGGTGATAGTAATGTGGTAAGCTGGCAGGATAACTGGTTTTATACCAATTTTATGGATACCGTTCCACTTGTTACAAATCAATGGTATTATATCAGTGCAAAATCGGAGAACGGGGCAGGACTTCAAAGTATCTCTGCTACTTCAGATGGTTTTATTTATGTGAACCTGGGCCTTGAAACCGAAATAACACCTTCTCTTTCGATCTATCCAAATCCCGCGAATCATTTTCTTTATATCCGTGGATTTAAAGAAAATGAGGAATATTCAATTGAATGGTTAGATATGAAAGGCTCGATGATCAAACAGGAAAAAGTACTTGTGACCGGATCGGATATTTTATTGAGTATACCTGAAGGGATTGCAAATGCTACCTATTTGCTTAGATTGCGTTCTACCCAAAATCACTATCATTTCAAGGTAGAAATCTCCAGATAATCCTAATCCTCAAGTAAATGGGTTTAGTTATCGAATAATAGACAGAGCCTATCGAATCCTAATTGAAAGGCATCGACTGCTCAGCCGAAAAATTTGAATTTTATTTTTATCTACATTTCTGTTCCAAACAATGTGAAATGGTGTCTACCCCGCTTGACCAAGGTATTCCAGAGTCTTACAAGGTATTATACGAGGTATCCTTTAAGACTATGTATTTCAATGAGGAATTGAGCACGATCATTACCATCTGGAACGAAAAATCAGCGAATATATCGGATGAAGACTATAAGGCTGATGCTGAGGATACGGTTGAACTCATCAGAGATTTCGAAGCACATTATATGATCAGCGATCATCGCCTGAATAGATTCAATATTTCTCCAGACCTACAGAAATGGTATGCTCAGTTGATCGCAAATGTTTTGGGCAATAGCGGGTTTGAAAAATGCGCTGTGATTATAACAGATGATCTGAATTTACTAAGTGCTCTTGAGGAAATCAAGCAGAACCTGGAAAAACTTGAAGGAGATGGTACTATACAATATAAGTTTTTCAATAACTTTTCAGATGCTGAGAAGTGGATTTATGCTAAGTCAGCTTAGATCAAACATCGTATAGGTATGAATTAAAGCGGCAACTCTCAAAGTCCGCGTCCCTGGCTCTAAATCGTAAGTCACAAATCAATTTCCTATCTTTGGCCTCCGTTACAAAATGAGGTATGGAAAAAATTGAGATCAAAAAACTGTTGACAGAAATAAAACCGGGAACTGAAGTAAAAGTGGCCGGTTGGGTACGAACTTTCAGAAGTAATAGGTTTATCAACATTAATGATGGAAGCACGATCCATTCTATACAGGCCGTGATCGATTTTGAAAATACCGATCCTGAACTTTTGAAAAGGATTACAACGGGTGCAAGTCTCATCGTTGATGGTATGTTGGTTGAATCACAAGGAAAAGGACAAAGCGTTGAGATCCATGTAAAAAAAATTGAAGTGATTGGTGATTCAGAATCAGATATTACAAAACCTGATGTGTATCCACTTCAGCCAAAAGCGCATTCATTGGAATACCTGAGAGAAATTGCGCATCTACGTTTTCGCACCAATACCTTTAGTGCTGTTTTCAGAATTCGCCACGCCATGACTTTTGCCATGCATAAGATTTTTAACGACCGGGGTTTTTTCAATATCCATACACCCATCATTACAGCCAGTGATGCTGAAGGAGCGGGGGAAATGTTTAGAGTATCGACGTTGGATCCTGTGAACCCTCCAAAAAATGAAAAAGGGGAAGTGGATTATACACAGGACTTTTTTGGACGTGTAGCAAATCTTACCGTAAGCGGTCAGCTCGAAGCAGAGTTGGCGGCTCTGGCTTTAAGTAAGGTGTATACTTTTGGACCCACTTTTCGGGCAGAAAACTCGTTGACAGCCAGACATCTTGCGGAGTTCTGGATGATAGAACCTGAAGTGGCCTTTAATGATCTGAATGATAACATGGACCTGGCCGAAGCCAATTTAAAATATTTAGTACAATATGCATTGGATAATTGTGCCGACGATCTGGCTTTTTTAAATCAGCGTGCACTGGATGAAGAAAAAAACAAAAAGAAGGAGGAAAGAAGTGAGATGTCGTTGTTAGAAAGGTTGCAATTTATTGTTGACCATGATTTCGTTCGTCTTACTTATACAGAGGCCATTGATATTTTGCAAAAAAGCAAACCGGCTAAAGAGAAAAAATTCCAATACGAGGTAAAAGGATTTGGCACCGATCTTCAAAGTGAACATGAAAGATACCTGGTGGAAAAACATTTTAAAAAACCCGTGATCCTGACGGATTATCCAAAGGAGATCAAGGCATTCTATATGCGCCAGAACGAAGATGGAACAACGGTTCGGGCCATGGATATTTTATTCCCGGGAATTGGAGAGATTGTGGGTGGATCACAAAGGGAAGAACGGCACGATAAATTATTGCAGCGTATGAATGAAATGAATATCCCGGCCAAAGAATTGTGGTGGTACCTTGATACACGTAAATTCGGAACCGTTCCACATGCCGGATATGGATTGGGTTTTGAAAGATTACTTCTTTTCGTTACAGGAATGACGAATGTAAGAGATGTAAGCGCATTTCCCCGAACCCCTAAGAGTGCAGAGTTTTAATTGGAGATTTGAAATTCAAATTAGTTCAGGTACTGTTTCGCCTGCTCCAGTAATTGTCTTTCAGAATCCTGGATCTGGTTATCCGCCATGGCAGCCTTTTCCATCATGGCATATACCTTTTGCTTGTCTTCTTTTTCGTATGGCCATATCATCGACAACTTTTTCTGTTCAGCTAACTGAACCCAACCTGCCACTTGTTGCTCATGATATTTGAATTGTTTGGCCAACTGATTCACGTGTGCTTTTTCTTCGTCGGAATAAACACCATCAGCTGCCATAATGATCAGAATATTATTGAAGGCATAGTCCCTTACCTTGAATAGTTTTTCGGTATCCTCCGGATTTGCATTTGTGATCATCGGAATGTCCGTAAGGGTAGATTTAACCTCTTTGTATTCATTCGAATCGTATACATTGTCAACGATCCATTCGAAATTAGGACTGTTCAATGCCTCACCACAATAGCTACACTTGGTATCAATGGTATCACTAATGGGCCCTGCACAATTCGGACAGGAATGCGCATAGAGTTGTCCCTTTGCCGGCGCCGCATTGCTTGCCCTGCACATCACCATTACCTTTTGCATAGTGAAAGGTGCATGATCGATGAGCTGACCTTTTCCTCCATCGAGTTTTAATTGTTGTTTGGTATACTTAATGTTAAAGATGAGATAATCCATCTGTTCTTTGCTGTAACCATTCACAAGGTCTACATGATTTAAATACAAACGAACATATGCTTTACCGGTATCTGATTTTACTTCGGTTTCCAACCTGCTATAGTAGGTATCGGAAACAAATCTCCGGGCGAGCTCGGCTTTACTTTTGGTGCGGGCCGTAAGGATCTGCAGAAATGCATTGCTTGCTTTATCCTCCATCATCTGTATGCTGAAGGTTGGATCCTTTTTGTATACTTCAAGTAATTTTTTAGCCACAGAATCTGCTTTCTTAAATCCATTCGCATTGTAATCTACGGTTTGGGTAATTTCTGCAAGCACCCAATCATATTCACCGGAATTGGTCAATGTTCCACAGCTATCACATTTCGAAACTTCACCGGCATCTTCTGGTAAACTATTTCCGCATTTAGGACAGTTGTGAGAAAAATAAAGATCTTTTGCTTCCGTTACATTTTTCTTGCGAATAAAACTCCAGTATTCCACAAAAGTATCAGAACCTCCCTGATTGAACTGTGGATATTTGGCGCTTTTATATTCATCCACAATGGTTGCATGGATAGCTGCATCAACAATTGCATATTCATTTTCTTCATGACTGTCTACAGTGGTAATGTTATGGATCTTGATATCATAAATCACATTTTTTTGCTCGAGAATATTCATGATGGTGAACTGTGTGGTAAAACGTTGATACACTCCATCAGAAATAAATTTCCGCACTTTACTGAGGTCCTGATTTTGCCATCCCTTTTGAATCTGTAAAAAGGCATGTTCGATCTTTGCTTTAATGTCGCCTGAATTCGCATACTTCAGCGGAATTTCTTTTTGCTGAACACCTTTAGCATTTTGATTATTGCCGGTTGGAATATTATTGAAAACAGATTTCTGATTCATCTTTATTTTCTTTTTACGCCCGAAATAGATAAAGATCGCCACAACAATAACTACGGCGATAATGTTGATCGGGAAAGGCAATAGCATGAAGATGTAGTAAATAATGAGAAACAGACCACCACTATCACCGCCGCCGTTTCCACCTCCACCGCCATAATCGCCACCTCCGCCTGCACGTGCAAAAAGTTCAGGCGAAATAAAAATAAGAGCCACCAAGGCTAATAAGAATCCGAAAAAAAGATGTTTGTTCTTCATAGTTTATGAAAGGGTTAATGTCTGTTCTCAGATGGCTAATTTAACAGGTTTTTTATTATCATCAATAGCAACGAAGGTAAATTCTCCTGAAATCGCTTTTTCCCGTTCCTCGGTATACATTTGTTCAATCCACACATCCACCTTTATTTTTAGCGAAGTTTTGCCGATATAGGAAACACGGCCAATGAGTTCTACGATGGTTCCTGCAGGTATAGGCATTTTAAAATCAATGCGGTCTGAAGAAACGGTTACAGTTCTTTGACGGGTAAAACGGGTAGCAGTAATAAAAGCCACTTCATCCATCAAATGCATGGCAGTTCCGCCAAATAATGTGTCATAATGATTGGTTGTATTGGGGAAGACCGCTTTGAAAATCCTTGTCTCCGACTTGTCTATACGTTCTTGTAACATACATTGTGTTTATTTGGTGAAGGTACTTATAATGTTGAAAACTTAACGGCCAAACTAAAAAATGGCCAATGAAAGAGAATCACTGGTTTAGTATCTTTGGTGTCCTAAAAAATCAGGGCCGAAATTGAATTATATAAAAGAGTTGAATGAACCACAGGCATTGGCAGTGCAAACAGTGGAGGGGCCTGTGATGATAATAGCCGGTGCGGGTTCTGGTAAAACCAGGGTGCTTACCTACCGGATTGCATATCTCATCCAGAAAGGAGTGGATCCTTTCAATATTCTTTCACTCACATTCACCAATAAAGCGGCGAAGGAAATGAAGGAAAGGATTGCCAAAGTAGTTGGCATTACTGAAGCCAGAAATTTATGGATGGGAACCTTCCATTCTGTTTTTTCAAAAATACTTAGAGCTGAATCAGACAAGATTGGGTTTCCTGCGAATTTTACCATTTATGATTCAGATGATTCAAAAAATCTTTTGAAGACGATCATTATTGAAATGGGATTGGATGATAAGATTTATAAGCCCAATATGGTTCAAAACAGGATCAGTTCGGCAAAAAACTCTTTGATCAATGCAATTGCCTATAAACTGAATCAGGACATTCAGGCAGATGATCTGGAGGCACGAAGACCGAAAATTGGAGTCATTTATGAGAAATACGTGATGCGTTGTTTTAAGGCCAGCGCGATGGATTTTGATGATCTTCTGCTTAAAACGTACGAACTGTTCCATCAATATCCAGATCTGTTACATAAATACCAGCATAGATTTAAATTTGTTTTGGTGGATGAGTTTCAGGATACAAATTTTGCCCAATATGCCATCATCAAACAACTTTCTGCATTGTATCAGAATATTTGTGTAGTAGGTGACGATGCTCAAAGTATTTATGCATTCAGAGGAGCTGATATCGGCAATATTCTGAATTTCAAAAAAGATTATCCAGAACTTAAAACATATAAATTAGAACAGAATTACCGGAGCACAAAAAACATAGTCGCGGCCGCTAATTCAGTAATTGAGAAAAATAAGAATCAGTTGGAAAAGATCGTGTGGACAGATAATTCCGAAGGTTCAAAGATCCAGGTGATCAAAGCAACGACTGACAATGAAGAAGGCAATTTTGTGGCCCAATCCATTTTTAATTTTAGAATGAACCATCAACTGGCGAATAAGGATTTTGCAGTTTTGTATCGTACCAATATTCAATCAAGGGCGATGGAAGAGGCATTGAGAAGGTTGAATATTCCTTACCGGGTATATGGAGGGCTATCCTTTTATCAGCGCAGGGAAATCAAGGATATTTTATCGTATTTGAGATTATGTGTAAATCACAATGATGAAGAAGCGCTTAAACGGATCATTAATTATCCGGCCAGAGGGATTGGTAAAACAACCCTCGACAAGATCATTGTTGCCGCCGCAGAAAATGAGATCTCCGTTTGGCAGGTTTTAGAGAATATAAAAAAACTTGACATTAAACTGGCACCGGCGATTGTAAAAAAAATAGACGAATTCAGACAGCTGATTCATGGATTTGAAATAATGATCAGACAAAAAAATGCTTTTGATGCGGCCAGTTTTATTGCCTCGAGTTCCGGATTACTGAAGGATCTGTACAGCGATAAAACACCCGAAGGAGTCAACCGTTACGAAAATGTTCAGGAATTATTAAACGGGATAAAAGAATTTACCGAAAACAATAAAGACCATTCGGATGGGAATTTCCTTCCACGTTATATGGAGGATATTGCTTTATTAACCGATGCAGATAAAGACGAGGATGATGAAAAGGACCGTGTTACTCTCATGACGATTCATGCTTCCAAAGGACTGGAATTCCCTTATGTTTTTGTGGTTGGGTTAGAGGAGAATTTATTTCCTTCACAGTTGAGTATTAATTCACGCGAAGAACTGGAAGAGGAACGAAGACTATTTTATGTGGCCATTACAAGAGCCATGCAACAGCTTACCTTTTCTTTTGCACAAAGCCGTTTTAAATATGGGAATCTCATTCATTCAGATCCAAGCAGATTTCTACATGAGGTAGATGAAAGCTATCTTGACTTTGCACATGCAGGAAATCAGCAACGTGTTTTTCAGGGAAAGAAGATTGAATCAGGTGGATTGAATCTGAATTCTTATTCCATTCCTGCGCATTCGCATTTAAAAAAAGTTAGTATCGCAAGTAAATCATCTACCAAAGGAGATCCTGTTGGAAGTTTTAAAGCCGGACTGGAGGTAATGCATGCTCGTTTTGGAAAAGGAAAAATTGTTTCTATTGATGGCAATGGGGACAGTAAAATGGCGACCATTAAATTCGAAAAGGATGGAGAAAAGAAACTACTTCTTAAGTTTGCCAAGCTGCAGGTAGTTAAAGACTAATTTAAAAATGAGTCAGTTTCAGAACGTTTAATTGTCAAATTTCTTCATTTTCAAATTGACCCGGCAACTATTCCGGTTTTACTTAACTCTGTTTGCGGTCATGTTACTTACGTTAAACTTCGCAACGGGCATACGCTGCTCGCCTTTACCAAGGCAACATTCGTGAGCATTCCATCAATCCGGGGCACCGCTTCAAACCGGACTAAAAGATATAACCAATTATACATTCTGCGTGCAGATAAGTTTGACATCCGGATATTGAAATGACAAACACAATCAATTGATTTACAAATATATAAACCCGTTATTTTGGCTTATATACGATATCAATCTGATATCCCGAAAATAGATACATTCTTTTTTGCCAAAAATCTATGTTTTCATGCAACCTCCCCTAAGGTTTTTTAATCTTTATTTCATAATTTCGATTTAGCAACCTAGTCCACTTTAATTATGAATCGACTATACAGCAGCAAAAGTCAGACATTTACCACAAAAACATTTTCTGGTAACTTTTCATCTATTCAACTTGCTTTCCTCGGATTGGTGATGTGGCTCGTTCCATCATTTGGGTTTTCCCAGATGGTAGGTCCAAGTGCATATGCCGATGGAAACCTTGTAGAATATGGTGTTAACGGAGCCGGAGGATATGAAGGTGTGGACATTGGTGTCAGCCCAAACCCGGCAGGAACTCATTTCCGTTCCGGGAATAATTGTTTTGGATTCGTTTCGAATCCACAAATGAATGGATGGTCAACTTTCGATGGAGACTTCTTTACTCCCGGATCACCTGAAAATGGCTGGGGTTTGGAAATCATCGATGGACCAAATGACTTTATTCCTGCGAACAATTGTAATGATGGTTTTTACGGATTACCTATGGGAACTCCGGGATCAATTACCAATTATCAGATTATTGGTACCTGTATTATCATTACCTGGGAGGGAGACTTTATCAATGGAGCTTATAATGTTCACGTAAAACTTGATTACATACTAGGGATCAATGATCTTTACTATACAACTGTAGTTACGGTTACCAATAATGGTATCAATATTCCAGAGTTCTATTACTACAGAAATTTTGACCCCGATAATAACCAATCCATTAGTGGAGACTTTACCACACAAAACACCATCGTAAGTCAGCCTGGAACAGGTTGCGATAAAGCACACGTGAAAGCAACTTCTAACTTACCCGCAGGTCAGCCTGTTTCTTATGTTGGACTTGCTGCTGTGGGGGTTAATTGGAGAGCTATCTATGGAGGATTCTCCAATCGTGATGGTTCTGATATTTGGAACAATGTAGGATTTACTCAGTCGGTCGGTTCAACCAATTTTGCAGATGAAGCAATTGCCATTGCCTATAAGATCAATAACCTGGCACCTGGACAAGTAGAAACTTTCAAATTTGTGGTGATACTTGATGATTTGGCCGCGAACAATGCGATCAATGACCTGTTCAATTTTGTTTATCCTGGTTCAGGAGGAGGCACAACCTCTTTCTGTAATCCTACCATAGATACGGTTACCATTTGCAGCGGTTCAACAGTTCCTATTTCGGTAAATGGATCGGCAGTTGCCAGTTTCAACTGGAACTGGACCCCGGTTGCGGGATTGTCTCCAACAACAGGACAAACTGTAAATGCATCACCAACGGTTAGCACTTTATATACAGCTACCGGAACTCCTATTAATCCATGTTTCAATCCTATCAACTTACAGATCTTTGTGGAAGTAATTCCAGGAACTGTAAATGCTGATGCAGGACCGGATATGGTGGTCAGTTGCGCATCACCAACAACAGTCTTAAATGGTTCTTCAAGCACACCAGGTGCTACCTTCCAGTGGACGGGTGGGTCCATTGTCTCGGGAGGAACAACACTTACACCAACGGTCAGCGGGGCTGCAACCTATACATTAACTGTAACAGCACCGGGTGGATGTACTACCATTGATACGTGTCAGGTTACCTTTAGTGGTATATTGCCCAATGCAAATGCAGGACCAGATCAGCTATTGTTATGTAGCGTTGGTTCAGTTGGTCTGGCAGGATCTTCAAGTACTCCAAACACAACTTTTAGCTGGGCAGGACCGGGAATAGTGAGTGGTGGAAACACTGGAACACCTATCGTAAATGCAGCAGGTAACTATACCTTAACAGTTACGGACACCATTAATTCATGTACGCAAACAGATGTGGTGATTGTTACCCAGAATGCGACACCTCCTGGAGCAAGTGCCGGTTTGGATGCTGTATTGAATTGTCTTATTTCAAATCTTAATTTAAATGGATCTTCTCCTACACCCGGGGTTACTTTTGCCTGGTCAGGACCTGCGATTGTGAGTGGTGGTGCAACTGCCAATCCAAACGTAAACGGACCAGGAACTTATACCTTAACAGTAACAGATCCAATAAATTCGTGCATCAGTACAGATGTGGTGGATGTTACTTTAAATATTACACCACCTAATCTGGCTGTGGGGGCAACGCAAACATTAACCTGTATTGCACCAACCGTAATATTATCTAGTAGTTCAAGTACACCTGGCGCTACATTTACCTGGGCAGGACCCGGTATAGTTGGTAGTAACGCAATAGCAAATATTACTGTGAATACACTCGGTACTTATACGGTTACAGCAACCGATCCGGTAAATGGATGTACATCTACTTCAACTGTGGATGCTTTACAAACCAATAATACGCCCACCGTGAATTTCACCGGAGCGAATCTTTCAGGTTGTGCCCCTGTATGTGCTTCTCTCACCGATCTGAGCACTATTGTTGCTACTCCAATTACGAACTGGACATGGGATATTCAAGGCTGGGGAATCAGTAATACACAGAATGGTGTTTACTGTATCAATAATCCTGGTACTTACGATGTAACATTAACTGTTCAGACTTCGGATGGTTGTACAAGTTCGATGACAATGGCTAACTACATAACTGTATTGTTGGTTCCTGATGCAGGATTTATGTATAGTCCAAATCCGATTCTCGAGAACCATCCAAAAGTTAGCTTCGGTAATACTACGGTTGGTGGAACATTCTATGCCTGGGATTTCGGTGACGGAACAACATCAACCATTGACAGCCCGGAACATCTATATGGTGATACAGGAACCTATTGTGTAACTTTAGTTGCAACCGCCATTGGAGGTTGTACAGATACAGCCAGTCATTGTCTTCATGTTGATCCAGAATTCAACGTATTTATACCAAATACATTTACGGTGAATGAGGATGGATTAAATGAGGTGTTTATGGTGTATGGTCGTGCAATAAAATCTCTGGAAGCCAGAATATTTGATCGTTGGGGCGAAGAACTTTTCGCATGGTCGGATGTGGAAAAGGGATGGCATGGTAATAGACAGAATGGTAACTTATGCCCACAAGGTGTCTATTTATACCGAATCGTTATCATAGATGGAAATAATGATTACCACGAATTTATCGGGCATGTAAACCTGATCAGGTAATTATCTAAATCATATTTTTAAAAAGAAGCATCTCAAGTCGGGATGCTTTTTTTTTGGGAGCATCGGGTTCTGAAAATGAGTCTCTACTTGTCCTTAAGAATATCAACCAAATGCTGATGAAAAAGGCTGCGTGCATACTAAAATAGTGGAGCGTAAGGTGCTTACAATCATGAAGATATAATGGGTATTGCACATCTGCTTCTGATCACTTGATTTGATTGTTGAAAGAAGGTGGAAAAAACTCTCCTCTTTATGGCTTTTAATCTTTTTTTTACATATTTTCGAAGAAGTAACCCAAGCAGTCAAGCTTATGATGCCACTCTACACCCAACAGTACTGGAAAAAATCTGTACCTGGTTTTTTCGTACAATCAAGTAACCTAATCTTTTCAAAAACTTCTTTTGTGCTAATCCTTGGTGTATTGCTTTGTGCAATGTGTCAAAAAAGTTATGCTCAAATGGTAGGCCCGAGCTGTTATGCAAAGGGAACTTATGTTGAATATGCGGTAGATGGGATTGGTGGATTTGAGGGGGTTCAAACTGCCATTAGCCCGGTTCCTGCAACTTATCATTTTAGATCCAACAATCCGATCTTTGGTTTTGTTTCCAATCCTCAAGCCAATGGCTGGGCTACTTTCGATGGAGACTTTTATACGCCCGGAACTCCAGAAAATGGTTGGGGAATAGAGATTATAAATGGCGGAACAGATTTATTGGCCAGTAATAACCGTGCTAATCCTTTAGATATTTCAGGTTCTATTACGGCCTATACGGTTACCGGTTTATGTCGTATAATTACATGGGAGGGTAATTATATCAATGGTCCATATAATTTGCATATTAAGATCGATTATATTCTAACAATTACTGATCTCTATTATACCACAGTTCTAACGATTACTAATAATGGGATTACAATTCCTGATTTTTATTATTATCGAAATTTCGATCCTGATAATAATGTGTCAATCAGCGGTGATTATAGCACGAACTGTTCAGTGATCAGTCAGCCCGGAACGGGATGTAACAAGGCCCACGTTAGAGCAACTTCAGTAAATCCCGGTAGTCAACCCATGTCCTATGTGGGAATGGCCGGTGTTGGTGCCAACTGGAGAGCTTGTTATGGAGGATTCTCAAACAGAGATGCTACCGATCTTTGGAATGGGATTGGTTTTACACAGACTGCAGGCTCTTCCTTGTTTTCGGATATTGCGATTGCTCTTGCATATAGAATTCAGAATTTTACAGCAGGTTCAACTGAGTCATTCCGGTTTGTAATGATCCTTGATGACCTGGCTGCTAATAACGCCGTGAATAATTTATTTTCTTTTACATGGCCTGGCGCACCACCGAGTACTACTACAGTTTGTAATCCGGTTACCGATACAGTTACCATTTGTAACGGAGGATCAACAACAATTTCACTGGTGGGTTCTGCATTGGCTGATTTTAACTGGAGCTGGTCTCCAACTACAGGGTTAAGCCCAACTACAGGACCAACTGTTACAGCATCTCCTACAGTTAATACTTTATACACTGTTACCGGAACACCAATTAACCCCTGTTTTAATCCGGTAACCCAACAGATTTATGTAAAAGTTGTTCCAGGTACTACAAATGCCAATGCCGGAACCACACAGTATTTGACATGTACCGCAGCAACAACCGTCTTAAATGGCTCAACGGTCACAGGAGGTGCAACCTATAGTTGGGCTGGTCCGGGAATAGTTTCAGGAGGTACTACACTCACTCCAACTGTTAATGCCGCCGGAGTTTATACGCTTACTGTTACTGCCGGTGGATGTTCAGCATGGGATACTTGTCTGGTGGTTCTTAACAACGCTCCTCCAAATGCAAATGCCGGACCAGATAAAGTTTTAACCTGCACAATCACTTCGATTGCAATGACCGGCTCTTCAGCAACAGGTGGCGCAACCTGTGTATGGTCAGGACCAGGAATTGTATCTGGTGGAACAACATGGTCACCAATGGTTAATGCAGCAGGAAATTATACAGTTACTGTCACTAACCCTTCCAATGGATGTACATCAACGGATGTTGCCATCGTCACACTCAACAATACACCACCGAATGCAAATGCAGGTGTAGATCAGGTATTAACATGTACTGCTACCTCATTAAATTTAGCTGGATCTTCCGCAACCGGTGGGGCAACTTGTGTCTGGTCTGGACCTGGAATCGTATCCGGTGGTACTACATGGACACCCATGATAAATGCAGTCGGAAACTATACAGTCACGGTAACCAATCCTGCAAATGGTTGTACCGCCACGGATATTGTTGCAGTAACGCTTAACAACACTGCGCCCAATGCAAATGCAGGCGTGGATCAGGTATTGACATGTACCACCACATCTTTAAATCTGGCGGGATCTTCTGCTACTGGTGGAGCAACTTGTGTATGGTCAGGACCAGGAATTGTTGCTGGCGGCACAACATTTACACCGACCATAAATGCGGCTGGAAACTATACGGTAACTGTTACGAATCCAACAAATGGATGCACAGCAACGGATGTTGTTTTAGTAACACTTAACAATACACCACCCAACGCAAATGCAGGAGCAGATCAGACATTAACTTGTACAACACCTACATTGAATTTGGCTGGATCTTCTGCAACGGGCGGGGCAACCTGCGTATGGACAGGACCTGGAATTATTGCTGGTGGTACAACATTTACACCAACAGTGAACGCTGGAGGAACATATACGATTACTGTAACCAATCCAACCAATGGATGCACAGCGACAGATCAGGTGCTTGTGAATGTAAACAATACACCACCGAATTCAAATGCAGGTGTGGATCAGGTTTTAAGTTGTGGTGTTTCATCTGTAAATCTTTCAGGTTCATCTGTAACTCCGGGTGTAACTTTCCTATGGGGAGGTCCGGGTGTTGTATCTGGCGGAACAACCACTACACCAACCGTAAATGCATCGGGTGCCTATACGATTACAGTTACAAATCCTGCGAACGGATGTACATCAACCGATGTGGCAAATGTTACATTTAATGGTGCGGTACCAAATGTAAACGCCGGACCTGATATGATCTTAAACTGTACTACCACGTCACTGGTTCTTGGAGGTTCATCTTCTACCGGCGGAGCAACATTTGCATGGACGGGTCCTGGAATTGTTTCTGGAGGAACCACACCAACACCAACTGTTAATGCACCGGGCACATATACACTTACCGTAACAGATCCATCAAATTCTTGTACGTCTACCGATCAGGTAAATGTTACACAAAATATTACACCACCAAATTCGAATGCTGGTGTAGATATGATTTTAAATTGTACCATTACTTCATTGAACATGGGTGGATCTTCATCTACCGGAGGTGCAACATTTGCATGGGCAGGTCCGTCGATTACAGCAGGTGGAACAACTCCAACCCCAACAGTTAATGGTCCGGGAACTTATACGCTAACGGTTACTGATCCTGTAAATGGATGTACAAGTACAGATATGGCGATTGTTACACAAAACATTACCCCGCCAAATGTAAGTGCGGGATTGGATCAAATATTGAATTGTACAACCACATCATTAAATATGGGAGGATCATCATCAACAGGTGGTGTAACCTTTGCATGGGCTGGACCTGCAATTACAGCAGGTGGAACAACTCCAACTCCTACGGTGAATGGACCGGGTAGTTATACGCTTACTGTAACCGATCCAACAAATGGATGTACGAGTACAGATGTTGCAATAGTAACTCAGAACATTGCAATTCCAAACTCGAATGCAGGTCCTGATGAGATTCTCAATTGTGGTATTACCTCAGTTAATCTTGCTGGATCTTCTTCAACACCCGGCGTTTCGTTCTTGTGGGGTGGACCTGGAATTACGGCAGGCGGAACCACACCAACACCAACGGTTAATGCATCCGGAGGTTATACCATTACAGTAACGGATCCAACCAATGGATGTACATCCACTGATGTAGCAAATGTTACATTTAATGGAGCAGTTCCCAATGTAAATGCCGGACCGGATATGATCCTGAATTGTACGGCCACATCACTTGTTCTTGGAGGTTCATCCTCCACAGGAGGAGTGACTTTTGCATGGAGCGGCCCAGGTATTGTTTCTGGTGGAAGCACTGCAACACCAACAGTGAATGCACCTGGAACCTATACACTCACCGTAACCGATCCTTCGAATTTATGTACCTCAACAGATCAGGTAAATGTTACACAAAATATTACGCCACCAAATTCGAATGCTGGTGTGGATATGATCTTAAATTGTACCATTACTTCATTAAATATGGGAGGTTCTTCATCTACCGGAGGTGCAACATTTGCATGGACAGGTCCAGCAATTACCGCTGGCGCAACAACTCCAACTCCAACAGTGAATGGTCCGGGAACATATACGGTTACTGTTACTGATCCTGTTAATGGATGCACCAGCACTGATGTGGCGATTGTCAACCAAAACATAACACCACCAAATGCAAGTGCAGGATTGGATCAAATATTAAATTGTACAACGACTTCATTAAATATGGGAGGATCATCTTCAACAGGTGGTGCAACCTTTGCATGGGCTGGCCCGGCTATTGTAGCAGGAGGAACAACACCAACTCCAACAATTAATGGTCCCGGTAACTATACGATTACCGTAACGGATCCAGCCAATGGATGTACAAGTACAGATATTGCGATCGTAACGCAAAATATAACGCCGCCAAATGCAAATGCAGGCCCGGATGAAATCCTAAATTGTGTAATACCTTCGGTAAT